>NZ_JASNGB010000049.1 GCF_030271215.1 Deinococcus rhizophilus | reverse complement strand
CGGGCTGGCCCTGCAGGTCCGCGCCCTGCTCGCCCGCGCGGCCGCGCACGCCGAGGCCCAGACGCGCATCCAGCGGCTTCAGGGCCGCCTCGACGACTGGGAGCACGAGGAACGGGTGCGCGATCAGCTCGTGCACATGCTGGTCCACGACCTCAAGAATCCCATCACCGCCGTGATGGGTCTGCTGGAGATCGTGGAGGACGACAGCCGCGTTCCCGCCGACCTGCGCGAGCTGCTCAAGATCGCCCGCGACGAGACGGGGCACCTGCTGCACCTCTCGGTGAACATGCTCGACGTGCGCAAGATGCAGGCGGGCAAGATGCGCCTGCGCCCCGAACTGGTCTTCAGCCCGATGTTCGGGGAGGTGATCGCGCAGGCCCGCGGCGACGTGGGCAGCGGCCTGCGCGACCGCCTGATGGACGTGCAGGTCGCGCCCGGCCTCAGCCCCACCCGCGCCGACCCCGAGATCCTGCGCCGGGTGCTCGCCAACCTGATCAGCAACGCGATGAAACACACCTCCACCGGGGGCGCCATCCGCATCCGGGTGGGGCAGCAAGACGGGCAGACCCACATCAGCGTGGCCGACGACGGCGAGGGCATCCCCGAGGAGGACATTCCCAACCTGTTCGCCGCCTTCGAGCAGTCCCGCCTGACCCTGCACGGCCGCTTCGACACCGGGATGGGCCTGGCCTTTTGCAAGCTCGCCGTCGAGGAACACGGCGGGCGCATCTGGGTCGAGTCCGGGCGCGGCGTCGGCACCACCTTCACCCTGACCCTGCCGCTCGCCGCCGACAGCGAGGAAGAGGACGATTTCGTCGAGCTGCTGAGCTGAGGGCGTCGCGGTCCACGCCTCATATGGGCGGCGACGCCCCCACTGTCCCTGGTCCCCGGACTGCCTGCCCACCGTGGCTCCCGCCTCCCGTGTCCGCGCTGGCTGGATGCCCGGCCCTGATCCGTCTGGGCAGGCGCCCACACGTCTTCCGCCCGCACCATTGCGGCGCTGACCCGTGCTAGAACATGAGGCGTACCACAAGTCGGTTCCGGTTTCAGTTCGTCAGGCCCACCCTCTTTTTTTATAAGTTCGTGCGATTTTTCACGAGTTGGCAAGAAGAGCACCGGGCAGAAGGGAGCTTTCCATCGAGTACGCGAATTTCGTGATCATGCTGGTGATCGCCCTGGGGATCGGCATGCTGGCCGTCCTCGTCTCGGCGCTGCTGGGCCCCAAAAAGGCCAGCCGCGCCAAGCTGATGGCCTACGAGAGCGGCAACGACCCCGAACACGGCGGCGTGGGCACGGGCCACCGCTTTCCGGTGCACTTTTACCTCGTCGCCATGCTGTTTATCGTCTTCGACATCGAGACGGCCTTTTTCTTTCCGCTGGCGGTGGCCTACCAGAAGCTGGTGCCCTTCGCCTTCTGGGAGGCGCTGACGTTCGTGGCGCTGCTGCTGGTGGGCTACTACTACATCCTCAAGAAGGGGGTGCTGGAGTGGACCTGACAAGAGCAGGTACTCCTACGTCAACGGGTCAAGAAAGGCGAGGGGCCGCCCCTGAGCCTGCGGCCCCCCCACCTCCGTTTCCCCTCTCCGCCGAGGTCCCCACATGGCCCTGAAAGAACTGTTCGACCGCGACTGGCAGGAACTGGAATCCGAGGGCATCCTGTTTTCCAACCTGGAAAAACTGGTGGCCTGGGGGCGCAGCAACAGCCTGTGGCCCGCGACCTTCGGGCTGGCGTGCTGCGCCATCGAGATGATGAGCAGCACCAACGGGCGCAACGACATGGCCCGCTTCGGCTCGGAGGTCTTCCGGGCCTCGCCCCGGCAGGCCGACGTGATGATCGTGGCGGGGCGGCTCTCCAAGAAGATGGCCCCGGTCATGCGCCGGGTGTACGACCAGATGCCCGACCCCAAGTGGGTGATCTCGATGGGCGCGTGCGCGTCCTCGGGCGGCATGTTCAACAACTACGCCATTGTCCAGAACGTGGACCACGTGGTCCCGGTCGACATCTACGTGCCCGGCTGCCCGCCCCGGCCCGAGGCGCTGATCTACGCCGTGATGCAGTTGCAGAAAAAGGTGCGCGGCGAGGCCTTCGACGAGCGCGGCACCGAGCTGCCGATGGTGGAAGCGTGGACAAGGTGACCGCCCCCGACCGGAGCCAGGCCATGCGGCAGGCCGTGACCGGGGTGATTGCCAACTTCGGCCTGACGCCCGACGACAGCCTCGAGCCCACCGTGGTCGTGCCCGCCCCGCGCGTGCGCGACGTGGCGCGGGCGCTCGCCGAGCGCGGCTTCATGCTGATGGACACGGTGGGGGTGGACTACCTCGCCTACCCGGACCCCCGCCCGGCCCGCTTTGCCGTGCTGCACAACGTCTACCACCCCTACGAGCACCTGCGCCTCTTTCTGCGGGTCTGGCTGGACGACGGCCAGAGCGTGGACAGCCTGTACCCGGTGTGGCGGGCGGCCAACTATCTGGAGCGCGAGGTGTACGACCTCGTGGGCATCGTCTTTGACGGGCACCCCGACCTGCGCAAGATCCTGACTCCCGACGACCTCGAGGGCCACGCGCTGCGCAAGGACTTCCCGCTGGGCGAGACGCCCACCCTCTTCCGCGAGGGCCGCTTTATCGACCCGCCCACCTTCCGCGCCGGGCTGACCGGGGAGAGCCGGGGGCTGACCGGCTACCGGGGCGAGCTGCGCCGGGGCCAGGGCGAGGACCGGGTGCCGCCCGTGATGCCGGAGGGTCCGCGATGACCACCGAACCCCTGCGCCCCAGCCCGGCGACCGAGGCCCCCACCGGGGCCAACACGCTGCTGCACACCGAGATCATGTCGCTGAACGTGGGGCCGCAACACCCCTCGACCCACGGGGTGCTGCGCCTCGTCGTGGACATGGACGGCGAGCGGGTGGTGCGGGTCACGCCCCACATGGGCTACCTGCACACCGGCTTCGAGAAGACCTTCGAGAACCGCACCTACCACCAGGGCGTGACCTACGCGCCGCGCACCGATTACCTGCACTGCTTCGGGCACGAGCTGGCCTACGTCCTGAGCGTGGAAAAGCTGCTGGGCGCGGAGGTGCCCGAGCGGGCGAAGGTCGTGCGGGTGATCTTGCACGAACTCGGGCGCATCCACTCGCACCTCGTGTTCGTGGGGACCGGCCTGCTGGACCTGGGGGCGCTGACGCCGTTTTTCTACGCCTTTCGCGAGAAGGAGTCGGTGCAGGACCTGTTCGAGTCGGCGGCGGGCTACCGCATGAACCAGGGCTACTTCCGGGTGGGCGGGCTGTACCGCGACATTCCGGACGGCTGGCCGGAGGCGGTCGGCCGCTTTCTGGAGCAGCTCGAGCGCGGCATCGACGAGTACACCACCCTGTTTGCCGGGAACCCGATCTTTATCGACCGGGCCAGGGGGGTGGGCGTGATTCCGGCGGGCGTGGCCCTCGACCTCGGGCTGACCGGGCCGAACCTGCGGGCGTCGGGCGTGCCGCTCGACCACCGCAAGAACAACCCCTACAGCGGCTACGAGGACTACGACTTCGAGGTCATCACCAGTCCCGACGGCGACAGCCTCGCCCGCTTCAACATGCGGCTGTGGGAGATGCGCCAGAGTGCCGCCATCATCCGGCAGGCCGTGCAGAGGCTGCGCCCCGGCCCCGTCAAGGACCCCAACCGCAAGATCAGCCTGCCACCCCGCCAGGAACTCGAAACCAGCATGGAAGCGGTGATCCACCACTTCAAGCTGGTCACCGAGGGCTTCCACCCGCCCCGGGGCGAGGTGTACGTGCCCACCGAGTCGGCGCGGGGCGAGGTCGGCTACTACATCGTCTCGGACGGCGGCTCGATGCCCTACCGGGTCAAGATCCGGGCGCCGAGTTTCGTGAACCTGCAAGCCCTGGAATACGCCTGCATCGGCGTGCAGTTCGCCGACCTGATCACGATCCTGGCGACCATCGACCCGGTGCTGGGAGACGTGGACCGATGAGGCGCCCAGCTTCCAGCTTCCAGCCGCCCGCTTCCCTGAGCTTCAGCCTTTGCTGGCTGGCCGCTGGTTGCTGGCGGCTGGCCGCCCCGGACAAGGAGGCGCAGCCACTTTGAATTACTTTGCAGACAAACAGCTCCTCGTCGCGGACATCTTCTCGCGCTACCCGGACAGCCCCCAGGGCCGCCGCTCGGCGCTGATGCCGCTGCTGCGCGAGGTCCAGGACGCCGAGGGCTTCGTCTCGGAAGCGCGGATGGCCGAGATCGCCGCGCTGTGCGGCACCACGGCCACCGAGGTCCGCTCGGTGATGAGCTTCTATTCGACCTACCACACCCTCCCGACCGGGCGCTACCACCTGCAGGTCTGCTCCACGCTGATGTGCTCGCTCGCGGGCAGCGACGAACTGTGGGACCACCTCGTCTCGGCCCTCGACGTGCAGCCCGGCGACGTGAGCGCGGACGGGCGCTTCAGCGTGCAGAAGGTGGAATGCCTGGGCTCGTGCGGGACCGCGCCCGTCGTGCAGATCAATGACGAGGGTTATTACGAGAACGTCACCCGGAGCAAATGCGACCGCCTGATCGCCGCGATGCGGGCCGACATCCCGCCCCTGCCCGACAACCCCGTGCCCGTCACCGTGCGCGAGGACGGTCGCCAGATGACGGCGACGGGCGAGCGCGTCGGCGCCAGCATCCACGACCGGGGGCCGCTGCCGATGCCCACGCGGCCCGGAGGTGAGGCATGACCGTCGCGGACCCCGCTCCCCTCGCCATCACCAGCGGCAAGGACCCCCGCTTTGCCCCCAGCCTGTACGCGCACGTGGGCCAGGACAGAAGCTGGACGCTGGACTACTTCCGCGGGCACGGCGGCTACCAGGGGTTGCGCCGCGCCTTTGCGATGGGCCCCGACGCCGTGATCGACGAGGTGAAGAAGTCGGGCCTGCGCGGACGCGGCGGCGCGGGCTTTCCCACCGGCCTGAAGTGGTCGTTCATGCCGCTGAACGACGGCAAACCGCACTTCATCATCTGCAACGCGGACGAGTCCGAACCCGGCTCCTTTAAGGACCGCTACCTGCTCTCCGAAGACCCCCATCAGCTGATCGAGGGGATGCTGATCGGCGGGTACGCGATGCGGGCTTCGGTCGGCTACGTCTATATCCGGGGCGAGTATGTCCACGCCGCCGAGCGGATGTGGGCCGCCATCGAGGAAGCGCGGGCGGCGGGGCTGCTGGGCCAGAACATCCTGGGCAGCGGCTTCGACTTCCAGCTGTACGTGCACCGGGGGGCCGGGGCCTACATCTGCGGCGAGGAAACCGCGCTGATGAACTCGTTGGAGGGCCTGCGGGCCAACCCCCGGCTCAAGCCGCCCTTTCCCGCCGCCGCCGGGCTCTACGGCCTGCCCACGACCATCAACAACGTGGAGACCTTCTGCGCGGCGACCCAGATTCTGAAGTACGGCGCGGACTGGCACGCGGGGATGGGCACCGAGAAGTCCAAGGGCATGAAGCTCTTTCAGATCAGCGGCCCGGTGGCGCGGCCCGGCGTGTACGAGCTGCCGCTGGGGACGACCTTCCGCGAGCTGATCTACGACTGGGCGGGGGGACCGCTGGAGCCCATCAAGGCGATCATCCCCGGCGGGTCCTCCTGCCCGATGCTGCGCTGGGACGAGGCCACGCTGGACACCCCGATGGACTACGAGGCGATCGCCGCCGCCGGGTCGATGCTGGGCACGGGCGGCGTGACCCTCGTGCCGCAGGCCGACTGCATCGTGGACGTGACCTGGAACCTCGTGCGCTTCTACGCCCACGAGTCCTGCGGCAAGTGCACCCCCTGCCGCGAGGGCATCAGCGGCTGGATGGTGAACATGTACGCCAAGCTGGTGCGCGGGCGCGGGGTGCCCGGCGACGTGGAGCTGATTCTGGACATGTCGGAGAACATCGGGGGCCGCTCCTTCTGTGCCCTCGCCGACGCCTGCCTGGGACCGGTCCTCAGCTCCATCAAGCTGTTCCGCGAGGAATACGACGTGCTGGCGCAGACCGGGCAGCCGATGCACCCCCCCCGCAGAAGGTGGAAAGAGGCATGAAAGTCACCGTAGACGGAATCCAGGTAGACCTCCCGGCCGGCACCAGTGCCATCGACGCGGTGTTTCACGCCGGGCGCGACGTGCCGTATTTCTGCGCCCACGCCTACCTCTCGCCGGTGGGGGCCTGCCGGATGTGCCTCGTCGAGGCCGGAACTCCCCGCAAGGGCAAGGACGGCGAGTTCGAACTCGACGAGGCGACCGGGCAACCCAGGGTCTTCTGGATGCCCAAGCCGATGGCCTCCTGCACGATGCAGGCGACCGAGGGAATGCACATCCGCACCGCCCGGACCTCGGACGTGGTCGCCAAGGCGCAGGCGGGCATGATGGAATTCACGCTCCTGAACCACCCCCTCGACTGCCCCACCTGCGACAAGGGCGGCGCCTGCGAGCTGCAAGACCGCGCTTTCGAGTACGGGTACGGGGCCAGCCGCTACGGCTTCGACCGCCGCCACGCCGACAAGCACTACGCCCTGAGCGACTTCATCATTCTCGATCAGGAGCGCTGCATCCACTGCAAACGCTGCGTGCGCTACTTCGAGGAGGTGCCGGGGCAGGAGGTGCTGGACTTTATCGAGCGCGGCGGGCACACCTTCATCGACACGGAAGAGGGCGGGCTGCCGGTCGGCTTCCAGGGCAACATCGCGGACATCTGCCCGGTGGGAGCGCTGCTCGACAACGTGGCCCGCTTCCGGGGCCGCAACTGGGAATACGACCACACGCCGACGACCTGCACCCTGTGTCCGGTGGGCTGCTCGATCACCGTGGACGCGCGCAACGGGCGCCTGGAGCGCGTCGTGGCGGGCGAGAACCGCGACGTGAACGAGCTGTGGATCTGCGACGCGGGCCGCTTCGGGCACGTCTTCGCCACCGAGGAGCGGCTGACCGTGCCGCTGGTGCGCGTCGGCGGTGAGCTGCGCGAGGCGACCTGGGACCAGGCGGTGGAGGCGATGCGCCAGGGCTTCCTGGGTCACGGCGGCAACGTGGGCCTGTACCTGAACGCCGATTCCACCCTGGAGGAGGGGGCGGCGCTGGTCGCGCTTGCGGAGGCCATCGGCACCGCCTCGCTCGACCACTGGCCGCGTTACGCCCACACCCCGATGAGCACCGCCACCCTGACCGACGTGGCGACCGCCGACGCGGTCGTGGTGCTGGGCGCCGATCTGGGCGAGGAAGCCCCGGTCGTCGAACTGCGGATTCTGGAGGCCCTGCGCGGCGGCCTGCTGCCCCCCGAGTTCGCGCACGGCACCGCCATCGCGGATCTGCGCCTCACCGAGCGGCCCTCACGCACGCCGGAGAAGCTCGCCGTGATCGGGCGCGAGTCGCGGCTGTGGGGGCACGCGGGGATCCGGGTGGCGGCCAGCGGGCCAGACGCCCTGACCCGGCTCGCCCGCCCCGACACCCCCGAACTTCAGGCGGCGCTGCGACTGCTGGAGGGGGCCGGGAAGCCCGTGCTGATCCTGGGTGCCGACGTGCTCAACGGCGCCGACGCGGCCTTCTCGGCGGCGCTGGGCAGCCTCGCCGGGCGGGTGGGCGCGAAGGTCCTTGCCCTGCCCGCCGGGGCGAACAGCCGGGGGCTGGGGGGCCTCAACCTTGTCCCCGGCGCCGGGGGGATGCCCTACGCGCGGCTGGACGGGGTGGGGGCAGCCTTCATCTCGCGCCTCGACCCTGCCGCCCAGGGTTTGCCGGGCCGGGCCCGCGGCTTCACGGTGGTTCACGACACCCACCTCACCGCGACGGCGGGGCTGGCCGACGTGGTGCTGCCCGCCGTCACGGGCTACGAGAAGCGCGGCACCACCATCAACCTCGAGGGCCGGTTGTTGCCGCTGACCCAGGCCCCGCTGCGGGCGGGGGAGGGGGCGGACCTGATCCGGGCGCTGGCGGCGGTCGCCGAGGCGCTGGGAATCCGGCCCCCGGTGCGCGGATTGCGCGGGGCCCAGACGTGGCTGGAAGGCCGCTACGGGCTGCGGCTGGCCGAGCTGCCTGCCGGTGGCCTGCTGCAACCGCCCCGGCCCGCGCAGGACGCGGCCACCGGAACGGCGCACACGCCGAACCTCTGGAAGCCGCGCATGGTCCCGCACCCCGAGCGCCGGGGCAGCGGTGTCCTGGGCCGGGAGGCCCGCACCGAGCTGTGGGAACTGCCGATGGCACCCGCGCCGCGTCCGGGAGGGGATGACTGATGCCCGACTGGCTCGCTGCCCTGCTGATCACGCTGCTCAAGGGCGTGCTCGTGGCCCTCGCGCTGCTCACCACCTTCGCCTACATGACCCTGATCGAGCGCCGACTCCTGGCTCGGATGCAGATTCGCCACGGCCCGAACCGGGTGGGGCCGGGCGGCCTGCTGCAGCCCCTCGCCGACGCGGTCAAGAGCATCTTCAAGGAAGACCTGCGGGTCACGATGGCCGACAAGCTGGTCTACACCATGGCCCCCATCGTCGCCATCGGCATGGCGCTGACGGCCTTCGGGGGGATTCCCGCCGGGCCTCCCGGATCGCTGTTCGGGGAAGACCCCTGGGTCTACAACCTCGACGCGGGGATTCTGGCGCTGCTGGCGCTGACCTCGATGGGCGTGTACGGCATCTTCCTGGGCGGCTGGGCCTCGGGGTCCAAGTACCCCATCCTGGGCGGCCTGCGGTCCAGCGCCCAGATGATCTCCTACGAACTCGGCATGGGCCTGAGCATCCTGGGCCTGCTGATGCTGGTGGGCAGCACGGCCTTCGTGAACATCGTGGAGTGGCAGGCGCAGAGCGGCTGGATGCTGCTGTTCCAGTCGCTGGGGTTCGCCCTCTTCCTGGTGTCCTCCTTCGCGGAGGTCAACCGCACCCCCTTCGACCTGCCGGAAGCCGAGCAGGAACTCGTGGCGGGCTACCTCACCGAGTATTCCGCGATCAAGTGGGCGCTCTTTCAGATGGCCGAGTACGTCAACATGATCACGGCCTCGGCGATCATGGCGACCCTGTTTTTCGGCGGCTACCGGGGGCCGGTCTTTCTGGAAGGGCTGATTCCCGGCATCTCCGGCTGGCCGATCATCTGGCTGGTCGTCAAGATCGCCTTCTTCCTGTTCCTGTTCATCTGGGTGCGGGCCACGCTGCCCCGGTTCCGCTACGACCAGCTGATGCGCTTCGGCTGGAAGCTGCTGCTGCCGCTGGCCCTCGCCAACACCATGATGACGGCGGCCTACCTCGCCTTTGCACGGGGCCTGGGGCTGTGGCCGCTCGCGCTGCTGAGCCTGCTGGGGCTGCTCGCGCTCTTTGCCATGAGCGACCGGGTACGCGTGCTGTGGAACAGGCCCACCGGCCGTCCCCATACGGACGACGCCCTGCCGACGCGGCCGCTGGGAGGGGACTGATGAGGAAAGTGGTCAGCGGTCGGCTTTCGGCCATCAGCCCGCCCCGAAGGAGGCACCAATGAGCGTTCTTGACATCGCCAAGGGCATGGGCATCACCCTGAGCAAGCTGTTTCAGAAGCCCGTGACCGTGAGTTACCCGGAGGAGCGGGCCACCCTGCAGCCGCGCTTCCGGGGGCGGCACGTGCTGACCCGGCACCCCGCGCAGCGCCCCGGAGAACTGGGCCTGGAAAAGTGCATCGGCTGCTCGCTGTGCGCCGCCGCGTGCCCGGCCTACGCGATCTACGTGGAGGCCGCCGAGAATGACCCGCAACACCCCACCAGCCCCGGCGAGCGCTACGCCAAGGTCTACGAGATCAACATGCTGCGCTGCATCTTCTGCGGGCTGTGCGAGGAAGCCTGCCCGACGGGCGCGGTGGTGCTGGGCAACGAGTTCGAGATGGCGGACTTCCGCTACCGCGACCTCGTGTACGGCAAGGAAGACATGCTCGTCGGTGTGGACGGCTCGCTGCCGCAGCGCCGCGAGGCCGCCCGCAGCGGCAAACCTGTCCGGGTGGGCTTCAAGGTGCCTGAAGGTGCCCGGCCCGAACTCGAAGGGGTGGAGTACCCGACATGACGCAGATGCCTGACCTCAACTCCTTTTGCCGGGGGCGCCCATGATCGCCTTCATGCTGCTGGGTGCCCTGGCCCTCGTGGGCGCGGTGATCACCATCACGGCCCGCAACGCGGTTCACGCGGCGCTGGGGCTGGTGGGCACCCTGCTGAGCGTGGCGGGGCTGTTTGCCAGCCTCAGCGCGTCCTTTCTGGCGGCCATTCAGGTGATCGTGTACGCCGGGGCGATCCTGGTGCTGTTTCTCTTCGTGATCATGCTGCTCAACGCCAACCAGCCCATCACCGGGCGCGACCCGGTGCCCTTTGTGCGCGAGCTGGCGGGCATCGGCGGGGTGATCTTGGCCGGGGCGCTGGCGATCATCGCCTTTTCCTACCGCGATCCCCGGCCGCTGGCCGAGGGTGCCGGGGCCCTGCGCGGCGGCACGGCGGTCGCGGTGGGCGAGACGCTGCTGACCCGCTTCCTGCTGCCCTTCGAGGCGGTGAGCATCCTGCTGCTCGTCGCCATCGTGGGGTCGGTGGCGCTGGTCAAGCGGCCCGTGCCCCAGCCCGACGGCCTGACCGACGCCGAGGGCGTGGCGCTGCCCACGGAATCTCCCGAGCGCACCGCCCCGGAAGGCGGGGTGAGGGCCTGATGGACATGGCGCCGACCACCTACTACGTGGCCCTCTCGGGGCTGCTGTTCGCCATCGGCATGATCGGGGTGCTGACCCGCCGCACGGCGATCCTGATCTTCCTGTCGGTCGAACTGATGCTGAACGCCGCCAACCTCGCGCTGGTGGCCTTCGCCCGGTCGTGGGGAGACCTCGCCGGGCAGACGGCCGTTTTTATCGTGATGACGCTGGCCGCCGCCGAGGTTGCCATCGGCCTCGCCATCATCGTCGCCATCTTCCGCAAGCGCGAGACGACCAACGTGGACGACCTCGCCACCCTGAAAGGCTGAGTCTGCGCGTGCCCCTGTACCTGCTTCCCCTGCTGCCGCTGATCGGCTTCGCGCTGCTGATGCTTTTCCCCCGCCTCTTTCCCGGCAGGTCCGGCGGCTGGCTGGCGTCGGGCACGGTGCTGGCGAGTTTCGTGATCGCCGTGCTGCGCTACCTCGGCCAGGGCGACGAACCCGCCCGCGAGATTCTCTGGACCTGGCTGCCCAACATGGCCCTGAACGCCAACCTGTCGGTCGGCTTCTGGTACGACCAGCTTTCCGCGCTGATGGCCCTGATCATCACGGGTGTGGGCTTCCTGATTCACCTGTACTCGGTGAGCTACATGGGCCACGACCGGGGGTTCACGCGCTTTTTCGCGTTCCTGAACTTCTTCGTGGCGATGATGCTGATTCTGGTGCTGGCCGACTCCTACCCGCTGATGTTCGTGGGCTGGGAGGGAGTGGGCATGGCGTCCTACCTCCTGATCGGGTTCTGGTTCTCGGGCCGCAACTCGGAGGCGTCGGACCGGGAGCTGCGCGAGGCCAGCGACCGCGAGGGCGTGGCGAACTCCAACGCCGCCCGCAAGGCCTTCATCATGAACCGCATCGGCGACCTCGGCTTCATGCTGGGGATGTTCCTGATCTACAAGCTCTACGGCACGCTGGTGATTCCCGAACTCGCCGAGCGGGTGGCGGGGTCGCAGGTCGCCCTCGCCGGGATCGAACTCGCCTGCCTGTTCCTGCTGGTGGGCGCGGTGGGCAAGTCGGGCCAGCTCCCGCTGACAACCTGGCTGCCCGACGCGATGGCGGGCCCCACGCCCGTCTCCGCGCTGATCCACGCCGCCACGATGGTCACGGCGGGCGTGTACCTGATCGCCCGCAGCCACTTCCTGTACGACCTCGCGCCGACCGCCTCGACCTGGGTGGCGTGGGTCGGCGGCCTGACCGCGCTGTACGGGGCGCTGTCGGCACTCAACCAGCACGACATCAAGAAGATCCTGGCGTACTCCACCGTCTCGCAGCTGGGCTACATGTTCATGGCGGTGGGGCTGGGCGCGTACTCGGCGGGCGTGTTTCACCTGCTGACGCACGCGTTTTTCAAGGCGCTGCTGTTTCTCTCGGCGGGCGCGGTGATCCATGCGCTGCACGAGGAGCAGGACATGCGGCGCATGGGCGGGATGCGGCGGTTCATGCCCTTTACCCACCTCACGGCGCTGATGGGTGTGCTGGCGATTGCCGGAATTCCCATCTGGAGCGGCTTCTTCTCCAAGGACGCGATTCTGGCTTCCGCGTTCGAGGCCAATCCGGGCCTGTACATCGTGGGGCTGGGCGTGGCCTTTCTGACCGCCTACTACATGGGCCGCTGGTACTTCCTGGTGTGGCGCGGCGAGTACCGGGGTCAGGTCCCGCACCCGCACGAGGCCGACGGGCTGATGAAGCTGCCGCTGGGCGTGCTGGCCGCGCTGGCGACCTTCGCCGGGTTCCTGAACGTGCCGACCTTTCTGGGGGGCAGTCACGCCTTCGACGATTACCTGGGCCGGGCGATTCCGGTCCACGCCCACGAGATTCCGGTCTCGACCGAATGGCTGCTGACCGCGCTCGCGGTGGCTGCCGGGGCAGGCGGGCTGCTGTGGGCCTACGCCGAGCACCGCCGCCGCACCCTGGCCTCCGGGCCGCTGGGCGCGGCGAGCACGAACGCGCTTTACCTCGACCGGGTGTATGACGGGCTGGTCGCGGCTCCCAGCCGGGCACTGGCCGCCGGGCTGGACGCGGTGGACCGGGGCGTGGACGGCACGCTGTCGGGCGTGGCCCGCAACAGTGCGGCGCCCGGCGGGCTGTTCTCGCGCTGGCAGAGCGGCTTCGTGCGGACCTACGCGGTGTCCATGCTGCTGGGCACGGCCCTGCTGCTGGGCTACTGGGCGCTGCGGATGATTGGAGGCGGGGCGTGATTCACCTGATGATTTTTCTGCCCCTGCTGGGGGCGCTGCTGCTGCTCGTCACGCCGCGCACCTGGCGCGAGGAGGTGGCGGGCTTCTTCGCCGCCCTGACCCTGGGCCTGGGGCTGTGGCTGTGGCGCGACGGGGGAGCCGCCCTGTACAGCGCCCCCTGGGTTCCGGCGCTGGGCGCGACCTACTCGGTGGAACTGGCGGGGCCCAGCCTCGCCCTCGCGCTGGTGACCGCGCTGATGACGCTGGTGGCGGTGATCTACGCGGCCCGCCGCATCGAGAATCCCGGCACCATGCTCGCGCTGGTGCTGGCGATGGAGTCGGCGCTGCTGGGCATCTTCGCCGCCCGCGACCTCGTGCTGTTCTACGTGTTCTTCGAGGCGGCGCTGCTGCCGTCGCTGCTGATGCTGGCGATCTACGGCGGCCCGGAGCGGATGCGGGCGCTGGTCAAGTTCGCGGCGTACACGCTGCTGGGCAGCCTGCTGATGCTGCTGTCCATCATCGGGGTGCGCTACTTCGGGGGCAGCCCGACCTTCGCCCTGCGCGACCTCGCCGCCAACCCGGTGGAGGGGGTCACGCAGACGTGGCTGTACCTGGGCTTTCTCGCGGCGATGGCGGTCAAGCTGCCGCTGTGGCCGCTGCACGCCTGGCTGCCCGACTTTCACGAGCAGAACCACGCCAGCGGGATTCCCGACCTGATGGGCACCCTCTACAAGGTGGGCGGCTACGGCCTCTTTGCTTTCGCGCTGCCCCTCTTCCCGGACGCCTCGCTGGAACTGCGCCCGGTGTTGATGGCGCTCGCGGCCTTCACCGCCCTGTACGGCGCGTGGATCGCCTTCCGGCAGACCAACTGGAAGCGGCTGCTGGCCTACGCGGGGCTCTCGCACATGGGCATCGTGGGGCTGGGGATGTTCAGCCTGAACGAGACGGCCACCGTGGGGGCGCTGTACCTGCTGGCCTTTCAGAACGTGTACACCGGGGCGCTCTTTCTGGGCGTCGGGATGTTGCAGGAGCGCATCGGCAGCGTGGACACCCGCGTGGGCGGCGTGATGACGCAGGCGGGGGCCCTGAGCGGCCTGACGATGGCGCTGTGGTTCGCGTCCATCGCGGTGCCGGGGCTGGCAGGCTTTATCGGGGAGTTCAGCGTGCTGCTGGGGGCCTATCAGGTCTCGCCCTGGCTGGCCTTCATCGCGGGCCTCTCCACCATCGCGGCCGCCGCCTACGCGCTGACCGCCTTCCAGACGACCTTCTGGCAGGGGCGCCCGCTGGGATCGGTGCGGGTGGCCGACCTGGAGCAGACCGAGTGGCTGGTGCTGGGCATCCCGCTGGCCGTCGCCATTCTCTTCGGGGTGTACTCGGCCCCGGCCCTGAACCTGATTCAACCCGCCGTGCGCGGGGTGCTTTCCGCCCTGGGGGGGCAGTAAATGTTGCAAGCTCCTGATATCGCCCTCGCGCCGCTGCTGCCCATCCTGCTGGTGCTGGCGGGAGCCGTGTCCAGCACCGTGCTGGGCTTTCACCTGCCCCGGCGCACGCTGACCTTCATCAACCTCGCGCTGCTGGTCCTCAGCGGCATTGCGATGGGTCTGCTGTGGAGCGGTCCCGGCGAGGTGCCCGCGACCGCGTTCGGCGGCGGCCTGCAGGCCGACAACGCCGCCGTCCTGCTGGGCCTGACCATCGTGGTGGGCAGCGTGATGACCCTGCTGGTCAGCCTGGACACCGCCTACCGCGCCCGCGTGAGCTTTCCGGAATTCGACGCCATGCTGATGTACGCGATCACCGGAACGCTGCTGATCGCCTTTTCCGGCGACCTGATCGTGATGCTGATCGGGCTGGAGATCATGAGCCTGGCGAGTTACGTGCTGGCGACCCTGCAGGACTCGCGCCGCGCCGAGGAATCCGGCCTGAAATACTTTCTGCTGGGCTCGGCGGGCAGCGCTGTCCTGATCTACGGCCTCGCGCTGGTGTACGGGGCGACGGGCAGCCTGGGCTACGCGGGGATCGCGGAGGCGACCTCGGGCCTGACCCCCGGCAACCTGGGCCTGCTCGTAGGCGGGGCGCTGCTGCTGCTGGCGGGCTTCGGGTTCAAGGTGGCGCTGGCCCCCTTCCACCAGTGGACGCCCGACGTGTACTCGGGGGCACCGACCTCGGTCAGCCTCTTCCTGAGCACGGTGGTGAAGGTCGCGGCCTTCGCGGGGATGCTGCGCGTCTTTGGCGGAGCGCTGCAGAACGCGCCCTTCTGGGCCGATGCCCTGCAGATTCTGATCGCGGCGACCCTGATCATCGGCAACGCGGCCTCGCTGTTCCAGACCAACTTCAAGCGGATGCTGGCGTACTCGGCGGTCGCGCACACCGGCTTCGTGGCGATGACCCTGCTGGGCACGCCGGGGCTGGGCGGCGCGGCGCTGGGCTACTACCTGCTGATCTACACCCTGATGACGGCGGCGGCGCTGGCGGTGGTCGCGGCCCTGCAACGCAGCGAGGCCGGGATGGAGATCAGCGACCTGCGCGGGCTGTACTACCGGCACCCCGGCTACGCCATCGCGCTGGCGGTGTGCCTCGCGAGCCTCGCGGGGTTGCCGCCCTTCGCGGGCTTCTTCGGCAAGTACCTCGCGTTTCAGGCGGCCTTCCAGAACGGGTACGTCTGGCTGAGCATCCTGGCGGTGCTGGCGAGCGTGGCCGCGCTGGTGTACTACCTGCGCCCGGCCATGCTGATGTTCATGCCCGACCGGACCCCCGCCCGCGAGTACCCGCACGGCCAGCGCCCGGCGACCAACCTGACGGTCGCGCTGGGCGTCGCCGGAATCACCGTGCTGGGGCTGCTGCCCAACCTGTGGTACGGCTGGGTGGCGGACCCGGCGATCTGGGAGCTGCTGGCGGGGCGGTAGTTTCCCTTCCAGCACCAGAGGGCGGAGGCATCAGCTTCCGCCCTCTGTGCTGTGCCGGGCGGGCTACTCCCGCTGCGCCTGCCCGTACTTCATCCGGTAACGGCTGCGGCTGGCGGCTTCCAGCAGGTCGGCGGGGCCAGAGGTGTCCGGGCTGGTGGTCGCCGCCCCCACCGAGGCCCGCAGGGGCAGGTCGCGGTAGCCCAGGCCGTCCAGCGAGGCGATCAGGCTGTCCGAGAGGCCCCCGATCTCGGCGGGGCCGACGTTGTCGAGCAGCACGGCGAACTCGTCCGGGCCCCAGCGGAAGACGAGGTCGCCCCGGCGCTTCTGGGCCTGCAAGCGGGCAGCGAGGTCGCGCAGCACCTCGTCCCCGGCCCCGCGCCCGTACTTCTCGTTGACCGCCTGGAAGCCGCTGAGGTCCACCAGCAGCAGCCCCAGCGGGCGCCCGGCGCGGCCCGGCCAGCGGTGCTCGACGGCGCGGGTAAAGGCGAGGCGGTTGCCCATTCCGGTGAGGGAATCGCGGGTGCCCAGGGTCCGCAGGGTCCACCAGCGTTCCAGCGCCACCAGCGCCGTGCCCAGAATCGCGGCGACCGAGACGGTCACGCCGGGAAACCACAGGTTGACCAGCCACAGCGGGGCGGCCAGCCCCAGCGTGCCCANATTCCGGTGAGGGAATCGCGGGTGCCCAGGGTCCGCAGGGTCCACCAGCGTTCCAGCGCCACCAGCGCCGTGCCCAGAATCGCGGCGACCGAGACGGTCACGCCGGGAAACCACAGGTTGACCAGCCACAGCGGGGCGGCCAGCCCCAGCGTGCCCAGCGCCAGCCCGAAGCCCCACAGCCCGCCCAGCCACGCGGCCAGCGCCGCCGCCGCGACCGCGAGCAGCGCGACCAGCCAGCCCGGCAGCAGGGTGGGCGGGGGGGCCAGCAGGGTGGAGACGGCCTGGGCCTGCAACACGGGCCCCGGGGTGGGCTGCCCGGCGGGGTCGAGCAGGGTGGTGCCGGGCTCACTGGCCGCCGTCACGCCCAGGATCACCACCCGCCCCTGCAGGTCCCCGAAGCGCACGTTGCCGTTCACCACGTCGCGGAAGGGGATGGCCGTCAGGCGGCTGCTGTCGCGCCGGAACTGCCGCAGCAGCCGGGGCTGGGAGTCGAGCGCCACCGTCTGCCCCGCGCTCACCGCGAGCTGCCGCGAGAAGCTAGGCAGCAGCTCACCCGAGGGGCCAGGGAGGGCCGTCTGGAAGCGCCGCACCACCCCCCCCGCGTCGGGGTCCAGGGTCACCACGCCGGTGGGGAGGCGCTGGCCTTCCAGGGGCGCGAGCGGCTCGCCGGGCGTGCTCGACAGCACCACGTTGGGCCGGGCAAAGACCCAGGCAAGGTCCGGTGTCCGCGCCAGCGCCGAGAGCCGGGGGTCGAGGCCCACCGTCTGCACCCCGGCCTGGTCCAGCGTGTTCAGCGCCTGCGCGTACAGCTCGGGGGGCCAGACGGTGGGCGGCCCGTAGTCGCGCAGCGACGTGTCGTCCACCCCCACGACCACCACCCGCCCGTCCGGGGGCGCGGGAAGGGCGCGGTTGAGGCTGTCCCACAGCCGCCCGTTTTGCGGAAACAGCAGCCCCAGCCCCAGCCCCAGCAGGGCGGCGGCCGGCACCGTCAGCCGCGAGAGGGGCCGCTCCCCACCGCTCCGGCGGCGTTCAGGGGAAGGCCGCATACGCCTCGTTCCCGGCCTCGTCGCGCACGCTGACCCGCACCGGGGTGCCGTCCGGGGGAGCGGCAACGGGGAAGTCCAGGACGGCTGTTCCGCCGGGTCCCACCGCCACCCGGCGGGTCTGGGTGCCCGCCCCCAGTTGCAGCGTCAGCGTGAGGCGCCCGGCCCGCGCCTGGGCCGTGCCGAGGTCGCGCAGGGTGCCCGTCACCCGCAGCAGCCGCC
>NZ_JASNGB010000048.1:7346-17836 GCF_030271215.1 Deinococcus rhizophilus | reverse complement strand
CCCTGCTGCTGGGGCGTGAGCGCGGCTCGACCGAACGCGAGCGGGTGGTGGGGCTGGGAGACGCGGCGCGGGCGGCGGCGGGGCCGCTGCGGTTCGGGCTGACCGCACCGGGCGGGCTGCTGTCGGGAACCTCTCCCACCTACCGCCTGTACGCCACCGCCGACGGCACGGTCGCCGTGGCCGCGCTGGAGGCGCATTTCGCCGCCCACTTCCGCGAGGTGATCGGCCCCGACCCGGAAGGCGCCCTGCGCTCGCGGCCCACCGCGCACTGGCTGGCCGTGGCCCGTGAGCACGACCTCCCGCTGGCGGCTGTCCCGGACGGGCCATCCGCACCATTCCGCTCCGAATAGAGCGTTGAGTCGGACCCGCCGGGGGAGTAGACTGGGCTTATTGAGAAGTATTCCTATTAAGCCGCTCACTCCGGAGGCCCCATGACCCCCTCGACCCTGCCGACTCCCTTGCCCGCCCGTTCTCCCCAGCCCTTTCGCCTGTCGCCGGAACTGCGGACGGCCGCCCTGCTGACCACCCTGACACTGCTGGGCCTGCTGCTGGGGCTGGTGGGCGAACACCTGCTGAGGCTGCCCACCCTCATGTGGGCGGGGTACGGGCTGGCGTACCTCGCGGGGGGGATTCCCTCCGGGCGTGAGGCGCTCCGCAGCCTGGTGCGCGAGCGCAAGCTGGACGTGGACCTGCTGATGGTGCTTGCCGCGCTGGGAGCCGCCTCGATCGGGCAGATGGCGGACGGGGCGATCCTGCTGTTTCTGTTCAGCCTGTCCAACACCCTGCAGGACTGGGCGATGGGCCGCACCAAGAACGCGATTCAGGCGCTGATGGACCTCAATCCCGAGGGCGCCACCGTGCGGCGGGACGGGACCGAGCGCTGGTGCGAGCTGGGCGAGATCCGGGTGGGTGACCTGCTGGTGGTGCGCCCCGGCGAGCGCGTGGCCGCCGACGCGCGGGTGGTGCGCGGGCAGACCAGCGTGGACGAGTCGCCTGTGACCGGGGAGAGCGTGCCGGTCGACAAGGAGCCGGGCGCCGAACTCGCCTCGGGAACCGTGAACCTGAACGGCAGCGTGGAGGCCGAGGTGATCCGGCCCGCGGGCGAGAGCACCCTGGCCCGCCTCGTCGGGCTGATGGAGGAGGCACAAACCCAGAAAAGCCGCACCGAGACCCTCACCGAGCGCTGGGAGAGTCCCTACGCGACCGCCGTGCTGCTGGGCGTGCCGCTGGTGTTCGCGCTGCTGTATTACGGCTTCGGCCTCCCCACCGATGACGCGTGGTACCGGGCGATGACCTTCATGGTGGTCGCCAGCCCCTGCGCGGTGGTGATTTCCACGCCCGCCGTGATGCTCTCGGCGATGGCCGCTGCCGCCCGCGCCGGGGTGCTGTTCAAGAGCAGCGCGGCGCTGGACGCCCTGGCCGGGGTGCAGACCGTCGCCTTCGACAAGACGGGCACCCTGACCCAGGCGAGGATGACCCTGACGCACGTCCACGCCCCCGACGAGCGCTCGGCCCTGGCCCTGGCCGCCGGGCTGGAAGCCCACAGCGAGCACCCCATCGCGCGGGCCGTCGTGATGGCGGCGGAGGAACGCGGGGTCAGCCCGCTGGCCCTCACGGACGCGCAGGCGGTGCCCGGTCACGGCATCACCGCCCGCACTCCGGAGGGCGAGGTTGCCTGGGCGGGCAACCTCCGGCTGGCCGGGCGGCAGGGAGCGGACCTCTCGGACGCGCAGCGGGCCACGCTGGACGAGCTGGCCGCCGCGGGCCGCAGCGTGGTGATCGTGGGAACAGGCGACCGCGCCCTGGGCCTGCTGGGGGTGGCCGACGCCCTGCGCCCCGGCATCCGGGGGGCGCTGGAACAGCTCTCGGCCAGCGGCGTTCCGCACCGCGTCATGCTGACCGGCGACCGCGAGGAGGTGGCCCGCACCGTGGCGCGGGAGGTCGGCCTGAGCGAGTACCGCGCCGAACTGCTTCCCGAGGACAAGCTGCGGATCATCGGGGAGTTGCCCGGCCCGGTGGCGATGGTGGGCGACGGGGTGAACGACGCCCCCGCGCTGGCCCGCGCCGACCTGGGGGTGGCGGTGGCCTCGGGCACCGACGTGGCGATCGAGAGCGCCGACGTGGTGCTGATGCAAAACGATCTCGGGCGGCTGGCGGGCGCGGTGCGGCTGGCCCGCGAGGCGCGGCGCACCGTGCGGCTCAACCTCGCCTTCGCCTTCGGGGTGATCCTGATCGTCGCGCCGCTGGCGGTCGCCGGGCAGGTCCCGCTGCCGCTGGGGGTGATCGCGCACGAGGGCGGAACGGTGTTCGTGGTGTTCATGGGGCTGCGGTTGCTGCGGCGCCGGGTGTAGAGCCGGGTGTAGGGCAGGTAAAGGTCCGCGCCGATCCGGGAGGGGTACGCTGGCCTTCCACACCCACTTCGCCCACAGGGAGGTTTCACCCATGAGTGACGACAAGCCCCGCCCGCCCGCCGACCGCAGCCCCGAGGGCGGCGTCAAGGACACCGACGACCTTAGCGGCGAGAAGGCCGTGCGCCGCCCCGGCATGGCCGAGAAGGGCCAGCAGGTCGACCAGACGCCGAAGGACGTGACCGGCGAGCACGACGCCATCCAGCCCCAGACCCAGCGCCGTTAGGCGGCTCCGCCCCAGGGAGGCCCCATGAGCGACAGCGACCCCAGCAAGAGCGGCACCGGTCCCCAGGACAACGTGCCGCAGGAACAGGTGCAGGACAACCCCAACTGGCAGACGGGCACCCCCAAGACGCCGGGCGAGGCGCAGACCGACGCCCACTGGGATCAGGCGGGCGACGGGAACGCCGACGCGGGAGCGGGCACGCCCCTCACCGCGAGCGGCGACGCCCCGGCCCCCAGTGCGGCGGGCGGCGAGTCCCGCAACCCCACCACCCACGGCGGAATGGCGTCGGGCCTGCCGGCCAGCGGCGCGACGACGAACCCGCAGAAGACGGTGGACGGGNGGCCCCCAGTGCGGCGGGCGGCGAGTCCCGCAACCCCACCACCCACGGCGGAATGGCGTCGGGCCTGCCGGCCAGCGGCGCGACGACGAACCCGCAGAAGACGGTGGACGGGGAAGAGGGCAGCTAGAGCATTGGGCAGAATGACGGCCCCCGGGGAAGGGCGCCCCAGGTGCCTCCCCGAATGCCCAATGCTCTTCTTCAATTCGCTCGCTCTGCTGCGCAGCTTTGCAAGTCCGCTCGGCCAACGAATGCGGAAACCCACCGCCTTCTTATGGCAAATGCTCTAGCGCGGCCAGCCTCCAGCCACCAACGAACGAGAACGGAGCCTCCCCCACCGGGCAGAGGCTCCGTTTCCTGCGACTTCAGTCCAGCGGCCCGAAGCTCAGCAGCACGTGCTCGGCGCTGAAGCCCGGTCCCATCGCCGAGAGCAGGCCCTGGCCCAGCGGCCCCCCGCGCAGCACCTCCTCCAGCACGAACAGGACCGTCACGCTGCTCATGTTGCCGTGCGCGGCGAGGACCCGGCGGCTGGAGTCCAACGCCCCTGAGGGGAGGTCCAGCGCTTCCTCGTAGGCGGCGAGCACCTTGACGCCGCCGGGGTGAACCACGAAGGTCCCCACGTCGTCCCGGCTCCAGCCGCGCCCGGCCAGCGCCTGCGCGACGTTCTGCTGCATCATGGCGCGGACCAGGCCAGGGATGTCGCGGGAGAAGCGTACCTTCAGGCCGTCGTCGACCACGTCCCAGCCCATGATGTCCTCGGAGTCCTCGATCAGGGTGGAAAAGGCCCCGTGCAGGGCCGCCAGCGGGGGCGGGCCGGGCACGCCCTGCGCGGTGACGACCAGCGCCGCGCCGCCGTCCGCGAACAGGGCCGTGCCCACGAAATTGCTCCCCGACTCGTCGCCCTTCACCAGCGTCAGGCTGCACAGCTCGACCGCCACGAACAGCACCCTCTGGTACCCCGCCCGCACGAGGTCGGCCGCCCGCGCGAGGCCCGACGCCCCCCCCGCGCACCCCAGGCCCCACACCGGGAGCCGCGCGGCGTGCGCGTTCAGCCCCAGCGCCCCGATGAGAAACGCGTCGAGGCTGGGGGTGCTCAGGCCGCTGGTGTTCACCACGACCACGGCGTCCACGTCCTCGGGGGCCACGCCCGCCCGCTCCAGGGCCTCCCGCGCCAGGCGGACGGTCAGGGCGCGGGCCTCCTCCACGAAGACGGCGTTCTTCTCCCCGAAGCCGCGCGGCTCCAGGTACCACTCCAGCGGCCGGGACAGGGCACGGGACTCGATCTGCGCGTTGCCGAACACGTCGAGCATGTGCGGGCGGGCCGCCATGCGGGGAAAGAGGGTGCGGGCGGCCTCGCGGATCTCTGCCTGCGGAGCGCGGTAGGGCGGGTGCCCGGTCACGAGCGAGCGCACCAGCGGCGGGGAAGCGAGCATGGGGCATTCTCTCCCCTCCCCGGACGGGCACCGTGCCCTGAGGCACCGTCGGGGCTGACGGGGGCTTCACGGTTGGGGGGCTTCACGGTTGGTCCGCCCGCGCGAAGGGGGAGAAGGTCTACCCCCTCTCCCCCACCCGGCCCGCGCTTCCCTCAGCGCCGGGCGGCCTGCTGCTGCTCCCACTCCTGACGGCCCACCTCGTCGAGGGCGGCGAAGTCCTCGTCGGAGAGCGTCAGCGCGGCGGCGGCCACGTTCTCCTCGAGGTGCCTCACCTTGCCCGTGCCGGGAATGGGCAGCATGACGGGGCTGCGGCGCAGCACCCAGGCGAGGGCCACCTGTGAGGGGGTCGCGCCCAGACGCCCGGCGATCTCGGTCAGGACGCTGCCCGGTTGCGCCAGCCGCCCGGCGGCGAGGGGGTACCACGGGATAAAGCCGATGCCCTCGCGCTCGCAGTGGTCCAGCACGTCCTCGGACTTGCGGTTCGCGAGGTTGTAGAGGTTCTGCACGGTGGCGACCGGGAAGACGCGGCGGGCGGCCTCGATCTCCTCGACGCCGACCTCGCTGAGCCCGGCGTGGCGGATGACGCCCTCGTCGATCAGCTCGCGGATCGCACCGAACTGCTCGTCCTGCGGCACGTGGCGGTCGATGCGGTGCAGTTGCCACAGGTCGATGCGCTCGACCCCCAGGCGGCGGCGCGAGATGTACGCCTGCTGCTTGAGGTACTCGGGGCGGCCGACCGGCACCCACACGTCGGGGCCGGTGCGGGTCAGGCCGCCCTTGGTCGCCACGACCACCGTGTCGTAGGGGTGCAGCGCCTCGCGGATCAGTTCCTCGGAGACGGCCGGGCCGTAGGAGTCGGCGGTGTCGATGAAGTTGACTCCCAGCTCGGGCAGGCGGCGCAGGGTCGCCAGGGCACCCTCGCGGTCGGCGGGGTCGCCCCAGATGCCCTCGCCGGTGATGCGCATCGCGCCGAAGCCGAGGCGGTTCACGCTGAGGTCGCCGCCGATCTTGAAGGTGCCGCTCTGGGCGGCGTTGGGGGTGGTCTGGGTCATGGGTGGTTTCCTCCGAGGGGGCATTCTGACGCCTGGCCCATGACCGGAGGGTGAGCGGCGGGGGTTGCGTCCGGTGGGGCTGCGGGGTTAGCTGCCGCCCGGTGCTGCCTCCCGCAGCGCCGCCCAGTAGCCGCCCAGCGCGGCGCGGCCCGCGTCCGTGATGCGGTAACTCGTGACGGGCAGCTTGCGCCGGAACGTCTTGCGGACCTCGATGTATCCGGCATCTTCCAGCCTGGCCGCGTGGCTCGAGAGGTTGCCCTTGCTGAGGCCCAGCGCCGACTCCAGGAACTTGAACTCGGCCTCCTGCGCCCCGGCCAGCAGCGAGAGGAGGGCGAGGCGCACCGGCTCGTGCACCACCCGGTCGAGCCCGAGCAGGGCCTGCACCGGATCGGGCGGGCCGGGGGGAGGGTCGCCCACACTCACGGGGTCACCGTCAGCCCGAGGCGGGCACGCATCTCGCGCAGTTCGGCCGCCACGCCCCGCGCCTCGGCGTGCTGGCGCAGGGCGAGCCACACCAGAAAGAGCGAGAGGCCCAGCAGCACGGCCAGTTGCGCCGCCCCGCGCCAGGGCTCCGCGAACACGGAGCGTCCCCCCACCAGCGCCCCTCCCAGCAGCAGCAGCCCCAGCCCGGCGGTGCGGGTGTGCGACTGGTCGACCAGCCGGAACACGGCCGGAGCCGCGGCGATCAGGGCGAGCAGCGCCGACCACGGCAGGTCCCGGAAGGCGGGAAACGCCTCAGTCACCCATCCACTGCGCTCGGCCAGCCACGCGAGCAGGGCGCCCACTCCCACCCCGGCGAGCAGCCCCCACGAGAAGCCTCCACCCGTCCGGGGCCACTCGGCCACCGCCCCGAGGGTCTGGTAGTGCCGACGGGTGAGGCGCACCACGCCGATGAAGCCCAGGGCCACCGCCGCCGCCCACAGCATCAGCCCCGCCGCGCTCACCTCCGACCGCGCCAGCAGGAAGGTCAGCGGCAGCACGGCCGCCCCGTACAGGTGCCCCAGCCCCAGCGCCGAGGCCGAGAAGCGGGCGTACCGTTCGGTGAGGGTCTGGAGCCGCGCATGGTCGCCGGGGTTGGGCAGGTTCACCGTCATCACCTGACCTCCCCTCAGCGCCGCGCGGCCAGCGGCGCGAAGAAGGCGAGCAGCAGGCCCAGGGCCGCCCCAGCCGGAGCCGAGAGCACCACGGCCAGCCCCACCAGCAGCACTCCGGCCCCCATCACCAGCGCGGCGCGGCGGGGCCGGACCAGGGCAGCCACCACCAGCGCGAGGGCCAGCAGGACTCCCGGTCCCCACCCCAGCGCGGGCAGTCGGCCCGCCGCCGCGAGCGCCGCCAGCGCCAGCAGGGGCAGGGCGGCGTTGCGGGCCTCGCACGCGCTCATCTGCCAGGAACGGGGAAGGCGGGGACGGAAAGAGAACTGGGTCATGTGAGGAGTTTGCGCTACAGACCAGTTTATGTCAAGCGCGGATTTGCAACACCAACCCGTCTGCCGGGATAGAGAAGCTCGGTCAGGCGGTCAGTCCTCCCCGCCCTCCTCCGGCACGCCCCACCGCTCGCGGGCGACGAACTGCGACAGACGTTTGCGGTGGCGGCTGCTCCAGTCGATGGAGGGCCGCTTCTCGCCCTGCGGGAGATACCCCAGGCGGTAGACGGCCATCAGTTCGAGGTCGCCCGGAACGTGCAACAGTCTCTGAATGGCCTGCCACTGGCGGGGAATCTCCATCGGGGTGGAGACGAACTGGATGCCCATGCCCAGCGCCCCGACCGCGTTCCAGATGTTCTCTATCGCCGCGCCGAGGCCGAACACCGAGTAAAAGCCGCTGAGTTCGCCGGGACGGTACTCCGCCCTGTCCAGCAGCGCGGCGAGCAGCAGCGGGCTTCCGGCGACGAGCTTGCGGTTGTCCTCGCCCAGTTTTTTCGGCACGCCGAGTTGCCGCATCAGTTTCAGGCCCGCGTCGCTGAAGACCTGCCGGGTAAAGGGCCGCAGCGGGCCGGGCAGGTGGTCGATGTGGATGCCGTCGCGCCGCTCCTGCATCTCGGCCTCGCTGAAGCGGAAATAGCGGCGGTAGCGCTCGAAAAAGACCCCGGCCTCGATCAGCTCGGTCATGCTCTCGCCGGAGATGCGGGCGATCTCGGCGATGGTCTGCGGATTCTCGACGAGCACGAATCTCCACGGCTGGCTGTTGAAATGGCTGGGGGCGGCCTGCGCCACCCGCATCAGCAGGTGCTGGTGCTCGCGGCTGACCGGGTCGGGCCGAAAGGGGCCGTTGGTGGTGCGCCGGGCCAGCATCCCCTCGATCAGGGGCACGGGGGGCGCTGGGGTCTGGGCGGGAGGGAAACTCATCGGGGGCAGGCTAGCGCGGGCACGCGGGGACGGGGAGGCCCCACCCCGATGACGCCGCCCTGACTACGCCGCCCCTACCACGCCCCCCACGCGCCCAGCGCGAACAGCCCGGCCGAGGCCAGCGCCCGCTGCCAGTGGTCCGCCCGGCCCGGACGGGTACGCGGCATGGTCAGCAGCGCCCCCAGCGCGGGCAGCAGCGCCCAGCCCCCGGAGCGCCACCCCAGCAGCCCCGAGAGGGCCACCCCCACGCACACCGCGAGGAAGAGGGCGTGGTGCAGCCAGCGGACCACCTTCCAGCGCCCCAGTTGCAGCCCCAGCCCCAGCGTCAGCAGCCCCAGCAGCAGGGCGGCCGTGAGCAGCAGCGCGAGGTGGTGCGGGGCCATCCCGCCATGCTGGCACGGGTACGCTGGGAACCATGCCCCGCCGCCTGACCGCCGCTGCTCTGCTCGCCCTCCTGACCCTGGCGAGCTGCGGTCCCCGCGCCGGGGAGGCGGCGGACGACCTCACCGCGCAGGTCCTCTTCACCGGGAACGGCACCTACGACCGCCAGGGGGACCGCCGGGGCGAGAAGGTCGCCGGGGGCCTGCGCGAGACGGTCTGGGAGACGGCCCCGCCCCTTCCGGCCCGGCGGGTCACGGTGCGGTATGACAGCGGCGCCCGGCCCCTGTCGTGGGCGCTGGAGATCGAGGCTCCCGGGTTCAGCGCCGCCGACCTCGCCGGGGAGGGAGCGCGGCGGGTCCGGACCTCCGGCGGCACCGGGGGCCTGCGCCCCGCGCCGGGGAGCCGCCTCGCGGACACGGTGATTCTGGAGGAGCCCAGCGGCGACCTGCGGGTGCTCACGCGGGGGTACGCGGTGCAGGCGGAGGCGGGGGTGCTGGGGGCGTTCCGGTAAGGGGCCTGGAAGAGCCGCCAGCGGGGAAGGGAGCGGGAGAGAGGAAAGACAAGACCCCAGCCGAGGCCGGGGCTCTTGTTGCTGGTCGCTTGTTGCTGGTCGCTGAAAGCTGACGGCTTTACTTCAGCAGTTCGCCTTCACCGAAGAACAGGCCCAGCTCGCGCTCGGCGCTCTCCGGCGAGTCGCTGCCGTGGGTGACGTTCTCGCCGGTAGTGGTGGCGAAGTCGGCGCGGATGGTGCCAGGAGCGGCGTTCGCGGGGTTGGTGGCACCCATCATGGCCCGCCAGCCGGAGATCGCGTTCTCGCCTTCCAGGGCGATGGCGACCACCGCGCCGCCCGTGATGAAGTCGACGAGTTCGCCGAAGAAGGGGCGCTCGCGGTGCTCGCCGTAGTGGGTCTCGGCGGTCTCGCGGGCGATCACCATCTGCTTGAGGCCCACGACGCGGTAGCCCTTCTTCTGAATGCGGGCGAGAATCTCGGGGGTCAGGCCGCGGCGCACGCCGTCGGGCTTGATCATGGCAAAGGTCCGTTCCATAGCGCCCGCGAGCATAGCAGGCGCTGGGGGCTGAGTCCTTCATGTGACCACCCTTCAGGGCCGCTTACAATACCCGGGTGACGCACCTTCCAGACTCTCGCCTCTCGCCGACAGCGGCGCGAATCGCGCTGACGGCGAGCGCGGTGGCCGCCGCCGGGCTGCTGCTGTTTCCCCTGGCCACCCTGGGGCGCGGCTTCGACGCCGACCCGGTCCTCCTGCACCTGACCGGCGCCGTGACCAACCTCAGCGCCAACCCCGACGCGCCCCTGCCGCCGACAGGCACCGTCCTGCCGCTGGGCTGGGCGGCCCTGGCCCTGCTGGTCGCCAGCGTGGTGGGGGCGCTGCGCCGGGCCTCCTGGGTGTGGCTGACCGGGCTGCTGGCCGCCGTGCTGGGCATCATGGCCGTCGTGCTGCTGGGGCAGGGGCTGGGCGAGCAGACCGCCCGCATCGCCGCCGACACCACGCTGCGCCCCGGCTTCAAGCGGCAACTGCGCTCCTTCTACGAGGGCGGGGGGATGAACCTGGGCCTCTTCCTGACGGTGCTGGGCGGGCTGATCACGGCGGGAGCGGGCCTGAGCCGTTTCCCGGCGTGGTGGGAGCGGCTGGGCAGGCTGCGGGGGCTGCTGGTGCCCGCCGTCGCCATCGCGCTGGCGGTGCTGGTGGGCGCACTGGTCGTGCTGATCGTGCAGCCCGCCGTGAACGCCTCGGGCACGCCGCTCACCCTCTGGACGGCGTGGCTGGCCAAGAGCGACCTCGTGTATTTCGTGTATTCGACCCTGTTCGCGCCCGTGACGGCGCTCAATCCGCTGCTGGAAAGCCTCAAGCTGGCGACCCCGCTGATCTTTACCGGGCTGTCGGTGGCGTTCGCGTTCCGCACGGGCCTCTTTAACATCGGGGCGCCGGGGCAGCTCACGTTGGGCGCGATCATGGCGATGCTGGTGGGCGTGTACGGTCCGGCGTCGCTGGGCTGGGCCCTGCTGCCGCTCTCGGTGCTGGCGGCGGCGGCGGGCGGGGCGCTGTGGGGGGCCATTCCGGGCATCCTCAAGGCCCGCTTCGGCTCCTCGGAGGTCATCAACACGATCATGCTGAACTACATCGCCTCGGCGATCTTCATCTTCCTGATCGGGTCGAACACCTTTACCTTCCTGGGGCGCGAGTACCCCATGCCCTTCAAGGCCGAGGGCTTCGAGCCCGCCTCCGAGGAACTGCGGGAGGGGGCGCGGCTGCCCACGCTGCTGGACCTCTTCGGGGTGGGCGGGGAGG
>NZ_JASNGB010000048.1:3740-7170 GCF_030271215.1 Deinococcus rhizophilus | reverse complement strand
CGGTGGGGCCGCTCGCGGCGCTGCTGGCCTACGCGGTGGCCCGGCTGGCCCTGCGGCGCACCGCGCGGGGCGGGCTGATCGCGCTGGGGGCGGCGCTGCTCGCGGCGGTGCTGACCTGGCGCATCGGGATTCCGGTCACGGTGATCGGCAGCCAGCTCAATGCCAGCTTCCTGATCGCGCTGGCGTGCGTGGGGCTGTTCGGCGTGCTGATGTGGCGCACGGCGACCGGGTACGCGCTGCGGGCGGTGGGTCTGTCGCCCCGCGCAGCCGAGTACGGCGGCATCAGCGTGGCGCGCGGCACCATCCTGGCGATGACCCTGGCGGGGATGTTCGCGGGGCTGGCCGGGACCCACTACGTGAACGGCGGGGCGCTCGACGAGTACCGCCTCAAGGGCAACATGCCCGTCAGCGTGGGCTTCGACGGGATCGCGGTGGCGCTGATGGGCCAGAACACCCCGGCGGGCGTGATGGCGGCCAGCCTGCTGTTCGGCACCATCGACACCGGCAGCGTGGGCGTGCAGCGGCTGGAGAACATCAGCCGCGACATCGTGGTGGTCCTCAAGGCATTGATCGTGCTGTTTATCGCGGCGGGCGGCTTTCTCAGCCGCCGGGTGACCGATCCGCCGCCGCCCCAGCTCGCGGCCACGGGGGGCGGGGGCAACGCGGCCCCGGCAGCGGCGGGCCTGACCCCATCGGTCGCCGCGCAGGAACGCGCCACCCCCAACCCCAACGTGACCCGCGCCAGCGAAACCAACAAAGACGTGACCCAGGGGGGAAATCAGTAATGGACGGCCTCTTCGCGCAACTTCTGACCACGGCCTTTCTCGCCACCTTCATCCGCAGCGTGGTGCCGCTGCTGCTGACCGGGCTGGGCGGCCTCTTTTCCGAACGCAGCGGTGTGGTGAACATCGCGCTCGACGGCCTGATCATCTTCGGGGCGCTCGCGGGCGCGGTGGCGACGCTGGCGCTGGAGCCCTCGCTGGGTCCGCTGGCCCCCTGGCTTGGCTGGCTCGCCGGGGCCGTCGTGGGCGGGTTGATCGCCTGGATTCACGCGGTCGTCTCCATCAAGTACCGCGCCGATCAGGTGATCTCGGGCACGGCGATCAACCTGCTGGCGACCGGGGTGCCCGCCGTGATCCTGACCGCGCTGTACGGCAGCAGCACCGAGAGCCCCAAGGTGCAGAACGCGCTGCCGCTGTGGGGGATCGGGGAGCTGCGCTTCAGCCCGCCCGTGTTCTTCGCGCTGCTGACGGTGCTGGTGACGTGGTACGTGCTGTACCGCACCCCCTACGGCCTGCGGCTGCGGGCCACCGGCGAGCATCCCGGCGCGGCGGCCAGCATGGGCGTGAACGTGCGGCGGATGCGCTACAGCGGCGTGATCCTGTCGGGCGTGCTGGCGGGGACGGCGGGCGTGTTCCTGAGCATCGGGAACCTGGACTCCTACGTGCGCAACATCAGCGCGGGCCTGGGCTTCATCTCGCTGGCCGCGCTGATCTTCGGGCAGTGGAAGCCGCTGGGCGTGCTCGGGGCGACCGTGCTGTTCGGCTTCCTGCAAGCACTCTCCATCACGCTGGGCGGCACCGACCTGCTGCCCCCCACGCTGGTCGGGGCGCTGCCCTACCTGATCACCATCATCGCGCTGGTCTTCACCGGGCGCAGCGCCGCGCCCAAGGCCCTGGGCAAACCGCTGGACGGCTAGCAAACCGCTGGACGGCTAGCCACGCTGCCGCCGGACCGTGGGCCGTGGGGGACGTTCCCCTGCGGCCCTTTTGTTTGGGAAGAGCGTGGACCAAGTTCGCGTCAGCCCCTCTCATCCCCGCGCCCACGCCCGCGTGCTCCCTTGGGAAAGATGGCCCAGCGTGCTCCTTCCGTGTTCAGTCTGTTTCTCCTCCTCACGCTGACCTCCCTGCCCACCGCGTGGGCGGCTTCCTCCACCGTGACCGTGCGCTCCGGCGACACCCTCTCCGGCCTCTCGCAGCGGACCGGGGTGAGCGTGGCCCGCCTGCGCTCGCTGAACAGCCTGAGGGGAAACCTGATCCGGCCGGGCCAGGTGCTGCGGCTGCGTGCGGCGGGCGCTGCGGCCAAGCCTGCGGGCGGACTGGCCCCCTACACCGTGCGGCGCGGCGACACCCTGAGCGCCATCGCCCAGCGGGCCGGGGTGAGTGTGGCGGCGCTGCGGGCCGCGAACGGCCTCCCGGGCAGCCTGATTCGCACCGGGCAGAAGCTGAAGGTCCCCCCGCGCGGCACCCGGACCTGGCCGCCGAAAACCGCCGCCCGCGCCGCCCCGCCGCGCCCCACCACCGAGGTGCGCCTCATTCACAGCCACGTGGCGGCCAAACCCGGCGAGACGCTGGGCACGCTGGCAAGGCGCTACCGCACCACCGAGAAGAACCTGCTGGCCCTCAACGACCTCGGCCGCCGCCGCCTCTACCCCGGTCAGCGGGTGCTGGTGCCGCAGCGGATTCCGGTGCCCATTCCGCCCAAGCCGACCGGCAAGCCCGTGAGCGTCAAGCGGCTGACGCCCCTGAACATCCCCGTGCGGGTGGTGAACGTGGACCTGCGCTGGCGCGACGTGCTGGTCACGCCGGTGCTGCCGCCCGGCGGGATCGGGCGGGGGGCGCGGGTCAGCACCCTGTCGCGGGTCAGCGGGGCGAAAGCGGTGGTCAACGGCAGCTACTTTCACCCGCAGTCGTACATCCCGGCCGGGGACCTGGTGGTGCGCGGACGGCTGGTGGCGCTGGGGCGCATTCCGGCGGGCCTCGCCATCACGCCCGACAACCGCGCGACCATCCGGACCGTGCCCGCGCGGGGAGACGGGGCGAAGGTGGCGTGGCGCGGCATGGAGACGGTGGTCGCCGCTGGCCCCCGCATCCTGAAAGACGGGCTGGTCAACCGGCAGTATTCCAGTGCCTTTCGCGACCCGGCCCTCTTCGGGCGGGCGGCCCGCAGCGCGGTGGGGCTGGTGAGCAACCGCGACCTCGTGCTGGTGACCACCCACGCCCGGCTCACCACCACCGAGATGGGCAAGGTGATGGCCCGTCTGGGAGTCCGCGACGCCCTGCTGCTCGACGGCGGCAGCAGCGCGGGCGTCGCCTGGAACGGCACAGCGGTGCTGGAAAGCGTGCGGAGCGTGGCGTACGGGATCGGGGTGTTCACGGGATACGAGGGGCGGCGGTACGCGCGGTGAGGGAGGAGGGTGTGGCGGGGACGGGGGGGAGAACTTCGCTTTTGCGCTTGCTTTTCCTTGTGTCGGCCGCCTTCAGCGTTCCCACCTCGCATGTTCACTTGGGCCGAAGGATGGCGTGGAGGGGGAAACGGGGGCGGGGCAAGCAGGGATAACGGTGGGGGGACGCCCTTTGCCGAGCGCAGCGCTGCTCCCCCTGCCTCCCTGGGGGTAGGGGGCTGGGGGGTAGGGGGCTGGGGGGTGGGG
>NZ_JASNGB010000048.1:0-3612 GCF_030271215.1 Deinococcus rhizophilus | reverse complement strand
CAGGACCGCAATCAAGACACCCTGCCCCCACGAAACGGACAACCCCAACACCAACGCCCCCCACCCCTTACCATGCCCCCATGCCCGTCCCCACCCCCTCCCCCAAGGCCCGCCCATGAAACCCGCCCAGATTCAGGCCCAGCTGACCCGCGTCCTCTCCTCCGCCATCGCGGAACTGCGCGACCCCCGCGTGCCCCTGATCGTGACGGTCGAGCGCGTGACCGTGACACCCGATTACACGTTTGCGCGGGTGTACGTCAGCGCGATGGGGGCCGACATGCCCGAACTCCTGGGGGCCCTGGCGCGGGCACGCGGTCACCTTCAGCGCGAGGTGGCCTCGCAGGTGAAGATGCGCCGCACGCCGACCCTGGAGTTCTACGACGCGGCCGAGTCGCGTCTGTGACCGCCCGCGAATCCCGCACCCCCATCCGCGTGCGCTACGCCGAGACGGACGCGATGGGGGTCGCCCACCACGCCACTTACCCGGTGTGGTTCGAGGTGGGCCGCAGCGACCTGATGCGCGACCTGGGCCTGCCCTACGCGGAGGTGGAGGCGCGGGGCTACTACCTGATGCTGTCCGGCCTGAACGTGGAGTACCGCCGCGCCGCCCGCTACGACGAGGAACTGACGCTGGTGACGCGGGTGGGCACGGTGCGTTCGCGCACGATGACCTTCCGCTACGAACTGCGGCACCAGGAGACGCTGCTGGCGACCGGCGAGACCCGCCACATCGCCACCGACCGGACCTACCGCCCCGCCCGGTTGCCCGACGACGTGCTGGCCCTGCTGACGGCTGAGGGTTGACGGCCCCTGCCTGACCGCCGGAAGCGGGCCGCCGGTTGCTACACTCTCCTCCAATGAGCCACCTGTCGCGCACCCTGCCCATCAAACGCGCCGCGCACGTCTATCTGGTGCGGGGCGAGGAACTGCTGCTCGTGGAAGAGCGCATGGACGACGGCAGCATCTTCTACGGCCTGCCCGGTGGCAAGGCGCACCCCGGCGAGAGCCTCGCGGACGCGGCGGTGCGGCAGGTGGCGGTGGAGACGGGCCTGACAGTGACCGACCTGCGGTTTATCAGCCTGCTGGAAGGCGAGATGCTGCGCGGCACCCGCAACGAGTGCTACGCCAACTTCGGGCGCTTCACGGCCGATTATCACGGCGACCTCGACCCCACCGACCCGGAGGTCGTGGGCGTGAAATGGGTGCCCTTCGCGCAGGTCGAGGCCCTGATCCGCTACGGCCCGCCCCCGGAGTGCGAGGAGCGCAACCCGCTGATCTGGGTGCCCACCCGCGACTTCCTGAGGGGGGAGGCGCGGGCGTATTACCCGATCTGACGGCCGCCCGCACCCCGCCCCTCTGCAATCCACCCCACCGCCGCCCCCCGCCCAGAAGCCCTAGCCTGGGCCATGCGGCGTCCCCTGCTCTCCCTGCTCGCGCTGGCGCTGCTGACGGCGGCCCCGGTGCCCGCGCAACCCGCCTCCTCCCCGCCCGCCGAGACCCTGCGCGACCCCATCTTTCCCGGACTGGGGCAGGCGGGGCTGGACGTGCGGCACTACGACCTGCACCTCACTGTGGCCGAACCCGGCACGCGGGAGGTGCGTGGGGTGGTCACGCTGACGCTGGCGAGTACGCGCCCGCTGGCGCAGATTCGGCTGGACTTCCTGGGGCCGGGGGTGGAGGCGGTGCGCTGGAACGACCGGGCGGTCCCCTTCCAGGCAGATGAGACGGCCGCCAAGCTGACGGTCACGCCCCCCGCCCCACTGCGGCCCGGCGGGGCGGCCCGGCTGACGGTGGAGTACGCGGGCACGCCCGGCGAGCTGGAGGACCCCGATTTCCCCACGCCGCTGATGCTGGGCTGGCAGGCCGTCCCCGCCGAGGGTGCGCGGGCCGGGGCCAGCTTCGTCCTGAGCGAGCCGAACGGGACGCACACCTTCCTGCCGTCCAACGACCACCCCTCCGACAAGGCGACCTTCACCACGCGGGTGACCGTGCCGCGCGGGTACGTGGCGGCGGCGAGCGGCCTGGAGACGGGGCGGGTGGACGGTGGGGACACGAGCACCTTCACCTTCACGCAGGGGGAACCCATCCCGACCTACGCGCTGGGGATCTTCGTGGACCGCTTCCTGCGGGTGGACGAGACCGCCATTCCCGTGGGCGTGGGGGGCCGGGCGGTGGTGCGGCGCGACTTCTTCCCACCGGAGACGCCCGGCACGGTGCGGGCAGCCTACCGCCGCACCGACGAGGCGCTGCGCCTCCTCTCGGAGTGGTTCGGGCCGTATCCGTTCGGGGCCTACGGGGTGGCGGTGGTCACGCCCCGGCTGCCCGCGCTGGAGACGGCGACCCTCTCGACCATGCCGCTGAACATGAGCACCGAGCGCGTGGCCGTCCACGAGATCGCGCACCAGTGGTTCGGCAACGCGGTCACGCCCGCGACGTGGCCCGACGTGTGGCTCTCAGAGGGGATGGCCGCCTACGCGGAGCTGCTGTGGACCGAGCACCTCGGTGGGGACGGGCAGGCCTACGCCGCCCGCTGGCACGCCAACCTGACCCGCGCGGGCACCCGGCCGCTGCGGGCGACGCGGGCGGAGGAGCTGTTCGACCTCAGCACCTACCAGCGCGGGGCGCTGACCTTTCACGCCTTGCGGGCCGAGATCGGGGACGCGGCCTTCGGCGACTTCCTGCGGGCCTACGTGACGCGCTTCTCGGCGGGGGCGGGCACAGTGAGCACCCCGGCCTTCCTCGCCTTTGTGCGCGAGCGGGCGGGCGCGGAGGCCGAGAAGAGCGTGCGGCGCTGGGTAGAGGAGCCGGAGTTGCCGCCGCTGCCGGTGGTGGGTCGCTAGCCTCCCTCCCCCTTTGGACCGACGCCCACGGCCCCATCCCCGCCCTAGCCTGCGGGCATGATGAGGCGGATGACCCGCACCGCCCTGCCCCCTGTCCCGCCGCCGGGCCGCCCCGGCCTGCTGGCCGACCTGCGGGACGCGCAGACCTACCGCACAGCGCTGTACGTGGGGCTGGCGCTGCCGCTGGGGGCGCTGGGGGCGGGGCTGCTGCTGGGAGGCGTGCTCGCCGGGGTGGTGACGCTGCCGCTGCTGATCGGGGCCGGACTGCTGCTGGGGACCCTGTGGCTGGTGCCGGGGCTGGCCGACGTGCAGCGCAGGGTGGCGCGGCTGCTGGGCCTGCACTTGGTCCTCCAGCACCGGGCCCCCGCCGGTCCTCTCCCGCCGGGCGGCGTGGGGGGCTGGTTGCGGGCCACGCTCGCGGACGGGGCGACCTACCGGGCGCTGATGTTTCACCTGCTGCAACTGCCCCTCGCGGCGCTGTGCTGGGTGGTGGTGGGGGTGCTGCTGGCGGCCTCGGTGCTGGGACTGGCCGCGCCGTGGTGGGCGGCGGGTTCCCTCCCGGTGAGCTGGGGGGGCGGGGAAGTGACCCTCTCGGCCCCCGGCGTGGTGGGGTTGATGCTGGCGGGCGCAGGGGGCCTGCTGGTCACGGGCGGGGTGCTGAACCTGCTGGGACGGGTGTGGGCGTGGCTGGCCTTCGCGCTGCTGTCGGTGCCGCAGGACGGGGCGAGTGCCCGGCGCGAGGTCGTGGCGCTGCGCCGGGCCGCCGGGCGGG
>NZ_JASNGB010000047.1 GCF_030271215.1 Deinococcus rhizophilus | reverse complement strand
CCCCCAGGGCCGCGCCGATGGCCGCACCTTCCAGGGCGCCCCGCCTGCGCTCAGTCGGCATGCGCCTCCGGGGGCGGGTCGAGCTGCACCCGCATCCGGGGGTAGGCCACCTCCAGGCCCGCCGCGTCCAGGGCGGCGCGGGCGGCCTCCAGCACGCGCATGCGGGTCACCGGGTAGCTCGCCACCCCCTCGGCGCCGATCCAGAAGCGCAGCAGCAGCCGCACCCGGCTTTCCTCCAGCTCCTGCACGAGGACCACGGGCGGGGGGTCGTCCAGCACGCCGGGAAAGGTCTGGAGGACGGGCAGCAGCGCGGCCCGCGCCCGCTCCACCCCGCCCTCGTAGGCGACCCCCAGCGGGATGTTGAGCCGCAGCCGCCCGCCCACCGTCAGGTTCTCGACGACCGCGCCCGCCACGTCCTTGTTGGGAATGCTGACGTATTCGCCGTCGCGGGTCCGCAGCCGGGTGGTCCGCAGGGTCAGGCCCGCGACCTGGCCCTCGTGGTCCTCGGTGCGAATCCAGTCCCCGATGCGGAAAGGGCGGTCGAGCAGCAGCGTCACCCCGCTGATCAGGTTGGCGAGGATGTCCTGCGCGGCAAAGCCCACCGCCAGCCCCACCACCCCCAGCCCTCCCAGGATGGGCAACAGATCCATGCCGAACTGCGCCGACACGAGGTAGAGGCCCACCAGCACCCACACCGCCCGCGTGAGGTTGCGGGCCAGCAGCCGCAGGCTGGCGTCGAGGTCGAAGCGGTCGGCCTCCACCCGCAGCAGGTGCGACACGGCGCTCCAGCCCACGAACAGCAGCAGCAGCAGCAGGTAAGCCCGGAACACCGGGCGGCTCCAGTTCGACAGCCCCGGAAAGAGCGCCCCCACCGACAGCACCACCAGCAGCCCGAAGGTCAGCCGCAGCACGGTGCGCAGCAGGTGGCCCACCGTTCCCTGCGCGTCCGGCCGCACCAGCCGCTGCACCAGCGCCTGCCCTGCCCGCGACGCCAGCCGGAACATCAGGGCGTACACCAGCACCAGTCCCAGGGCGATCAGGGCATTCGCGCCGTAGGCGGCCAGCGCCCGCTCCACCTCGCGCCAGGTGTCTTGCAGCGCCGCCCACAGCGCGTCCAGCCCCAGCAGCCGCGAGGTGTTCACGTCGCCCGTCATGGAGGAAGTGTACCGGGGGCCGGGGAAGGAGGCCGGGGCCAGCGGGGACCACCGCCCCCGACCCCCCTCCCTATACTCCGGGCCATGACCCGCCGACCCGCCCTGCTCGCCGCGTTCGCCCTGGCTGCCGCCGCGCTGCTGGCCGCCGCGCTCGCGCTGACCTCGCGCTCCGGCACCCCCGCCGAGAGCAGCCCGGAGGTGCGCTTCGTGCGCGAGATGACCCAGCACCACGCGCAGGCGGTGGACATGGCGACCCGCCTGCGCGGGCGGACCCAGGACCGCACCCTGAGTTCCCTGACGCTGGACATCGTGCTCTCGCAGCAGGAGCAGATCGGGCAGATGCGCGGCTGGCTGACCCTCTGGGGCCTCCCGTGGGGCGGCAAGGGCATGAGCGCCGAGCACGCCCGCATGATGGGCATGGCGACCCCGGAAGAGCTGAACCAGCTTGACACCCTGCCCGTCGCGGACGCCGAGGCCCATTTCCTGCGGCTGATGATTCGCCACCACCAGGGCGCCCTGGCGATGGTCGAGCCCGCCCTCGGGGACCGGATTCGCCCGGAGGTCCGCACCCTCGCCCGGCAGATTCAGGCCACCCAGGGCGGCGAGATTCGCCTGATGGAAGACCTGCTCGCGCGGCGCGGGGAGAGCCTGCCGCCCCCACCGGAAGCGGCGCAGGGCGGGGAGCACGGGGGTCACTGAAGCCCAGACGACACGGACGCGGAGGGCACTTCCCCGCGTCCGTCTCCCCCTGGCCTGCGCCCTACTCGTCGTCCCAGCTCAGCTCATCGAGTGCCGGAGCCTTTCCCTCACGGCGTTCCTTGCGGCGGGCCTGCTTGCCCGACTTCTTCTTGGGGCGGGGCGGCAGTTGCAGTTCATAGGTGAGGGTGGGGTCACAGGGGGCCGTATGCTCGCCCAGCCGCTCGCCGGGATCGGCGGTGCGGAGGTTTCCCGCCGGGTGCAGGTGCCGCTCCGCGCAGTAGGGGCACTCGCCCACCACCCAGAACATCAGCCGGGTGCCGGGCAGGTCGCGCAGCGTCACGTAGGCGGGCCGGGGGCCCTGGCGGTCACGTTTGCCCATAGGCGGTCAGGCTAGAGGAGGCGGGGTGAGGGGAATGTGGGGAAAAGCCGTGCGGGCAAGATGTCTCTGCCCAAGGCTCCGCCTGTGCTACGCCTCCCCCTCCGTGTCGTCGCGCAGGTAGGTCACCACCGAGCGGCAGTGGATCAGGCCCGCGTGGGCGTAGAGGGCGCGGGCGGGGCGGGCGTGGTCGTGGGCACGGACCCGCAGGTCGCGCAGTTCGGGAAAGGCGGCGGCCTCGGCGGCGGCCAGGGCCAGCAGCACCCGGCCCAGGCCCTGCCCCCGCTCGGCGGGATGGACGGCGAGATAGGTCAGGTCGGCCCGCGAGGCTTCCGTGTTCAGCTCCAGCTCGGCGAATCCGGCGGGCTGCCCGGCGCGGGTCAGAGCGACCAGCCGCACGTCCTCGCGGGCGAAATGGGCCTGCAAGTCGGCGTCGGTCCATTCCAGACGGCCCGCCCAGCCGTCCTCGGCGGCGCGGTACAGGGCGCGGTAGGCGGCCGGGGCAAGGTGTTCCGTCGCCGCGTACCCCTGCGGAATGCGGGCATGGCGGGCCAGGTCAGCCACCCGCGCCGTGTAGAAGTCGGTGGTGTGCATGGGCGTGAAGCCGCACGCCTCCAGCGCCTCCCGCGCCCCGAGGTTGTCGCGGGCCGCGAAGGCGTAGACGGGCAGCCCGTCGGCCCGCTCCACCGCCCGCGCGAGCAGCCCGGGCAGGTCGCCGTCCCCCAGCGGCCCTTCCAGCACCAGTCCGTCCCGGAAGGGCGCGAGGCCGCAGTAGGCCTGTACCGCGCCGTCCATGTCCTCCGCGACGAGGCAGACCCGGTCCTCGCACTCGCCGCGCAACTCCTGCTCGTCGCGGGCGTCGGGCGCGAAGACCTCGCGCTCGGGGGCATCGTCCATCCAGGCCAGCAGGGCCAGCACATCGGGGGCATCGGTCGCTTGCATGGGGCGGATCATGGACAGACCTCCGGGAGAGAGCACGGGGCGGGGAGCCGGGGCGGACGGTGAGGATCACGTTCAGCCTAGAAAGTGCTGCCGCTCACGTCTGCCGGGCGCCTCACCCCGCGCCCCGATCCCCGCGTGCTATCTTCGGCGCATGCCCTGAAGCAGGGTGCGACGCCTTCCTTCCCCACCAACACGCCAGACGTGTGGACGGGGATTTTTGCGTTTCAGGGGGCGCGGATCTCAGCCCCCCGACTCTGGAAGGCTGACGGGAGGTTGCGCCCATGACCAGATCCCCCGATTCCAAACCGCGTTCCCGCAGCGGGGGCACCGACCTGCTCTCCTTGCGTGCCCAGCTTGCCCGCGCCGAGAAGGAAGCCCGCCGCGCCCCGACGCCGCCCCCCGCCCGGCCCGAGAACCTGCGCCTCAAGCCCGTGGGGCCCCAGCGCGAGGCCGAACTGGTCGGGGTGGACACCAGCGAACACAGCCTCTCGCGTGCCCACGCCCGGCTGCGCGACGCCGTGTACGAGGGCAAATATCACCTCTGTCCCCACGCCATCGGGCACGCCCGCGCCGAGGGCTTTCTGGAGCACGACATCGTTCAGGTGCTGGTGGCCGGGCGGGTGCGGGCCGTCTACCCGGAAGACCGCCGCTGGCTGGTGTGCGGCTATTTCGAGGCGTGCGGGGTGGCGCTGCCCCTGCACGTGGTCGTCGAGCACGCCGAGGGCGGCTACCTCGACGTGGTGACGGCCTTTGTGCCCAAGCAGCCGCACCACATCCTCTCGCGCGCCCGCCTCGCCGTGCTGCTGCGCTACGACGACGAGAGAATCCGGACGCGCACGGCCACGCCGGGCAACAAGCCGGGAAACCGCAGCAAGGGAAAGTGGAGGAAGGGGGCGTAGGCCGCCCCCGGCCACCGGCACCAGGACAGCAAGCCCCCGGCGCTGGCTGGGGCTTTGGTCTGCTGACGCCTGGTCGCTGACCGCCTGAAGCCTTACCCTCTCCCCCGTGACCCGCCTCGGCCTCTCGGACACCATCGCCGCCATCGCCACTGCCCCCGGCCACGCGGGGGTGGGCATCGTGCGGGTGAGCGGGCCGGACGCCCTGCGGGTGGCCGACGGCCTGTTCCGGGGGCGCGGACAACCCAGCCGGGCGCGGGGCGGGCGCTTCCTGTACGGGGAATTCGTGGCCCAGGGGGAGGAGCGGCTGGACGACGGTCTGTGCCTGGTCTTCCGGGGGCCGCACTCGTACACGGGCGAGGACGTGGCCGAACTCCAGACGCACGGCAGCCCGGCGGTGCTGGCGCGGGTGCTGGCGCGGGCGCTGGACCTCGGGGCGCGGCCCGCCCGGCCCGGTGAATTCACCCTGCGGGCCTACCTCGCCGGGCGGCTGGACCTCGCGCAGGCCGAAGCGGTGCTGGACCTCGTCAACGCGGGCACCGACACCGCCCGGCGGCAGGCGGCACTGGGGCTGTCGGGGGCGCTGGGGGAGCGGGTAGGCGGCATCGCGGCGGCCCTGACCCGCACCCTGGCCGCGATTCAGGCGATGCTGGATTACCCCGAGGAAGGCGTGCCCGAGGAGGAACGGGGCGTGCCGCTCGCGCAGGCCGGGGCCGACCTCGCGGCCCTCGTCGCCACCGCCCGCGCCGGGCAGGTCGCCACGCGGGGAGCGCGGCTGGCGCTGATCGGGCGGCCCAACGCGGGCAAAAGCAGCCTGCTCAACGCACTCCTGGGTTACGAACGCTCCATTGTGACCCCCATTCCCGGCACCACCCGTGACTACCTCGAAGCGCAACTCTCGCTGGCGGGCGTCCCCGTGACCCTGGTGGACACGGCAGGTCTGCGCGAGACGGGCGACGAGGTGGAGGCGGCGGGCGTGCGGCAGGCGGTGACGCTGGCGCAGGGCGCCGACCTCGTGCTGGCGCTGGAGGACGGCAGCCTGCCCCGTGAGCCGCTGCCGGTCGACCTGCCGCCGGGGGCGCGGGTGNCGGGCGACGAGGTGGAGGCGGCGGGCGTGCGGCAGGCGGTGACGCTGGCGCAGGGCGCCGACCTCGTGCTGGCGCTGGAGGACGGCAGCCTGCCCCGTGAGCCGCTGCCGGTCGACCTGCCGCCGGGGGCGCGGGTGATCCGGGTGCGGACCAAGGCCGACCTCCCCGCCGTCTGGGAGGACGCCGGAGCGCTGGCGGTCAGCGCCGTGACCGGCGCGGGCCTGCCCGAACTCCGGGAAGCCGTCCACGCCGCCCTGCTGGGCGACGCCGCGCGGGGCGAGGCCTGGCTCACCACCGAGCGGCAGGCCGACGCCGCTCGCCGGGCACTTGAGCACGTGCAGGCTGCCCGTACCCTCCCCGACGACCTCGCCGGGTATGAGCTGGAGGAAGCGCTGCGGGCCCTGGCCGAACTCACGGGCCGCGACGTGTCGGAGGACGTGGTGGACGCGGTGTTTCGCAACTTCTGCGTGGGCAAGTAGTCCGCAGCCGCCAGCTTCCGGCCGACAGCAAGACACCCCTCTCTCCTTGCGGGTGACTCGCAGAGCCGCGAAGTGGAGGGGTGCTGCGGAGCAGCGGGGCGAGGGGTCGCTCAGCCCTGCTCGGTGTCCTCGGAGGTCTCGTCACCGGGGATGGTGCTGGCCGGGTCGCTGGCGATCATGCTGCCTGCCGAGGCCACGTCCTGCTTGTCGAGGCCGCGTTCCTGGAACTCGTCGGCGAGCTTGGCCTCGGCGCGGGCGTCCTTGAGGGCGTCGCGGTGCTCATCGGTGCGGCCCATAAACTGGAGGTCCACATTGCTGATCTCCTCTTCGGTCTTGGGCACGTCCTTGCTCTGGTCGCGGTCGGTCATGGCCCCACGCTAGCAGGGCGCCCCGGGACGCGGGCTGAGCCTCCCTTTAGCGATTCAGGCCCCCAGCCGCAGCACGCTCTGGTTGCCGCGCAGCACGAACACCAGCACGCCCACCTCTGCCAGAATCCCGGCGCGGCGCTCCAGCTCGCGCACGGTGTCGGGGGCCCCCACCCACTGACGGCGGGGGTTCTCGCCGGGTTCGAGGTAAAACCCCTCGGGGATGGCGACGATGGAGACCCGGCTGGCGCGGGCGCGAGCGTGCATGGCCTGCTCGACCAGCTGGGGCGGGGCCTTCTGGGTCAGCACGATCAGGTTTCCGCCCGCGCGGGGCGGCGGAATGACGACAGGCTGGCCCACCACGCGGGGGTCTTGCGGCTCCAGCCGCGCCAGCAGCCGCAGCGCCGCCCGCAGCGCCTCCGGGGTGCGCCCGCTGGGAGTCGCCCCGGCGGGCGTCGCCACGCTGACGGGAAGGTCCAGCTCCAGCGCCTCCTGAATCAGGCTGCTCGCCAGCCGCACGGCGCTGTTCACATACACGTCGGTGCCGGAGGTGTCCACAAACACGGTCAGGCTGCTCGCGGCGGTGCGGTCGAGTTCGCGCACGGTGAGGTCACCTGTCCGGGCCGAGAGCCGCCAGTGGACCCGGCCCGGCGGATCGCCCGACACGTAGGGCCGCGCTCCCCGCAGGCTGATGGGGTCTTCGAGCCCCAGCGTCCGCGAGAGCTGGCCCTCGCTCAGCAGGGGCCGTAGCAGGTCGGGCAACACCAGCCCGTGGGTGCCGGGGTAGACCTCGATCACGGCGGGCACCCCCAGCGGCATGGAGCGCCAGAACAGCCCCAGCGGATCGGCCCAGCGCAGGGTCCCGCCCGGCCACGGGTACTCGCCCCGGCGGTTGAGCAGCAGCGAGCCGTCGAGTTCGGTCACCGTCTGCCCCAGCGTCAGCCCGCCCGCCGTGAGCACCTCGCTGGCCACCACCGAGAGGGGCGTCGGGTCCTCCACGATCACGCGCAGGGGCCGCCGGGTATCGATCTCGATGCGGACCCGGTAGGGCACGCGGGTGCCCTCGAAGCCCTGAGCGGGAAACTCACGGGTCAGCCGGACAGTGGGCGGCTTGCGCCCCAGGAACCACGCCAGCGCCACGCTGAGCAGCAGCGCCGCGAGCACCAGTCCCAGCGCCGCGAGGTTCACTGCGGGGGGCTCCCACCCTCAAGGGGGATGGGGAGCGGCGGGGCGGTGAGGCGAGCGCCTCCTCCCATCATCAGAGCGCCCCCGCCGCCTGGGCCGGGTCAGCCGGGACAGGCTCGGCCCGCAGGACGTCCGCGACCACGCTCTCGGGGGGCGTTCCGGCCAGCCGCGCCTCGATCCGCAGGCTGAGGCGGTGGGACAGGATCGCCGGGGCCGCCGCCTTGATGTCGTCGGGGACCACAAAGGCCCGGCCGTCCAGCGCCGCGAGCGCCTGCGCCACCCCTTGCAGGGCGAGGCTGGCACGCGGTCCGCCCCCCAGCGTGACCTGCGGGTGGCTGCGGGTCCGGGCCGTCAGGGCCGCCGCGTAACGCCGCAGCTCGTCCGAGACGCGCACGGCCTTCACCGCCGCCCGCGCCGCGAGCAGGTCCTCCGGCCCGGCGACGGGCCCCAGCGTGTCGATGGGGTGCGCTCCCTGCAGGCGGCCCAGCATCTGCACCTCTTCCTCCAAGGAGGGGTAGCCCACCGACAGCTTGAGCAGGAAGCGGTCGAGCTGCGCTTCGGGCAGGCGGTAGGTGCCCTCGTGCTCGACCGGGTTCTGGGTGGCGATCACCACGAAAGGCTGCGGCAGGCGGTGGGTCACGCCGGACTCGGTGACCTGCCCCTCTCCCATCGCCTCCAGCAGCGCCGACTGGGTCTTGGGGGTGGCGCGGTTGATCTCGTCGGCCAGCAGCAGCCCGGTGAAGATCGGGCCGGGCACAAACTCGAAAGTTCCGGTTGCCGGGCGGTACACGCTGACCCCGGTGACGTCGCTGGGCAGCAGGTCGGGCGTGAACTGAACGCGCCGGAAGGTCAGCCCCAGACTGGCGGCGATGGCGCGGGCCAGCATCGTCTTGCCGGTGCCGGGCGCGTCTTCGAGCAGGATGTGCCCTCCGGTCAGAATCCCGGCGAGGGTCAGGCGGGTGACCGCCTCCTTGCCCACGAGGACGCGGGCCACGTTGTCCCCCACGGCGCGGGCAAAGCGCTCCACGGCGGCAAGGTCGGCGGGTGGGGTCGGCAGGTCAGCGTGGGTCATGGGGTCTCCTGGGAGGGGGCTGTGTGGGAATCGGAACCGGCGGGGGCGTCGGGCAGCTTCAGCGGGCGGTACTCGGCGCTGAGGGCGGTGATGTCACGGGCGGCGGCCTCGGCAGAAGCGGCGTCTTCCTCGGTCACGCGGCCCCCGTAGCGCACCGGGGCATAGGCGGTGACCAGCGTGCCCAGCGGGGCGGCGAGGTCGGGCAGGTTCAGGCTGGCCCGCGCCGCGTGCTCGGCGGGCGTCTCGGACGGGCCGCGCCCCAGCCCCGCCGCCCCCAGCGCCGATTGCGCCGAGCGGTAGGCCAGCCGGACGCGGTGCAGGGCCTCGGGCTGGGCAGCAGCAGCGGCCTCGTCGGCGGACAATTCCACTTGCAGGTCGTCGTCGGTGGAGCGGCGCAGTTTCCAGGCGAAGATGAAGACCGCGACCGCGAACAGCAGGACGATGACAAACAGAATCCGGTTGACCCAGTGGGCGAAGGGGGCGAACCACGGAGGAAGGGTTTCTTCCAGCACGATCGTCTCGCCCATCGCTCCTGGCCCGCCCCCGGACGCCTCCCCGGTCCCGGCAAGGGCCGCCGTCACGATGGGAGACAGGCCATAGACCAGCATCATGACCCCCATCAGGACTATGCCGACCACCGCCGCAATCTCCCACCAGTGAAACCGCGTGGTCACAGGACCGGCCCGGACCGCACTGACCCGCCAGAAGAAAAAGACCATGGCAAGCAGCAGCAGCGACCCCCCCAGGAAGGCGAGATCGGTTCCGGGGAACTGTGCCCCGTTGGACGACCACCGGGTCACCACAGCTCCGCCCGGCGGCTCATTCGTCGGCTGCGCTCCCTCACCAGACGGGGACTGGGCGTCGCGGTCCGGGGTGCCCCTGGACTGTTCAACCGGGGGCGTGGAGGACGAGGCCCCACGTTCGCCCCCCCCGGCAGGTCCCAGCGCCAGCGTCCCCAGCGTGAGCGCCCCGGCCAGTACTGCGCCTACCAGCGCCGCATTCCATATGGCGCGGCCCGAACCTGTCAGGCGGCGGGCGGGCCGCTCCTCGCGCCCCTTGGAACCCAGGGCACACAGCAGCAGCGCGAGCAAGCCCAGACCCAGTCCCGCCGGAAGGCCGAACACCGGACTGGGGGCCAGGCCCAGGATGCCGGGCAGGAGCAATAGGGCGAGCCAGGCGATCCCTGCGGAGCGGCCAACCTCCAACATGCCCAGCGCAAAGTGCATGAGCAGCGCGGTCACCACCACCGGGAGAAACAGCGCCCCATACGCCAGCAACGCGGCCACGAAGCTCTCGTCGGGATTCGCTACCCGGCCCAGCAGCGGTATCAAAGTGACCCCCGCTGCCAGCAGCAGCAGCGGCACCCGCACAACCTCGGCGGCCTGATCGAAGCGGATCAGGAGCAGCACGAGGAAGAAAGCGAGCACGCCCCACCACGGTAGCCACGAGGCCGCCACGAAAGGCGCGGCCAGCAGCAGCCAGGAGCGGTCGGGGCGCCAGGGCCGCCGGGCAGGAGGAACAGGAAGAGTCGTCATGCGGGGAGCCTCAGCCTAGCGCAGGGACCGCCGCGCCGGGAGCAGAAATGGGACGGACCAGCCGGGCCACGCTGCGGGCGGCGGCCTCGGCCTGCGCCGCGCCTTCCTCGGAGGCCAGCAGGCCGTAGCGGACCGGGACATAGAGGGCCAGAAGCTGCCGCAGCGGTTCGGCCAGGTCGGGCAGGGTGAGCGCGACCCGCGCGGCATGTTCGCCGGGCGTCTCGTTCGGAGCGCGGCCCAGGCCCACCTGCGTCAGCGAGGCCAGGGCGGAGCGGTAGGCCATCCGGACCCGGTGCAGGGCGGTGGTGTCCTCCGGGGCAGGAGTGGGCAAAGGCTCCGGGCCGTCTGCCTCCGGCTGGGCCGGACGGGTCAGGTGCCAGCCGACCCAGACCAGCGCCGCCGCCGCAAGAAGCAGCAGCGCGAACGCCACGGTGTTCAGGGTGTTCAGCCATTCCTGCTTCTGGTAGGGGCGGATGCTGCCGCCTCCCTGCTCGCTCAGGAGGCCAGCCGGGCCATCCCCGCCCAGCTTGGCGTAGCCGCCAGAGGGCGAGAGCGCCGCCGGGTCCCCGGTCAGGGAGCCCAGCACCAGCAGGCCACCCGTGAGCAGCAGCCCTGCCAGCGCCGCAAGTTCCCACCACGCGGGACGGCGGCCCCGACTGCGCGGGCTCCGAGTTCGCCACATGATCCAGACGACCGCCAGCATGACCAGCAGGCCGCCCAGAATCACCTTGTCGTTGTCGAGGTTGCGGGAGTCGACCGGGGCGTACCGCCGCGTCTGGTTCGACCCCAGCCCCTGGGGGTAGCGGTTCTCTCCGTTGCTGCCGAGTTGCCGCTCGAACTCGAAGTCTCCGCCGATGCGTGCCTGCACCCGCGACAGCTCGCCGCGCTCCGTCTCCCACGCGGGCGGGGTGGGCAGCGGCAGGCTCAGCACCGTGAGCAGCGCGGCCGAGCCTGCCCCGGCAACCAGCAGCCAGCGCAGCGCCGGGCCCTGCCCGCCCAGGGGCCGCAGCGCCCGGTCTTCCGGTCCCGGTGCCCCCAGCACGGCCAGCAGCAGCGCGAACAGGCCTGCACCCAGCCCCAGCGAGAGTCCCGGGCCTCCGCCGAGCAGCGCGGCCCCCAGCAGGAGCAGTCCCAGCTCCCCGGTGCCCAGGAACCGCCGCCCGCCTTCCAGCGCCCGCAGGCCCCCGGACAGCAGGACGACCCCCAGCAGCAGCGGGAACGCGGTCCGCGCGGCGGCGACCAACTCCGAGAAGTCGGACGCGGCGAGCAGGCCCGGCACGCTGCCCAGCCCGGCCAGCAGCAGCAGAAGCAGCAGGCGTGCCCCCGCCGCCGGACGCCCCGGACGGGTCAGCGCGAGAACGGCCATGCTGGCCGCCACCAGCCACAGCGGCCAGAGGCTGAGGCCCACGAGGGGCGCGGCGAGCAGCAACCACGAGCGGTCGAAGGAGCGGGGAGGCGAGCGGGCGGGATCGGCGGTCATCGTCACGGGTGGCCTCCGGGTGGGTGGGGCAAAAGGGGGCGGGCGGTGGGGGAGCGTCCGGCCTCTGGAGTGCTGCAGTGCCGTGTGCTCCCGGGTACGCGGGCCGTCACGCGGACGTTCCGGTCTCCCCGCAGGGTGAGGCTGTGCCGAGGTCTGTCCCCAGGGTAACAGCACCCGTCCCGGCCCACTGCCGCATATGCGGCCCTGAACGCCAAAGCCCCCGCCACGGGGGACGGGGGCCGGAGACGTTGGGAAGCTCAGTCCAGGAAGTCGCGCAGCTTGCGGGTGCGGCTCTCGTGGTACTTGAGCTTGCGCAGCGCCTTGTTCTCGATCTGGCGGATGCGCTCGCGGGTCACGCTGAAGCGCTGGCCGACCTCCTCGAGCGTGTGCTCGCGGCCGTCGACCAGTCCCTTGCGGAACTTCAGGACCATCGCTTCTCTTTCCGTGAGCTTGGAGAGGGCCTTTTCCAGTTCCTCGGAGAGCAGCGTCTTGGCGGCGTTGTCCACCGGGGAATCGAGGTTCTCGTCGGGGATGAAGTCGCCGTAGAACGAGTCCTTCTCGTCGCCGATGGGCGTTTCGAGCGACACCGGCTCCTGGGAGACCTTCTGCACCTCCTCGACCTTGTTGGCGTCCCAGCCGGGGCCCATCGCCTCGGCAATTTCCTCGTAGGTCGCCTCGCGCGAGAGTTCCTGCTGAAGCTGGCGGGCGGTGCGGGTCAGCTTGTTGATCGTCTCGACCATGTGCACCGGGATACGGATGGTGCGGGCCTGGTCGGCGATGGCGCGGTTGATCGCCTGACGAATCCACCACGTCGCGTACGTACTGAACTTGTAGCGGCGGCGGTACTCGAATTTCTCGACCGCGCGGATCAGGCCCTGGTTGCCCTCCTGGATGAGGTCGAGGAACCCCAGCCCGCGCCCGGTGTACTTCTTGGCGATAGACACCACGAGGCGCAGGTTGGCCTCGATCAGCCCTTGCCGGGCCGCCGCGCCGTCTTCCATCTGGCGCATCAGGCGGCGGCGCCCGCGGTCGTCGAAGGTGTCGCCCTCCTCCTCCAGCCGCTTGCGGGCCTCCTCGCCCTCCTCGATGCGGCGGGCGAGCGCGATCTCCTCTTCAAGGGTCAGCAGCGGCACCCGGCCGATCTCGTGGAGGTACTGCCGCACCGGGTCGTTGGACACGGCGCGGGGCATGTCGTCGAAGTACTTTTCCTCGTCGTCGGGCTCCGTAGCGGCGGTCGCGACCGGCCCCTCCGTCTCCTCCTCGAGTTCGTCGTCGTCCTCGCCCTCGTCCTGCACCTCGATCTGCTGGGCGGCGAGGAAAAGCTGCATGTCCTCGAACGCCTCGGCACTCTCGGGGTCCAGACCCGAGGCTTCGAGGGCCACCGACAGCGCCGCCGCGATCTCGTCGCTGGTGAGGACGCCCGCCGCCTTGCCCGTCTTCAGCAGTTCCTGAATGGAGGGGTGCGCGTAGTAGGGCTTGTCGGCGGGCACAGTGACCGCAGCCTTGGCAGAGGCAGCGGCCTTGCTCGCTGCCGGGGTCTTGGCGGCCTTGCGCGGCGCCGGAGCGGGAGCAGCCTCGGCGACAGCAGTGGCGTCGGTGGTGGCGTCGGTGGCAGTGCTCTCGGCCGTCTGGTTCTCGGCCGTCTGGGCCGGGGCCACCGCCCCGGGAGCAGGCGCGGCCTTCTTGCGGGCGGGGGCCTTCTTGGGAGCGCTGGGCGCGGGGGCGGGGGCGGCCTCTGCCCCGGCCACGGGAGCCGGAGCGGCGGCGGCCTTGGGCTTGGCGGCCTTGCGGGGCTTGGGAACGGCGGGGGCCACCGCCACCGTCTCGGCCACTTCGGGGGCCGGAGCGGCGGGCGCGGAAGCCTTGGTGCGGGCGCGTGCTCGGGTGGGTTCTGCCATGCGGACTCCTGGGGCGCCGGGGCCGGTGCGGGGTGGGCCGGGAATGGGCCAGTAAAGGAACAAGGGGCCACCGCCGGAAACCTGGCGTGCGGGAGAGAAACGGTGGGGGGGAAACTTCGGCGCCTGTGGCCGGGACCCTGGGGGCGCCGGGGTCTGGAACGGGTCAGTCTAGCAAAGACCCCCCAGCCCCCCGGGAGCTGCCTCACGGTCGCGCGGCCACACGCAGGGGAATCACAGGTACGGCCCCCCACAGCCAGAAGTTCCCGCCCAGGCCCGGAGCAGGGGCCGACGGGTTCCTGAACTCCGGGCCTGGCCCCCGGGGGATGCCCCGTGATTGACACCCCCAGCCGGGGAGAGTAGCCAGGTACCGACAACGACTGTTTTGGAACCGCTTCCGCAACGGGGGTGGGCTGCCCAGTGGGTTGCCCTGGGCCAGGTTCCAGACAGCGGAGGAGAACCCCATGAAACGAGCGCTTGCCAGCCTCAGCCTGACCCTCGCCTGCGCCGCCGTGAGCCAGGGCACGGCCGCCACCCTGACCTTTGCCTGCGACTCGGTGGGCCAGGGCTACGACGAATGCAAGAAGGGCGCCGACGCCTGGGCCAAGCGGACAGGCAACACCGTCCGGCTGATTCAGGTTCCCAAGGAGACCGACTCGCGTCTGGCGCTGTACCAGCAGCAGCTCGGCGCCCGCTCGGCCGACGTGGACGTGTACATGATCGACGTGGTGTGGCCGGGACTCATCGGGCAGCACCTGCTGGACATGAAAAAGTACATCCCGGCGGCGGAGGTCAGCCGTCACTTCCCGGCGATCGTCCAGAACAACACCATCGGCGGCAAACTGGTCGGCATGCCGTGGTTCACGGACGCGGGCGTGCTGTACTACCGCACTGACCTGCTGAAGAAGTACGGCTACAAGGCACCCCCCAAGACCTGGAACGAGCTGGCGACGATGGCCCAGAAGATTCAGGCGGGCGAGCGCAAGGCCAACTCGCGCTTCGTGGGCTTCGTGTTCCAGGGCAAGAACTACGAGGGCCTGACCTGCGACGCACTGGAATGGATCGCGTCCTTTGGCGGCGGGACCATCGTGGACGGCATCGGCAAGGTGACGGTCAACAACGCCAAGACGGTGCAGGCGCTGCAGGCGATTCAGGGGCTGGTGGGCACCGTGTCGCCCCAGGCCGTGACCACCTACGGCGAGGAAGAGGCCCGCAACGTGTGGCAGGCGGGCAACGCGGCCTTTATGCGCAACTGGCCCTACGCCTACGCCGCCGGGCAGCAAAAGGACGACCCCAAGACCAAGGAGAACGAGGCCTCGCCCATTCGCGGCAAGATCGGCGTGGCCGCGCTGCCCGCGGGTCCCGGGGGCAAGCCTGCCGGAACGCTGGGCGGCTGGCAGCTGGCCGTGAACGCCTACTCCAAGAATCCCAAGGAAGCCGCTGACCTCGTACGCTACCTCACGGGCCTGCAAGAGCAGAAGCGCCGCGCGGTGCAGGCCAGCTACAACCCCACCATCGCCTCGCTGTACAAGGACAAGGACGTCCTCAAGGCCGTGCCCTTCTTCGGCAGCCTGTACGACGTGTTCACCAACGCGGTGGCCCGCCCCGCGACGGTCACGGGCAGCAAGTACAACCAGGTCAGTGACGCGTTCAGCACCGCCGTGTACAGCGTGCTGACCAAAAAGAGCGCTCCTGGCCCGGCCATGAAGACCCTCGAAGGCCAGCTCAACCGCATCAAGGGCCGCGGCTGGTAAAGACCCCGCGCAGGCGGCCTCTGCACGCGCCGCCTCCCGGAGTCCGGGTGCCCCCACAGCCGGGGCACCCTTTTTGCTTCCCCACTTCCTGCCTTCCCCCCGAGGTGCCTGCGATGACCACTCCCCTTCCCTCCCGCCCCACGGCAACCCCCGCGCGCACGGGCCGGGGGCTGCAAGCCAACCGCACCCGCGTGGCGCTGCTGTTGCTGGTGCCCATGCTGGTGGTGCTGGCCGCCGTCGCGGGGTACCCGCTGCTGCGGACCATCTACCTGTCGTTTACCGAGTACAACATCCTGACCGACCCGGCCCCGAAATGGATCGGGCTGGGCAACTACTGGTTTACCACCGAGGACGGCGTGGGCCTGGGCGTGCTGCAGATCCCCGAGTGGTGGCAGTCGGTGTGGAACACGGTCAAGTTCACGGTGGGCAGCGTGCTGCTCGAAACCGTGCTGGGGCTGGCCTTCGCGCTGATCATCAATTCCAAGATCCGGGGCCGGGGCCTGCTGCGCACCGCGATCCTGGTGCCGTGGGCGATTCCCACGGTGGTCAGCGCCCAGATGTGGAACTGGATGTACAACGACTCGTTCGGGATCATCTCGGACTGGGGGCGGCGGCTGGGCTTCCTGGAAGCGGGACAGTCCTTCCTGAGCAATCCCGACACGGCGCTCGCGGCACTGGTCGCGGTGGACGTCTGGAAGACCACGCCCTTCATGGCGCTGCTGCTGCTCGCGGGGCTCCAGACCATTCCGGGCGACATGTACGAGGCCGCCGACGTGGACGGCGCTTCCCCCTGGACCCAGTTCTGGCGGCTGACGCTGCCGCTGCTGACGCCCGCCCTGCTCGTCGCCCTGATCTTCCGCACGCTGGACGCCCTGCGGGTCTTCGACATGCCCTTTATCGTGAAGGGCAACGCCCCCGAGACGATCACCATGAGCATCTACGCCCGGCAGGAGCTGATCCTGAACTCGCAGTTCGGCTTCGGCAGCGCGATCAGCGTGCTGATCTTCCTGATCATCATGGTGTTCACGGCGATCTACGTGACCAGCCTGCGCGTGAAGTTCGACTGAGATGCATTCCGGTGGAACAGGTTCTGTCCCTGTTCCATCCGAGCAGAGCAAGCAGGAACAAGGCGGTCGCCGGGAAAGGAGTGGACGAATCGGTGCTTCCCCGATTCGGTCACGGATTGGACGGCGACTGCCCGGAGGTGAGGCGATGAATTCCAAGAATCCAGTGGTCCGTACCGTCACGCTGATCCTCTTCTGGTTGGTGGTCGCCGTGGTGCTGTTCTACGTTCTTTTCCCGTTCTACTGGGCGATCAAGACCAGCCTGACGAGTTCGGCGCGGCTCTCGGCCGAGGCGCTGCAGTGGTTTCCCAGCGTGGCAAGCTTTCAGAATTTCGTGGACGTGTTCATCACGGCCCCCTTCGGCCGCAACCTGCTCAACAGCGTGGTCGTGGCGACGGGCACGGTGCTGCTGAGCCTGCTGCTCTCGGTGCTGGCCGCCTACGCGCTGGGCAAGTTCCGCTTTCAGGGCAAGACCATCCTGATGTACCTGATTCTGGCCGTGAGCGTCTTTCCGCAGATCGCGGTGCTGTCGGGGCTCTACACCATGATCCAGACCTTCGGGCTGTACAACTCCTGGGGCGGGCTGATCCTGTCGTACATGATCTTCACGCTGCCCTTCACGGTGTGGACGCTGACCGCCTTCGTGCGCGAGATTCCCACCGAGCTGGAGGAGGCGGCCTACGTGGACGGCGCCTCGCCGCTGCAAACCCTCTTTCAGGTGCTGCTCCCGGTGATGACCCCGGCGCTGGTCACCACCGGGCTGCTGGCCTTTATCAATGCCTGGAACGAGTTCCTGTTCGCGCTGACTTTCACGACCGACGCTGCCGCCGCCACGGTGCCGCCCGCCATCGCCAACTTCACCGGGGCCTCGCAGTACGAGAGTCCCTTCGGGCTGACGATGGCCGCCAGCGTCATCGTGACGGTTCCGCTGATCCTCCTGGTGCTGATCTTCCAGCGCAACATCGTTTCCGGCCTGACGGCGGGGGCGGTCAAGGGCTGATACGGGGTTCGTCGGTTTCGTTAGCACCCTGGCACAGCACCGGTGTGCCCACTCCACGCCCGGCACCCGTGTCTCTCCCACTCGCCCTGCTCGGATGAAATCACTGCGTCGACGATTCCATCGGGGTCCGTACGGGGGAGGAGCGGCCAGCCAAACGACCAGAGGGAGGCCCCAGCCGATGCCGGGGCCTTCTCGCTGTCTCTGCCGCAGCCTGACCGCTTTCCCTACGGCAGCACCGGGTACAGGTCCACCCGTCCGCCGGGCCGCACGTCCTCGCGGGCGGCGATGGCGACGGCGGCGCTGGAGCCCGAGCGGCTGCTCAGCCGGGTCAGCAGGTCCACGAACTCGTTGACGCCGAGACCACCGTCGGTGATGTACTCGGCGGGCACGCCCCGGGTGGTGAGGTGAATGACCGTGTCCTGCACGAGGTCCTGAATCTGGTTCTGGACGGTGCGGGAGTCCCCCAGGGTCACGGTCGCCCGGCGGATGGTCTGCCCGCCCCGGTACAGGACGCTGTTGGGCCGGGCCGCGCAGGTGAGGTCCACCGGAAAACCCACCGCCGTGTTGTTGGCCGCGCGGCACTGCACGAAGGCGCTGGCGTTGAGCCCGCGCAGGCTGATTTCGAGGCGCTCGCGGGCCGCCGCGTTCAGGCGGGCGGGCGGCGTGCCCCTGGCCCCCCGGCCCGCCGCCGCCACCGCCGCGCTCTGCAGAAAGGCGTCGAGATTGCGCACGCCCGGCACCACCCCCGCGTACACGAGGTCGTTCTTGGGATAGGCGAGGTCGGCGCTGCGGCTGGCGCTGAGTTCGTCGCGGGTGCTGGAAAACTCGTCTTGCAGGCGGTCGAGGCTGTCACGGGCGCTGGCGAGGTCGCGCCCGAGCGTCGCGTTGGCGGTTCGCAGTTCGGCCTGCTGCGTCCGCAGGCTGGCGAGTTCGCTGGCTGCCGCGTCGCGCTCGCCCACCAGCCGGGCACGTTCGGCCGCCAACGTGTCGCGCTCGCGGGCCAG
>NZ_JASNGB010000046.1:12500-18023 GCF_030271215.1 Deinococcus rhizophilus | reverse complement strand
TGGACGCACCGTCGGCGCTGGCGTCGTCGCCAAGGTCCTGGAGTAGGTTCCGGCTCAGCACTCCAGCCCAACAAGGGAGGAGGCCACCCAGGGTCTCCTCTTTTTTTGTGGCCCCCGCCCCCGGGTGGACACTGCCCCCTGCACTGCCTATAATCCCAATGTTGCCCGCCCCAAGGCGGGCTTTTACCAGCGCCGCTTCCCCCGAGAGGTGGAAGGCTGGGAGCGCCGCCCCCCCAGGGGGAAGGGCGCGAAAGGAGCAGGATCATGGCGAAAGACGGACCGCGCATCATCGTGAAGATGGAAAGTACCGCTGGCACGGGTTTTTACTACACGACCACCAAGAACCGCCGCAACACGCAGGCCAAGATGGAACTGCGCAAGTACGACCCCGTGGCGAAGAAGCACGTCGTGTTCAAGGAAAAGAAGGTCTGAGTCTCCGGGCCTGGCGGCCCGCCTCTGGGGTGGGCGCCCGGCTCCGGCTCTGATCCTCTGCCCCGCGTCATGACGGGCAAGGTGAGCGCATGAATCTGATGCACTATTTGCGGGATTCCCGCGCCGAACTCGCCAAGGTCACCTGGCCGAGCCGCCAAGCAGTCATCGAGGGCACGCAGGCTGTGCTGATCTTCGTGGTGGCCCTGACCCTGATCGTGTTCACGATGGATTCCCTGTTCGGCTTCCTGGTCCGGGCGGCGCTGCCATGAGCATCGAATGGTACGCCGTCCACACCTATGTGGGCCAGGAAGACCGCGTGCAGCAGCACCTGCTGGAGCGTGCCCGCAAACTGGGCATGCACCACACCAAGATTTTCCAGGTGCTGCAGCCCACCGAGAAGGGCGTCGAACTTCAGGAAGGCGGCAAAAAGGTCGAGGTCGAGCGCAAGCTCTTTCCGGGCTACGTCTTCGTGCAAATGGACGTCGAGGATGACGACGCGCCCGGTGAACTTGGCGAGTCCTGGGAAGTCGTGCGCGGCACCAGCGGCGTGACCGGGTTCGTGGGCACGGCCACCCGTCCGGTGCCCCTCTCCCCCGACGAAGTGCAGCGTCTGCTGGCCTCGGTTGGCGTGGCGGCCCAGGCCCCCGAGGAGGCGGCCCCGCGCATCAAGGTCGACCTCAAGCCCGGCGACATGGTCCGGGTGACGGGTGGTCCCTTTGCCGATTTCAGCGGCGTGGTCAGCGAGGTCAACGCGCCGCAGGCCAAGGTCAAGGTGCTGGTCAGCATCTTTGGCCGCGAGACCCCGGTTGAACTCGACTTCGCGCAGGTCAGCAAGTAATTCCGCAGGGTGTGGGCTTGGCAGACTTGCCCACGCCCTGTACACTGCCAAAGTTGCTGCTCCGGTGACCCACGGGCCACAAGAGCGGCACTTAGCGCCAGCACCCCGCCAGTCCACGGGACAGGTCGGGGGAGCTAAGGAGGACGCATGAAGAAAATCACAGGGCTTGTCAAGCTCCAGTTGCCTGCGGGCAAGGCCACCCCGGCCCCCCCCGTCGGCCCCGCGCTGGGTCAGTACGGCGCGAACATCATGGAGTTCACGAAGGCGTTCAACGCGCAGACGGCCGACAAGGGTGACGCGATCATCCCCGTCGAGATCACCATCTACGCGGACCGCTCGTTTACCTTCATCACCAAGACCCCCCCGATGAGCTACCTGATCCGCAAGGCGGCGGGGCTCCAGAAGGGCAGCGCGACCCCCAACAAGGCCAAGGTCGGCAAATTGAACTGGAATCAGGTTCTGGAAATTGCCAAGACCAAGATGCCCGACCTGAACGCCGGGAGCGTCGAGGCCGCCGCCAATACTGTGGCCGGGACAGCCCGTTCCATGGGCGTGACCATCGAGGGGGCCCCGAATGCCTAAGCACGGCAAGCGTTACCGCGCACTGACCGAGAAGGTCGACCGCACCAAGCAGTACACCATCGATGAGGCGGCCACGCTCGTCAAGGAACTGGCCACCGCTAAGTTCGATGAGACGGTGGAAGTGCACTTCCGCCTGGGCATTGACCCGCGCAAGAGCGACCAGAACGTGCGCGGCACGGTCGCGCTGCCCCACGGCACTGGCCGCAGCGTGCGCGTGGCAGTCATCACCAAGGGCGACAACGTGGCCGCCGCCGAGGCTGCAGGCGCTGATGTGGTGGGCAGCGACGAGCTGATCGAGCGCATCGCGGGCGGCTTCATGGAGTTCGACGCCGTCGTGGCGACGCCCGACATGATGGCGCAGGTCGGCCAGAAGCTCGCGCGTCTGCTGGGGCCACGCGGTCTGTTGCCCAACCCCAAGAGCGGCACGGTCGGCCCTGACGTGACGGGCATGGTGCGCGGCCTCAAAGCCGGACGCATCGAGTTCCGCAACGACAAGACCGGCGTGGTGCACGCGCCCATCGGCAAGGCCAGCTTCGAGCCGGGCAACCTCAGCGCCAACTATCAGGCGCTGGTGTCGGCCCTCGAAGCGGCCAAGCCGGGCAGCGCCAAGGGCGTGTACCTGCGCAGCGCGTACCTCACCAGCACGATGGGGCCGAGCATTCCCCTCACACTCAGCAGTCAAGCACTGGCCTGAGTCCTTCCGGGGAGAGGCAGGCACTTACTCCTCTCCCCCTGAGTTCAGCACCCCGGTGCGCCCCTCGGCCCACCTTTTGAATTCGGCCAATTCCGGCATCGTAGACAGCGGGGACCCTTGCCAGGTTTAAACATCCCGCCGAGTTGTCAGGGCGCAAGGAGCGTACCTGGACTTGTTCACCACAAAGGAGGTTTTCCCGTGGCGAACGCACGCAATCAGCAGAATCTGAGCAGCCTTCAGAACAGCCTCAGCGGCATCGAGACGTTCTATGTCGTCGATTACCAGGGGCTGACTGCCGGGCAGCTCAGCCGCCTGCGCAAGGACATCCGGGAGAAGGGTGGTCAGCTGATCGTGGCCAAGAACACCCTGATCCACCGGGCCCTGCAGGGCAGCGGTCAGGACTTCAGCGACAGCCTCAAGGGGCCCAGCGCCCTCGTCCTGGCACACGAGGACCCCGCCGGGGTCGCCAAGACTCTCAGCGACGCGGCCAAGGGCAACGACCGGGGCATCCCCGCCATGAAGGGCGGCCTCGTTGAAGGGCGCCGCGTGGACGTGGCCGTGATCGAGCGTCTGGCGAGCTTGGGCAGCAAGCAGAGCCTTCAGGGCGAGTTCGTGGGTGTGCTCTCCAGCCACCTCTCGAGCTTCGTCGGCATCCTGGAAGCCTACCGCGAGAAACTCGGCGGTGGCGACAGCGCCGAAGCTCAGGGCTAAACTTTTTCTCTTCCCCACCCCTTTTTCCCAATCCATCCACTGGAGGACACCACCATGGCTTACGACAAGCAGGCTCTGATCGACCAGCTCAGCACCCTTACCATCATGGAACTCGCCGACCTCATCGACGGTCTCAAGGAGACCTGGGGCGTGACCGCCGCCGTCGCGATGGCGGGTCCCGCCGCCGGGGGCGCCGCGCCCGCCGCCGAGGAGAAGACCGAGTTCGACGTGGTGCTCGTGGACGCGGGTGCCAGCAAGATCAACGTCATCAAGGAGATCCGTGCCATCACCGGCCTGGGTCTGAAGGAAGCCAAGGACCTCAGCGAGAAGGGCGGCGCCCTCAAGGAAGGCGTGAGCAAGGACGACGCCGAGAAGATGAAGGCCCAGCTCGAGGCCGCTGGCGCCAAGGTCGAGCTGAAGTAAGTCCTTTCCCACCGGGAGTGCAGCCCCCTGCGAGAGCGGGGGGTTTTTCATGCCCAATGTGGCCAAATGCACGATTGAGCGAAACCAGACGGGGCATAGTGGCCGGGTTGCTTTCCAGGCAGATTTCCCAGCGGGGCGCGGTAAACAGTGCGCGCTTCCGTTTCTGTTGAGTGGAAGGCAGCCAGGAGTCATCATGGCAGTAGGCAGAGTGAAGTGGTTTAACGCGGAAAAGGGTTACGGATTCATCGAGACGGAAGGCAGCGAGGACGTGTTCGCGCACTTCAGCGCCATCCAAGCTCAGGGCTTCAAGAAGCTCAACGAGGGCGACGAGGTCGAGTTCGAAATCGAAGCCGGACAGCGTGGTAAGGGCCCCCAGGCCAAGAACATCGTCGTGACGAAGGCTGCCCCGGCTCCCGCCTACGGCGACCGTCCTCAGCGCCGCGACGACCGCTGGTAATTCAAGACTTATCTATTCGGGCCCCCAACCTCACGGTTGGGGGTTTTTGTTGCCGCTTGCCCCCTACCGCAAGTCCCGCCGCAGTCCCGCCGCCAACTGAAACCATTCGCGCTCCTGCCGTTTGTAGAGCGGGGTAGCGCGGCGCTCGGTCTTCTCCATCGCGCTCAGGAGGGCCGCCGCCTCGTCGCGTCTTCCCTGCTGCAACAGGAAGGCGGCGTAGCGGGCGCGGGGTTCCTCGGTCGTGGCGGCGGTCATCGCCTCGCGGTAGGTCGCGTCGGCGCCCTCCACCTTGCCCTGCGCCGCCTGGGCCTGGGCCAGCAGCGTCAGGGTGCGGGTGCGGGTCGCCGCACTGGTCCGCAGGTCGACGCGTTCGAGCAAGGTCTCGGCAGCGGCAGGCTTCTCGCGGGCCAGTTCCAGTTCTGCGCTGGTCAGCAGGACAACCGGATCGTCGGCATAGATGCCCCCCAGCAGGGGTGCGAGCGTCGACTGGGCGTCGTCCGGGCGCCCGGCACGGGCCTGCAGGCCAGCCAGCTCGGCGCGGTGGGCCAGGGTATCGCTCTCCTCGACGCGGGCCTGGGCCTCGCGGATGCGGGTGTCGAGCGGCTTGATCGCCTCGACCCCGCGGGCCACCACCTTCCCCGCTACCTGGCCTCGGCCGCGCAACCAGGGTACGAAGACCATGAAGGTGTACAGGACCGCACCGAGCATCCCAAACAGGCTGCCGAACAGGGCCCCGAACGCGAGCAGAAACATCCAGAAAATCGGTTGCCGCGTCATGAGGGCGTGGACGAGGCCCACCACCGCCAGGCCACGAATCACGCTGAAGATCAGGGGCAGATAGGGTTGCAAGGCGTCCACGCCCTCATCCTAGAGCTAGAGCAGGGGCCCAGGCTCTTCCGGAACGGCGGCGACGGAAGTTGACCGGCAAGCCCCCGGTCCGCTACACTGGCCTGCGGCCGACCACGATGGGTTGGGCAGGAGCGACTTGCCTCGTAGCAGACTCCACAACTGAAAGCTGAACTGCGGGAGCGCAGCCGGAAGACGGCTGTGGTCCCGGCTGCGCCTTTTCCCCGCCCCGGAAGGCTGCAGACGCAACACAGAGGGTGCGCGAGGTGTGAATGACCCTGACGAACGTGATACCGCGCATTGAGCGGTTCGGTGAGATCACCGAAGTGATTCCGCTTCCCGAACTCACCGAGGTGCAGCTCAACTCCTTCAAGGCCTTCTTGCAAGACGACCGCGCCCCCGACAGCCGCGAGAACGCGGGGCTTCAGAGCGCCTTCCGCGAGGTCTTTCCCATCGACGAGACCGAGAAGGGCCGCTCGACCGGACTGGTGCTGGATTTCCTGGAATACCGTCTGGGTGAGGCGCCCTACACTCCGGAAG
>NZ_JASNGB010000046.1:0-7500 GCF_030271215.1 Deinococcus rhizophilus | reverse complement strand
GATCAACCGCAACAACCGCCTCAAGAAGCTGATGGGCCAGGGCGCACCCGACATGATCATCCGCAACGAGAAGCGGATGCTGCAGGAAGCCGTGGACGCCCTCATCGACAACGGGCGCCGGGGCAGCCCGGTCACCAACCCCGGCTCGGACCGCAGCCTGCGCTCGCTGACCGACCTCCTCGGCGGCAAGCAGGGCCGCTTCCGGCAGAACCTGCTGGGCAAGCGCGTGGACTACTCGGGCCGCTCGGTGATCGTGGTCGGCCCGCAGCTCAAGCTGCACCAGTGCGGGGTGCCCAAGCGCATGGCGCTCGAACTCTTCAAGCCCTTCTTGTTCAAGGTGCTGGAGGAAAAGGGCGAGGTCACCAACATCAAGCAGGCCCGCAAGATGCTGGAGCGCTACCGCGACACCCGTGACAGCGTGTGGGACGCGCTCGAAGAGGTCATCGAGGACAAGGTCGTGCTGCTCAACCGCGCCCCGACCCTGCACCGCCTCGGCATTCAGGCGTTCGAGCCGGTGCTCGTGGAAGGGCAGTCGATCCAGCTGCACCCGCTGGTCTGCGAGGCGTTCAACGCCGACTTCGACGGCGACCAGATGGCGATCCACGTGCCGCTGTCGGCCTACGCGCAGGCCGAAGCCCGCATCCAGATGCTCTCGTCGCACAACCTGCTCTCGCCCGCGAACGGCGAGCCCAACGTCAAGCCCAGCCGCGACATCATTCTCGGCATCTTCACACTGACGCAGCTGCGCCGGGACAACCTCGGGGCCGGAACCGAGTTCGGGAGCGAGCAGGACGCGCTGGCCGCGCTGGCGGAAGGCCGCGTGGCCCTGAACACGCCCATCACGGTCAGCGGGCAGGAGACCAGCCCCGGCCGCCTGAAGTACATCTTCTCCAATCCCGACGAGTCGATCATGGCCGTCGAGCGCGGCGAGATCGACTTTCAGGACCACGTGCGGATCATGCTGAACGGCACCCTGCACGAGACCTCGGCCGGGCGCGTGATGTTCCGCCGACTGGTGCAAGAAGCGCTGGGGACCCAGGCGCATCTGGTCGACACGCTGGTCAACCTGGACACCGCCTACGAGAAAGATCACCTCAAGGACATGGTGATGGCCTGCTACAAGGAGCTGGGCGTGGAGGCCACCGCCGGGCTGCTGGACGCCCTGAAGGACAGCGGCTTCAAGCTGTCCACGACCTCGGGCATCACCATCGGGATCGACGACATCGTGCTGCCGCCCAACAAGGCGGAGCTGCTGGCCGAGGCCGACGGCAAGCTGCGCGAGATCGAGCAGAACTACGAGTTCGGCTTCATGACCGAAGAGGAGCGTTACAAGCAGGTCGTGCAGCTGTGGAACGACACCACCGACGAGGTGAAGAACGCGGTCTTCGAGAACTTCTCGCAGAACTACCCCTTCAATCCCCTCTGGATCATGTCGCAGTCGGGCGCACGCGGGAACCCGCAGCAGATTCGCCAGCTCGCGGGAATGCGCGGCCTGATGGCCCGCCCGGACGGCTCGACCATCGAGGTGCCCATCAAGGCCAGCTTCCGCGAGGGCCTGACGGTGCTGGAGTACTTCATCTCGACCCACGGGGCGCGGAAGGGGGGCGCGGACACCGCACTCCGGACCGCCGACTCCGGCTACCTGACCCGCAAGCTGGTGGACGTGGCCCACGAGGTCGTCGTGCGCGACGTGGACTGCGGCACCACCGACTACACGGTCATGCCGCTGGGCGCGACCGACGAGCGGACGGGCGAGTGGCGCAGCCGCAAGGGCAGCGAGATCGAGACCTCGATCTACGGCCGCACCCTGACCGCCGACGTCGAGCTGGCTGACGGCAGCAGCATCACCGCCGACACCATGCTCAGCCTGGAGGACGTGAAGGCGATCACCCGGGACGCCAAGGCCATCGGGGAAGTCTTTGTCCGCACGCCGCTGAACTGCCGCGTGAAGGCGGGCGTGTGCCAGAAGTGCTACGGCTACGACCTCTCGCAGGCCAAGCCCGTCTCGATGGGCGAGGCGGTCGGCGTGGTGGCGGCAGAAAGCATCGGCGAGCCCGGCACGCAGCTCACCATGCGGACCTTCCACACCGGCGGGGTGGCAGGCGGCGGCGACATCACGATGGGTCTGCCGCGCGTGATCGAGCTGTTCGAGGCCCGCAAGCCCAAGACGCAGGCGGTGGTGGCCGACCGTGACGGCGTGGTCCGCATCGAGGAGGAGGAGGAGCGCTACCTCGTCCGCATCGAGGCCGAGGACGAGCAGTACTCGTCCAAGACGGCGACCAAGATCGGCAAGGCCATGCGCCTGACCGTGCGCGACGGCGACCACGTGGAAGCCGGGCAGCCCATGACGCGCGGGGCCGTCAACCCCCACGACCTGCTGCTGTACAAGGACACCGACGCCGCCCAGCGCTACCTCGTGGAGGAAGTGCAGCGCGTGTACCGCTCGCAGGGCGTGAAGGTCCACGACAAGCACATCGAGGTCATCGTCCGGCAGATGCTGCGCTACGTGGAGATCACCGACGGCGGCGACACCGACCTGCTCGAAGGCCAGACGGTCGAGCGCTGGGAGGTGGATCAGGCGAACGAGGCCCTGGCCGACGGCCAGACGCCTTCCTCGTGGAAGCCGGTGCTGCTCGGGATCACCAAGAGCAGCCTGACGACCAAGAGCTGGCTCTCCGCCGCCTCCTTCCAGCACACGACGCACGTGCTGACCGAGGCCTCCATGCGCGGCCAGGTCGACGAGCTGATCGGCCTCAAGGAAAACGTCATCCTGGGCAAGCTGATCCCGGCGGGCACCGGCCTGACCACCGTCCGCGAGATGCAGGTCGCCGACGACCGCACGCTGGAGAAGTACGGCGAGGAGAACCGCAGCCCCGATTCCGTCACCGGAACCCAGCGCTACGACGACACCCGCCCCGGCAGTGCGCCGACCGACACGGTGACGTACACCAGCTAAAGGCCCCCTTCCCCGGCCCTCACCCCTCTGCGGGTGGGGGCCTTTTCATTGCCGCTGCGGGGAAGGGTTGGAGTCCGGCCCGTCCTGATAGAGCGTGGCGTAATGCTCGCCCAGCCGCACCAGAAAGCCCATCTCCTCGCGGGTGGTGGCGGCGCTGAGGGTGGCCTCGAAGCTGAGCAGGAGGGCCCCGTAGGCGAGGCTCCCGGCGCCCAGCAGGGCCAGCAGCACCGGGGCCGCTCCCGTCAGCAGGCCCGAGAGTTCGCCCAGCCCGATCAGGAAGCTGGTGCCCACCAGCAGCGCGACCGCCACGTAAAAGGCCCGCATCGCCCGCAGGAGGTAGCGGGTGCGGCGCGTCAGGCGCGGAAGCTGGCGCACGATCATGCGCTTTTCCTCGCGGGCAAGTGGGTCGCGCTGGCCGTCCTCGCTCACGAGGTCCTTGAAGCGGGCGGTCAGCACCCGCACCCGGTCGGTGCTGCGGCCCAGGCGGGCGCTGGTGCTCATCAGCAGGGTGCCCGCGCCCGAGATCAGCACGGCGGGGGTGATCATGGCCGTGAGGACGTTGAGGGTGGGGTCGGCCATGCGGACAGGGTAGGACGTGGGGGCCTCGCAGGTCAGGGGAAGGCCGCCGTGGAGCGTCACCCCTCTTCCAACGTGGAGGCGAAAGAGCTGCGCTGCTGCCTGTCCCCCGCCAGCCAGCAGCGCAGGAGCGGGGGCATCAGCTGCCGGGCCTTCAATTCGCTCGCAGGCACCCAGGCGAAGGTCAGATGCGGCTCGCTGGACGTGACCGTCTGCAACCGGGTCAGCCCTGGACTCGTCGCCGCGAAGAGGTGGTTGAGTTCATGCTGACGAACCCCCGACCTGTCTTGCCACTCATATTCAATGACCCCCAGAAACGCGCCGACTTCGAAGGAGCGGCCTGTCTCCTCGGCCAGTTCCCGCACGAGGCAGGCCCGCAGGCCCTCTCCCGGCTCGACGTGGCCGCCCGGCAGGAAGGTGTGGGCATGGCCGTGCGCCTGCGCGAGCAGCACATGGCCCCCGTCCTCTATGACGGCGCGGGCGAGCAGGTGGAGCCTGGGACTAGAAGGCATAAGGGGCAGCCTAGCGTGGCCTCAACCGTGCCCCCCTTCCACCCCCCTTTCCCACCACCCGCTAGACTTTTCTGATGCAGCTTCTCCTCGACCTTCACCCCGACGAATACCCGCTGGAGGGCTTCCGGCGGCGGCAACTGCTGGAGTGGGTGTTCGTGCAGGGCGTGGGCACCTTCGAGGCGATGACCAACCTCCCCGCTCCCGTGCGCTCGGACCTCGCCGCCCGCTTCCGGCTCAACCCCTTCCGCGAGATCGAGACGGTCCGCAGTCACGACGGCTCCGCGAAGTACCTCTTCACCCTGCTCGACGGGCGGCAGATGGAAGCGGTGTACATGCCCTACCTTGACCGCAAGACGGTCTGCGTGTCCACGATGGTGGGCTGCCCGGCCCGCTGCGCCTTCTGCGCGACCGGGGCGATGGGCTTCGGGCGCAACCTGACGCCCGGCGAGATCGTGGGGCAGGTGCTCGCCGTGGCCGGGGGCGAGGGGCTGGAGCCGCGCGAGATTCGCAACCTCGTCTTTATGGGTATGGGCGAGGCGATGCTGAACTACGACCACACCATGAAGGCGGCCCGTATCCTGCTGCACCCGCAGGCGCTGGGCATGAGCAAGCGCCGGGTCACCCTCTCCACCGTGGGGATCGCCAAGGGCATCCGGCGGCTGGCCGAAGAAGACGACCTCGGCCTCAAGCTGGCGATCAGCCTGCACGCCCCCGACGAGGAGACCCGGCAGCGCATCATCCCGACCGGGGCCGCCAACTCCATCGAGGAGATCATGGCCGCCGCCCGCGACTATCAATCGGTGACCGGACGCCGGGTGACTCTGGAATACACCATGCTGCGCGGCATCAACGATGGGCTCTGGCAGGCCGAACTCCTCGCTGAGCGGCTGCGCGGGCTGGTGAGCCACGTCAACCTGATCCCGATGAACCCCTGGGACGGCTCGGGCTTCGAGTCGAGCACCGAGGAGCAGATTCAGGCGTTCTACGACGCGCTCGAGGAGCGGGGCGTGGATGTCAGCGTGCGGCGCTCGCGCGGGAAGGACGCGGGGGCAGCCTGCGGACAGCTCGCGCTGCGGCGGCCCGGTGCGGTGACGGGCGCTCCGGCCTGAGCCTGCCCGACCCCCCTGCCTCCCCGCTGCGGGAGGCTTTTTGCTGGGTTTCCGGCAGGATGAGAGCGGGCTTCATACCACCTTGGGCCGGAGCGCGTGAGAGAATCACGGCGCCCCACGCCCCTTGCCTGCGCGTCAGGGTTCTGCCCGACCTCTCCCGCTCCGCTCTACCCACCATTTCCCCCGTTCAGGAGGGCTTTTCCGGTGACCCCAACGAGAACCATGGTGCTGCTCGGCCTGCTGCTGGCCGCCGCGCCCCACGCCGCCGCACAGACGCTGCTCGACACCTCGGCGGCCGCGACTGTCCAGACCACGCTCCTTCAGACCCAGCCGGGGGCTGTGCCGGTCACGGTGCCCACCCTTCCCACGGCGCCGGGCATTCCAGCTCCAGGCTCCCCGGCCGTCCCCACACCCCCGGCCCTCACGCCCGCGCAGCAGCAGACGCTCGGTCAGGGACGCGAGGCGCTGGGGGCAGGCGACCTCGCGCGGGCGCGGCGGCTGTTCGAGTCGCTGGTCGCTGCGCAGTACACCCACCCGGAGGGGCACTTCGGGCTGGGGCTGACGCTGCTGGCGCTGGGAGACCTGCGGGGCGCGGCCTTTGAATTCACCCGGCTCCGGGCGCTGGCCCCGGACCGCTTCGAGGCGCCCTACAACCTGGGAGTGATCGCCGGACGCGAGGGCCGCTTCGCCGACGCCCGGCGGCTGTACGAGGAAGCGGCGACCCTGGCCCGTGGGCAGGCCGGACCCGCCGCCGTGCGGCAGGTGCTGGAGGCGCTGGCCGGGGAGCAACTGCGGTCGGGCGACTGGGCCGCCCTGAGTGCCACGCTCGGGCAGGCGGCGACCCTGGACCCCTCAGACCGTGACCTCGCCTTCCGGCTGGCGCAGGCGCAGGTGCGGGCCGGGCAGGGGGTGGAGGCGCTGCCGGGCCTGTATGCGCTGCTCTCGCGCGAGCCGGGCCGGGCGGACGCGGCGCTGCTGCTCGCCGAGGTCTACGTGGGACAGCGGCTTCCGGAGCGGGCGGTGCGGGAACTGGACACCGTGCTGCCCCGCGTGGCGAAGGCCAGCGACCGGGCCACCCTGAACCTGCGGAAAGCGGAGATTCTGGCTGCCGGGGGAGACACCCGTGGGGCCGTGCTCGCTGCGCAGGAGGCGACCCGGCTGGACCCTGCCCGCCCCGCCGCCTTTGCCCGGCTGGGTGAGTTGCGGGNAGCGGCTTCCGGAGCGGGCGGTGCGGGAACTGGACACCGTGCTGCCCCGCGTGGCGAAGGCCAGCGACCGGGCCACCCTGAACCTGCGGAAAGCGGAGATTCTGGCTGCCGGGGGAGACACCCGTGGGGCCGTGCTCGCTGCGCAGGAGGCGACCCGGCTGGACCCTGCCCGCCCCGCCGCCTTTGCCCGGCTGGGTGAGTTGCGGGGACTGCGCGGCGACCGGGCCGGGGCGCAGGCCGCCTACGCACAGGCCGCCCGCCTCGCGCCGGGGGACGCGGCGATTCGCACCGCCCTGGGAGCCGCCCGGCTCGCGCTGGAGCTGAACGCCCAGGCCCGGCGAGACGCGGCGCAGGCCCTGACCCTGAAACCCGACGCGGCCACCCGCGCCCGTGCCCTGTACGTGGGGGGGGTCGCCGCCTACCGTCTGGGGGACCTCGCGGCGGCCCGCACCGCCCTGCGCCAGAGCACCCAGGCCGCGCCGGGCGCCGACGCCTACCTGTGGCTGGGCCTGACCGCCTACGCGCAAAAGGACTACGCGGGAGCGGCCGGAGCCCTGACCACCAGCGTCAAACTTGACCCCACGCCCACCGCCCGCCAGAACCTCGGCTCGGCACTGCTGGCGACCTCGCGCTACGCGGAGGCCGAGGCGATCCTGCGCGGCCTGACGGGAGAGCAGCCGCGCAACGCGGAGGCGTGGTACCTGCTGGGCCTGAGCCTGCGCTCGCAGGGGCGTGAGGCGCAGGCCCGGCCCGCCCTGAAGACGGCCGCCGACCTCGGGCACCGCCGCGCGGCGGAGGCGCTGCGATGAGCCGCGCCCAGCGTCCGGGGTCCGTGCCCCGCTGGCCCGACCTGCTGATCGGGGTGCTGGTCGTGCTGCTGCTCGCGGGCTTCGCGGCCCTGCTGATCGGCCAGAGCCGGGAGACGACCGCCGCCGCCCCCCCGCCCGCCGTGGTGGAGGAGGTGCCGGAGATTCCCGTCGCACCGGGCACCGACCTCGGTGTGGACCCGGTGGAGGAAGCGGTCCCCACTCCAGAGGCGACCACAGCCCCGGAAGGGACGGAGCCCGTGGCCGAACCGGAGGCCACGGCCCCCCGCCAGGAGACGCCCCCCGCGCCAGGAGAGCCGGAAGCGGCGGCCC
>NZ_JASNGB010000045.1 GCF_030271215.1 Deinococcus rhizophilus | reverse complement strand
AGCGCCGCCCGGTTCGCGGGAGCAACCGTGTCGCCGGGCGGCAGCTGGGCGGCCAGGGCCCTGGGCACCGGCGGGGTGGCCGTCAGCGACAGCGAGGGAACCGTGGGCGTGGTCGCGGTGCGCACCAGCGCCTTGAGAGACGCGCTCGCCCCGCCCGACAGGGTCGGCCCGAACTCCAGAATCAGCACCCGCGACCCGGAGGCCAGGGTCGCCTCGCTGGCCCGCCAGCCGTCGGTCAGCGAGAGCGGAAAGGGGGTGAACAGCGTCACCGAGCCGTTGCCCGCGCGGTACTCGCTCACGCTGGCCCCCAGCCGGGTGGTCACGGCGGGCATCACGCGGGCCCCCTTCACGTCCAGCCGCAGACCCCCGAAAGTGGGGTTGAGCGTGTATGACACGCCCGGCGTCAGGTCGAACACCACCCGCGTCTGCGAGCCGTCACTGCTCGTGCGCGGGGTGCCGAAGGTGGCCTCGGCCGGGGCAGAGGCCGGTGTCGCCGCGGGCCGGGGCGCGGTGGCCGGAGCCGGTGACGTGCCGGGGCGCAGGTTGGGAAGAGACTGGGCGGGCGCCGTCCGCTGGAAGGGGTCGGCCTGCGCCCCCGCCCAGCACCCCGCTACACCGCACCACAAGACGGATGAGAGGAAGATGGTATGCGGCTTCATGTGTGCGTCCACTGTAATACTTAAGAGTGAGAAGCGCGACCTTTGCTGCTCATGAGTGTGGCTAACTGCTCTTTTCAGTTCCCTCCCGGCCTGACCCATTCTGACCGCGGCACCGGGGTAAACTGGTCTGAATGACCGCGATTCCCTCTCTCTGCGCTGACATTTTCATCGCCTGCTGCGAGGCCATGAATCGTCAGGACCTCCTGCGAAAAAGAAGTGCCAGCGACAAAGAGTTCTTCTTTCAGGACTGGATGCGTCAGAGGCTGGCCGAGGTGGTGGGGGACCATTTCAGCGACGTGGGGCGCAACGGCTACCCAGATTTTGTCCTGAGCGGCGCGCCGGAGGGCTACGAACTGAAGGGGCTGGCCTTACCGGGCCGCAAGACCATTGATTCCAACAGCCGATTTCCCCAGCCTGTTCACCAGGGCAGGCGGATTTACTATGTTTTCGGGCGCTATCCCCAGACGCTGGACCTGAATCTGGGCCTTTCGGACCTGCTCATTTGCCACGCCTCGTTTATCAATGCCCATTCCGGGGAGCCGAGGAACCGCAGTTTTCTGGGCTACGGCAGTTACGGCGACCTGCTGCTCCGCGACCGCAAGATGTACGTCTTCCCCCTGCCGTTCTACACGGCGCACGGCACGGCGGGAAACCGCACTCTGATTCTTCCGGCAGCCGTTCCCGCCGATGACCGCCTGGTCTGCGTGGGTGAGTTGGTACGGCGTGAGGTCGACCAACTTGTGGCGGGCTACTCGTTCGAGTTCGGCACCGACACCCTGACGCCCCGGTTTGTTCCCAACCCGGCAGCGGGCCAGGAGCACCGGTTCAGGGCCTACCGGATGGCCGGGCAACCCGGCGACCCCGTGACCCTTGAGGACGCTAGGGCCGTGCTGGCCGAGGCTCTGGCGGAGGGTGCATGACGCCCTACACCGTGCTGAGCCTGTTTACCGGAGCGGGTGGACTGGACCTGGGTTTCGAGCGGGAGGGGTTCCGGCATCTGGAGGGTGTCGAACTCAACGCCTGGGCCGTCCGCACTGTCAGGCACAATCGCCCCGGCTGGAACGTGCGCGAGGCGGATGTGCGCGAGTACGTGCCAGACCTCACCGAACGCCCCGACGTGCTGCTGGCCGGGTTTCCGTGTCAGGGCTTTTCCCTGGGCGGCAACCGGGCCGAACACGATGAGCGCAACACCCTCTACCGTGAGGTCATCCGGGTGGCCCGGCGGGTGCGGCCAAGGATCATCGTTATTGAGAACGTCCTCAACCTCCGCACCATGACCACGCCGGACACCGGGCGTCCCTTCGCGCTTCAGATCGCGGCGGAACTGGAAGACGCTGGATACAGCGTGGTGTTCGACGTGTTCCGGGTTTCGGGGTTCGGGGTGCCGCAGACGCGCCGCCGCTTCATCTTCCTGGCGTTTCTGGGAGGGGCGCCCACCGGGTTTCATCTGCCGCAGCCGGGCAAAGCAGCGACCATCCGGCCCTTTGTATACGACCTCGCGCAGGGACAGTCGGGCGAGAACCTGCCCAATCACGATCCGCTCTGGGGATTTCAGAGCGCCGTCCACCGTGAGACCGGAGAACCCTTCGGAGCGGACGCCGAGGTCGTCCCAGTCCGCTTTTCCCGCACCGCGTCCGATGGGCACCCGGTGCGCTCGTTCGACGAACCGTTTCCGGCGGTGGATACGGCCACGGTGTGGGGCTGGGCACAGGGCAATGTGCGGGCGGCCCGCCACGCCAAAGACCGCCGCACAGAGAAGTTCATCCGGAATCCCGGCGCGGACGTGGCCCTCTGGCGGGTGTCGGCCTCGCGCCTGCGGACCTTCACGCACCGCGAGTATGCCAGGCTTCAGACCTTCCCCGACGACTGGGCCTTCCTGGGGCAGAACCGCCGTGACGTTCAGATGCAGATCGGGAATGCCGTTCCGGTGGAGTTCGCGCGGCGGGTGGCGCGGAACGTCCGTCAGGCGCTGGGCGACCTGGACGCGGGCCGTGCCTTTGTGGACGCTGAAGCGGCGATGGTTTCCCTTTTCTGACCCCGTCAATGCTGGGCGTCACACCGTACCTTCTCGCCTCAACCTAGACTCTGGACATGACCGCCGCCGACGCTGCTCAACCGCCCCTTTCAAGTGGGCACATCCACCTGCCGGACGGCTCCTGCTGCGGACCCAAGAAGTTCGCGCACCTGCACCAGCACACCCAGTACAGCCTGCTGGACGGCGCGGCGAAACTGAAGGACCTGCTCAAGTGGGCCAAGGAGGTCACGCCCGAGGGTTGCGAACCGGCGCTCGCCATGACCGACCACGGCAACATGCACGGCGCGGTGCACTTCTACAACTACGCGACCGGCATGGGCGTCAAACCCATCATCGGCTACGAGGCCTACGTGGTGCCGGGCCTGGGAACCCGCCGCGACCGCACGCGCGGCCAGGACGGAGAAAAGGGCATCTTCCACCTGACCCTGCTCGCCCGCGACTTCGAGGGCTACCAGAACCTCTGCCGCCTCAGCTCGCGCGGCTACACCGAGGGGTACTACTACAAGCCGCGCATCGACCACGAACTGTTGCAGGAGCACCACAAGGGCGTGATCGCCTTTTCCGGCTGCCTGGGGTCGGAGGTGCAGCAGCTTCTGCTCCAGGGCCGCGAGGACGAGGCCAAGCAGAGGTTGCTGTGGTACCGCGACCTCTTCGGGGAGAACTACTTCATCGAGATTCAGGACCACGGCCTGCCCGAGCAGCGGCGGAACAACCCCATCCTGAAGGCGTGGGCGCAGGAACTCGGCATCGGGATGGTCGCCACGAACGATGGCCACTACGTCAAGAAGACCGACGCGACTGCCCACGAGACGCTGCTCGCCATCCAGACCAAGGCGACGCTGGCCGACGAGAACCGCTTCAAGTTCCCCTGCGACGAGTTCTACGTGAAGGGGCTCGACGAGATGCAGGCGGCGCTCCCGGTCTCCGAGTGGGGGGAGGAGCCGTTCGACAACACGGCCTATATCGCGTCCATCTGCAATGTCGACTTGCCCGTCGGCAAGAAGCGCCAGTACCAGATGCCCGCCCTGCCCATCCCCGAAGGCCGCACGATGGCCGAGGAACTGCGGGTGCAGACCTACCGGGGGACGGTCAAGCGCTACCCGGCGCACGCGACCGAGGGGCTGCTGCGCGACTATGCCGTGCGCTCGCTGGAGGCGCTGGGGCCGGAAGACCGGGCAAAGGTTCTGGCCCGCGTGAACGGCTGCGACGCCACGACCTGCGACCTCGAGACGCTGCTGACCCTGCTCGCCTTTCTGGGCAGCGAGTGGGAGGCGCGCGGCAAGGCGGCGGGCGAGAAGTACACGCCCTACCCGGCGCTGGAGGTCATGGAAGCCGAGGCCGGGGCGGGGAGCCTGCCCGCCTACGCCCACGAGGACTGCCGCAAGGCCCGGCGCGGCGACAGCGACACGGCCATCGAACTCGACCCCGGGGACAGCGGCGAGGAGACGACCCGCACCCACCACGCGCACGCCCTCACCGTCCTGCGCCGGGCCGAGTACGAACTCTCGGTGATCAACAACATGGAATTTCCCGACTACTTCCTGATCGTCGCGGATTACATCAACTGGGCCAAGGATCAGGGCATCAGCGTGGGACCGGGGCGCGGCTCGGGCGCGGGGTCGCTGGTCGCCTACGCGATGAGGATCACCAACCTCGATCCCCTGGAGTTCGAGCTGCTGTTCGAGCGCTTCCTGAACCCCGACCGCATCTCGATGCCCGACTTCGACATCGACTTCAACGACGCCCGCCGCGGTGAGGTGATCGGGTACGTGCAGCAGAAGTACGGCGACGACAAGGTCGCCCAGATCGCCACCTTCGGGACGATGGCGAGCAAGGCGTGCCTCAAGGACGTGGCCCGCGTGATGGGCCTGGAATACGCCAAGGTCGACAAGGTCTCCAAGCTCATCCCCATCAAGTTTGGCAAGTCCTACTCGCTGGAGCAGGCGCGGGAAGCGGTGCCCGATATCGCGCAGATGCTCGCGGAGGACGCCCAGCTGCTCGAAGCCTACGAGTTCGCGCAGAAGCTTGAGGGGCTGACCCGGCACGCCTCCGTCCACGCGGCGGGGGTGGTGATCGGCAAGACGCAGCTCACGGACCTTGTGCCCGTGATGCGCGACACCTCCGGCGAGGGCATGGTCTGCCAGTACGACATGAAGGCCGTGGAGGACATCGGCCTGATCAAGATGGACTTTCTGGGGCTGCGGACCCTGTCCTTCCTCGACGAGGCCAAGCGCATCATGCGCGAGTCGAGGGGCATCGAGGTCGACTTCGACCGGGTTCCCTTCGACGACGCCCGGACCTACGAACTGATGAGCCGGGGCGATACCAAGGGCGTCTTCCAGCTCGAAGGCGCGGGCATCGCGGACGCCTCACGCCGCCTCAAGCCCCGGCGTCTGGCGGACATCATCGCCCTCTCCGCGCTCTACCGCCCCGGCCCGATGGAGAACATCCCCACCTACGTGCGCCGTCACCACGGGGTCGAGGAGGTGGACTACGTCAAGGACGGCTTCCCGACCTCGGCGCAGTGGCTGGAGAAGATTCTGGCGGAAACCTACGGCATCCCGGTCTACCAGGAACAGATCATGCAGATCGCCTCGGAGGTCGCCGGGTTCTCGCTGGGCGGCGCCGACCTGCTGCGCCGCGCGATGGGCAAGAAGGACGCGCAGGAGATGCAGCGTCAGCGGCAAATTTTTGTGGACGGGGCGGAGAAGAACGGCGTGCCGCAGGACGAGGGCAACCGGCTCTTTGACCTGCTGGACGCGTTTGCGAACTACGGCTTCAACAAGTCGCACTCGGCCGCCTACGGGGTCATCACCTACCAGACCGCCTGGCTCAAGGCCAATTACCCCGTCGAGTTCATGGCGGCACTGCTCACCGTCGAGCGCCGCGACTCGGACAAGGTGGCCGAGTACGTCAGTGACGCCCGCAAGATGGACGTGCGCGTGCTGCCGCCCGACATCAACCGCTCGGCACCCGACTTCGCGGTGCAGGGCGAGGAGATCCTGTTCGGCCTGTACGCGATCAAGGGGCTGGGCGAGGCGGCGGTGCAGCGCATCCTGGAGGAGCGCCAGCGGGCGGGCGACTTCAAGTCGCTGGCCGACTTCTGCTCGCGGCTGGGCCACAAGGTCTGCAACCGCAAGGCGATGGAGTCGCTGATCAAGTCGGGGGCCTTCGACCGCTTCGGCGAGCGCTGCCAGCTGATGGAGAGTCTGGAAGAGGCGATGGTCTGGGCGCAGGGGGCGGCCGCGATGGCCAGCAGCGGCATGGACGCCCTGTTCGGCATGAGCGAGACCGCACCCGAGCCACGGCTCAAGGTGGGCGTCGAGCCGTACACCGACCTGCAGCGCCTCGCCATCGAGAAAGAATCGCTGGGCCTCTATATCTCCGGGCACCCGCTGGAGCAGCACGAGGGGCTGCGCGAGGCGGCGAGTTGCCGCATCTCGGACCTCGACGCCTGGTTCACCACCCAGAACGTCGCGCCGGGCAAGCGGGTCAAGGCGGTGCTCGCGGGCATGATCGAGAGCGTGGTCAAGAAGCCCACCAAGTCGGGGGGCATGATGGCCCGTTTCATTCTGGCCGACGAGTCGGGGCAGACCGAGCTGGTGGCCTTTTCCCGCGCCTACGACCGCATTCAGGACAAGCTGGTGAACGACACGCCCGCCCTGGTGATCGTGGAACTCGAATCGGAGGACGGCGGCCTGCGGGCCATCGCCGAGGAAGTGGTCAGCACCGAGCAGCTCGCTGAGGTCCCCAAGGTCATGTACGTGACCATCGACCTGGAGACGGCCAGCCCCGACGCGGTCGGTGAGTTCCAGAGCGTGCTGGACGAGCACGCCGGGGCGATGCCGACCTATCTGCGGCTGGAGACGCCCGAGCAGTTCGTGCTGTATCAGCTCGACCACAACATGGGCAGCCCGGAAGCGATCCGGGTGCTCAACCAGACCTTCTCCTGGGCAGATGCCTACCTCGCCTACGACCAGGGCACCATCCTGGGCCGCTTCGCGCCCAAGCCGCCCGCGTGGATGAACAAGCAGGGGGGACGGGGGATGCAGGCCTAGGCTGGGGATCGCCCCGCATTCTTGCCCCCATCCCTATATCGCCCGGTGTACGCTGCCTCCACCATGACACCTCTGCTGACGCCACGTCAGGACCTGGCCCTGCGAGTGCTGGCCGCCGCTGCCCTCGCCCTGTTCGCGGTGTGCGGCGGGCTGGTCTTCTTCCTGCTGCGGGCGTGGGCCGGGATGCCGGAGGACACGCGGGAGATCGGCATTCCCGCCCTGGACCTTTCCCGAATCCTGCCGCACCTCGTGTTGGAGGTGACCCTGGGACTTCTGGCGGGGCTGCTCGCGCTGGGGCTGCTGGGCTTCCGGGCGTGGGCGGCGGGATTGCCGAACGGGGACGACCGGGCAGCGCGGCGGGCCTTCATCGGGGCGACGCAGGGCCTTCGCTGGGTGCTGGGGCTGGGCGTGCTGGCCTTCGTGGGAGTGCGGCTGTGGGCAATGGGGCAACCTCAGCCCACCATGCAGCTGCTCCCCGCCGGGCTGTATGCCTTCATCACGGTGGTGCTGGTTGTCACGCTGACGGGGCCACTGCTGGGACTGCTGTGGCGGGGCTTCGGAGGGCTATCGCGCTGGGCGGGCCGGGTGGGACCGTGGCAGAGGCAGCCTGGACCCTCGGGGGCGCTACACCGGGCCTTGCGGGACGCGACCTCGCCCCTGAAGTACGCCGCCGCGCTGCTGCTGGGGCTGGGCCTGTGGATGCTGCCCGCGACCCTGTTCCGGGTAACCACCTCCGCGTACTTCATCACCGACTTCGACGGGGTGCTGGCCGGGCAGCTGCAGCCCATGATCGCCGTGCTGGTGGGCCTGTTGCTGACCACCGGGCTGACCCTGGTGCTGTGGCGCTCGCTGGCGCGGCAGGTGTGTCACGCGCTGGACGAGCAGCGCAGCCTCGTCTCCGAACTGATCTACCGCTCCCCGGTGGCCGACGTGGACCGCACCGTCCGCGAGACGCCCGCGTCCGTGCTGCGCCGGGCGGTGCGGCCTCCGTACTGACCACCTCCATGTAAGCCCGGCACGCCCTGACGTTGGACATGCCGGGTCTTTGGACTCAGGCTCAGGCGAACTGCGCCTTCATCAGCATGATCTTCAGCTCGTGCGGGCTGGTGGCGGTCTGCATGGCGTCTTCCTCGGTCATCAGCCCCTCGCTCACCAGCTGGGCGAGGTGCTGGTCGAAGGTGTGCATTCCCCGCGCTCCGCCCTCCAGCAGGGCCTGCTTGATCTCGTCGGTGCGCTCGGGGTCCTTGACGCACTCGCGGACGGTGGGCGTGCCCAGCAGAATCTCCATGCCCAGCACCCGCCCGCCGCCCTTGCGGGGCAGCAGGCGCTGACTGACCACCCCGACGAGGCTCTCGGAGAGGCCCAGCCGGATCTGGTCGCGCTCGTGCGGGGCGAAGAAGTCGATGATGCGGTTGACCGTGCGAATCGCGTCCTGGGTGTGCAGGGTCGAGAAGACGAGGTGCCCGGTCTGCGCGGCCGAGAGCGCAGCCTCCACCGTCTCCTTGTCGCGCATCTCGCCGATCAGGATCACGTCGGGGTCCTGACGCATCGCCGCCCGCAGCCCCGCCGCGAAACTCAGGGTGTCGGTGCCCAGTTCGCGCTGCGAGACGAGCGCCCGCTTGTCGCGGTGCAGGATCTCGATGGGGTCTTCCAGCGTGACGATGTTGACCGGGCTGGTCGCGTTGATGTGGTCGATCAGGGAGGCCAGCGTGGTCGTCTTGCCCGACCCGGTCGGCCCGGTCACCAGCACCAGCCCGCGCTCGTGGCCCGCGAGTTCCTCGAAGGTGCCCAGCGGCAGGCCGAGGTCCGCGAAGCCGGGAATGGGCTTGTCCTCGATCACGCGCATGATCAGGCCCACCGTGCCGCGCTGGTAGTAGGCGTTCACCCGGAAGCGGGCCACGCCGGGCACCCCGTAGGCAAAATCGGCGTCGCGCCGGGCCAGGAATTCTTCCCACAGGCCAGGCCGCCCCATCATCTCCTGGGCAAAGACCTCGACGTGCTCGGGCAGCAGCCGGTCTTCGCCGAAGCGCACGATCTCGCCGTTCACCCGCGCGGCGGGGGCACTCCCGGCCCGCAGGTGAATGTCACTGGCTCCGGCCTTCACGATCACGCCCAGGAGGGCTTGCAGCACGCTCATCGCCGCCCAGCGTAGAGCAGAGGCTCTTACAGCTTTCTACGCCGTTTCAGGGCCTGCGCCCCGGAATGTCGAGGTCCACCACGTCGCCCACCCGCCCCAGCGCCCGCAGCCGCGCCGCGATCAGCGAGCGGTGACAGGTGGTGGGATCGGCCTCGTAGCACAGCAGGGCCACCCGCTCCCGCGCGGCGAGGTCGCCCAGGTCCTCCAGCGCCTCGCCCTGGGTGGCGAGGTGCAGGGTGTAGGCCGCTTCCAGGGCGCGGAAATCGTGGTCGAGCTTGTACGCCTTGCGCACCGGCGGCGGCGTGCCCAGTGCCCGCAGGTGGCGGTAGCCGATGCCGCGCTCTGCCAGGGCCTGCGCGAGCGCCGTCTTGCTGTAGCCCCGGCGGCGGCTCTGGGCCCGCTCCCGCGTGTCCACGAGCAGGGTCACGCCCGCCGCCTCCAGGGTGGCGAGAAAGGCATCCAGGTCGGCGCCCTCGTAACCCACCGTCCAGAGGCGGGGCGGGGTCATTCGCCCAGGGCTCTGGCTTCCTTGGCCCCGCGCAGCTTGCGGCTCTCCCCGTCGGCGTGCTGGGTGAGGTAGCGCAGCCAGCCCTTGGGGGTCAGCGGCCCCAGCCCGTTGTGCTCGACGGTGGTGCCCTCGGCGGGGGGGGAAGCGTTCAGGCGCCGGGCGAGGTCCACCGTCCGCGAGCGGGTCTGGGAGAGCAGGTCGCGCAACTCGCGCAGGGAAACACCCGCGCCGGGCTTGTAGGGGTGGTGGTCGTCCCGCACGAACTCGCGCTCGCCCAGCGCTGCGCGCAGCCGCTCCTGGCCCCAGCGCTCGATGCCGATGACGTGGGTCAGCACGCCCCGGTTGGCCGGGGTATCGGCGGCGCGGCCCGCCCGCTGGAAGAGGGCGATCCCGGCCCGCTCCAGCCCCTGCGCGAGTTCCGCGTAGCTCTGGCGGGCGGCGGGGCGCTCCAGGGCCTGCGCCACGAACAGTTCCTTCACGTCGTCCTTGCGGTAGCGGGCGACATAGGCGGCCCCGGCGGCCACCCCGACGGTCGCCACGGTGACGACGGCGGGCACGAAGACTTTGCTGCGCTTGGTCATGGACTCAGTCTAATGACTCCGGTGGCCGTGTTCGTCGGCCACCCGAGCGGAGCGAGCAGGAGTCAGCCCCCGCCCGGAAGCGGATCACCGGGTGCCGCCGTCACCACCCTTCCCGGCCCCCCGATCAGCCGCACCCGCGAGTCCGGCGGGCACGGCAGCGCGTCCCAGAGCATCAGCGGGTGCGCCAGCGTGTGCTCGGGCAGGCCGAGGCCCAGGCCCCGTGCCCCCCACCCGAAGCCCTTGCCCAGCCGCCCACCCGCGCGGTCTGCGGCGACGCAGGCGAGGACGGCGGCCCCGGCCCCTTCTGGCTTCAAGCTGGGTTCGCCCACCCGCGCCATCGCCCGCAGCTGCGCCCCCGCCGGGTCGGTGAGCCGCCAGTACCATCCCTCCCGCGTCTGGTGCGGCACGTAGAGGGTCACGCCCGAGGCCAGCGCGAGCTTGCGCAGCGGGTACAGCACCCGGTCGCCGCCCACGATCAGCGTGCGGTGCCGGGCGACCTCCGGGTGTGAGAGCAGCGCCCGCGCCGCCCCCGCCGCCCCGATGAAGTTGGGATGGTGGCCGTGGGGCGGCAGCGGGTACGCGCAGGCCCGCTCGCGCATCAGCCGCGTCCAGACGGCCTCGCGGTGGGCACCGGGGAGGGTCACGGGATCACGGTCAGGCGCTAGAGGAGGTCGCCCTCGCCCGGCAGGCGGCTCTGGTTGGGGGTGGGGTCGGGAAAGTGCGGGTTGGCCTTGCGCCCGCCGTCGTGCGGGTAGGTGCGCGAGTCCACCGCGTACGCCTCCGGCCGGGCGCGGTCCTTGAAGCGGGTCACGCGGGCGGGCAGCCCCATCGCGATCCCGTGCGGCGGGATGTCCCCGCGCAGCAGGGCGTGGGTGGCGAGCATGGCGTCGTCGCTGACCACGCTGCCCGCCAGGACGGTCGAGTGGTAGGTGATCCGCGCCCCGCGCCCGATCACGGTCCTCCGCAGGGTCACGTCCGGGCCGTCCAGCACCGAGTGCGTGTGGCTGTAGATGTTCACGTAGTCGCTGACCGAGGCATGGTCGTGGAGCTCGATCCCGCCGATGTCATCCAGCAACACGTGGCGGTGAACGACCACGCCATGACCCACCTCCATGTTGTAGCCCACGCTGAATTCCACGTTCTGCCAGCATTTGAAGTCGCGCCCCACCCGCCGGAAGATGTGCCCGGCGAGAATCCGGCGGACCGGAATCCCGGTCACCGGGTTCTGCCCGACCGGCGTGAGGTCGAGGTTCTTCCACAGCCACAGCAGCGGCTTGACGCGGGCAAACTGCTCGGTATCGGTCACCATGTAGTACTCGGCCTCGAAGGTCACGTTCCGCGCGTCAAGGTTCAGGGCCGCAATGGGCGCGTCCGCGAGGAGTTGCCCGTACTCGCGCCCGTACATCGCCTGCGCCAGCACCTCGCGGGCCACCACGTTGCGGTCGGTCGCCGGGTCCGCGAGCCTGGATTCCAGGTCCCGCAGAAACTCGTTATACGCGGCCTGCGCGTCTCCATCGATGCTCACCGGCTTCAGCCACGTCACGCCCGCCACTGTAGCGCGTGGGCCGGGGGCCACTGTGGGAAGTAAAGCAGGGTTGAAGCCGGGCGCGGCGGGGGGGTCACTCCAGCCGCATGGTCATGATGTTCGCCCCGGCGTCCACATAGACCGTCTGCCCGGTCACGCCGCTGCCCAGGTCCGAGAGCAGGAAGAGGGCCAGCTTGCCCACCTCCTCGGGGGTGGCGTGGCGGCCCAGGGCGGCGCGGCGTCCGGCCTCGTCGTACAGGCCGCTGAAACCGGGGATAGAGCGGGCCGCGACCGTCCGCATCGCCCCGGCGCTGATGGTGTTGACCCGCACGTCCGCCTTGCCCAGGTCAGCGGCAAGGTAGCGGGTGGCCGCCTCCAGCGCCGCCTTCGCCACGCCCATCACGTTGTACTTGGGCACGACCTGCTGCGAGGCGTGGTAGGTCAGGCTGATGACGCTCCCGCCGGGGCGCAGCAGAGGCTCGGCGTGGCGGGCCGCGCTGACCAGCGTGTAGGCGCTCACGTTCAGGGCGGTGTTCCAGTCCTCCGGCGTGGTGGCGATAAAGCGGCCCTCCATCGCGGGGCGCGGCGCGTAGGCGATGGAATGCACGAGGTAGTCGAGGTGCCCGAATTCCTCCCGCACGCGGGCAAACAGCGCCGTCATCTCCTCCTCGCTGGTCGCGTCGGCCTGCTGGGTCCACACGCCCCCCCGCCCCACGAGCAGCTTGTCGAGTTCGGCCTTGAGGCGCTCGCCCTGGTAGGAGAATCCCACCCGGCACCCGGCCTGGAGAAGGGGTTCGGCGATGGCCCAGCCCAGGCTGCGGGCATTCGCCACGCCCATCACCAGGGCCGTCTTGCCGGAGAGGTCAATCGTCAGACTCATGGGGGGGACTGTAGCAACGAGGGGGGGGTGCGGGTTGGAGTGGGTGCAAAAGTGGCCAGGCCGCCCTCGCCGGACACACCTATACTCCAGCCATGCGTCGCTCCCTCTGGCTTCCCCTGGCCCTGCTGCTGGCCCTGCCCGCCTGCTCGCAGCCCCTGCGGAGTCCCATTCCCGACTCGGTAGTCTGCATCCCGACGGGCCGGGAGCGCACGGTGAGCGGAGGCGGGACGGTCACCCTGCACCCCGGCGAGACCCGCGAGGTCACCCTATCGGTGCTGGTCAATGGTCAACCCAACCAGGGCGAAGTGAGTTTTATACGCTCTAGCTCTGCTCCGGGGGCACTCTTCACGGGGGGCGTGATTCAGCCCGTTGACGTGTTGCGCGATTCGCTGAGCTTCAGCGGTCCCCAGGTCACGGTGCGGGTGCGGGTGCCTGAGACGGCCCGGCCCGGTACCTCTTCCTTTGGGGTGATCACGCGTGCCCAGGGAGCACAGTGCCGGACCGGATCACTCACCATTGAGATGACGGTCCTGGCCCCCTGACCCCTCCACACCCCCGCCGGGGGTACACCCGTCAGACTTCGGTGAGACATGCGCCCCGATACTGACCCCCTGATGTTCCTGCGTTCCCCCGCCTTGCCGCTGCCCCACGCGTTCACCACGCGGGCGGGCGGCGTGTCGCTGGGGGCTTATGCAGGCCTGAACCTCGACGACCGTGAGGACGACCCGCAGGCCGTGGCCGAAAACCGCCGCCGGGTGGCCGAGGCCCTGGGCTTCGCCCCCTCGCAGGTGGCCCGGCTGAATCAAGTTCATGGCACCGACGTGCGCGAGGCGCAGCCCGGCGTGCAGGACGGCGACGCGCTGGTGAGCAACGAGCCGGGCCTGCTCCTCGCCATCGGGACCGCCGACTGCTATCCCATCCTCCTCGCGGACGTGGAGGCGGGCGTGGTGGGGGCCGCGCACGCGGGCTGGCGCGGCACCCTGGGCCGCATCGCCGCCCGCACGGTGGAGGCGATGGTGGAGCGGGGGGCGAACCCGGCGAACATCCGCGCCGCCGTCGGCCCCGGCATCTGCGGCGAGCGGTACGCGGTGGGCGCGGACGTGGCCCGGCAGTTCCGGGACGCCGGGCTGGGGGCCCATATGTTGGAGGGCAGTGTGCTGGAGCGGCCCGGCGGTCCCCACCTCGACCTCGCCGGGGCGAACCGGGCGGTGCTACTCGCGGCGGGCGTGACCCCGGGGCACCTCTGGGTCAGCGGGCGCTGCTCCACCGAGGCCGACTTCTACTCCTACCGCCGCGACGCGGGCCGCACCGGGCGGATGTGGGCCGTGATCGGGCTGCCGGACCCGTCCGCTGGGCTGGGGGTGGACGCGTGAGCCTGCTGCGTCCCCGCGACGTGCTGCCCCACGTCCACGACATCACCCCCGAGTTCCTGGCGGCGCGGGGGTTGCGCGGGCTGCTGCTCGACCTCGACAACACGCTGATTCCCTACGGCAGCTACGAGGAACGGGCCGACGTGATGGCCTGGGTCGCGGAGCTGCGCCGCTCGGGCATCCGGCTGTACCTCCTGAGCAACGCGACGGGCAGGCGGGCCCGCTTCTGGCTGGACAAACTCGGCTTCGAGGGCGTCGGCATGGCGGGCAAACCCAATCCCCGCGCGTTCCGGCAGGCGCTGGGCAAGCTCGGGCTGCCGCCCCATCAGGTCGGCATGGTGGGCGATCAGGTCTTTACCGACATTCTCGGCGGGAACCTCGCGGGGATGCACACCATCCTCGTCTACCCGCTGGCCGACAACGCCCTGCCGCACACCCGCGTGACCCGCAAGCTCGAACGCGCGGTCCTCAAACGCTACGGACACGACTGGCGGGCCTAGCCCCGCTTTCCCCACCCCCACCCCCAGGAGACACAGTGGCACTTTCTATCGGCGACCGGAGACTCGGAGCGATTCTGCTCGAACAGGGCTATGTCAGCGACACCGAACTGCAAAAGGCGCTGGTCCGGCACGCCGAGGTCGGCGGGCGGCTGGCCGACATCCTGATCGACTCCGGGCAGGTCGGCGAGAAGCGCATCGCGCGGGCCATCGAGGAAGCGCTGGGCATCCCGCTGGTCAACCTGCTGGTGATCACGCCGGAGGCGGGGGCGGTGGGGGCGGTGCGGGCGCAGACCGCGCAGCGGGTGGCGGCTTTCGCGTTCGCGCGGGAGGGAGACACCCTGCGGGTGGCCTTTGTGGACCCGCTCTCCAGCCTCGCCATCGAGGCGCTGGAGGACGACTCGGGGCTGAACATCGAGCCGTATCAGGCCCTGCGCGATCAGGTGCTGTGGGCGATCGCCACCTACTATCCCGAACTCGGGCTGGACGTGGCCCTGCCCGGCGAGGAGGGCGGCGACGCGAACGGCGGGCAACTGGGCCGCCTGCTCACCACGCGCGGGCTGGTCACCGACGCGCAGCTGCAGGTGGCGCTCGACGCCCAGCAGCAGACCGGGGAATCGCTGGGGGCCACGCTGGTCGCCCAGGGGGCCCTGACCGAGGAGCGGCTGTACGAGGTGCTGGCCGAGCAGGCGGGCACCCCCTACCTGCCCGACACGCGGGGCCTGCAGCCTCCGGAGGACGTGCTGGGAGCGCTGCTGCGCCCGGACGCCCTGCGGCTCTCGGCCGTGCCCGTCGAGGAGACGGCGGCGGGCGTGACGGTCCTGACCAGCGATCCGCGCCGCCGCGAAGAACTGGAGGCCCTGATCGCCCGCCCGGTGAGCCTGATTCTGGCCCGCCCGCGCGACGTCGAGGCCCTGATCGAACGCTGTTACCCGCAGCGGGCCCGGCTGGGCGAACAGATGGTGCAGCAGGGCACGCTCTCGCGGGCGCAACTGCGCGAGGCGCTGCAGGTGCAGGCCCGTGGCGGCAAGGTCAAGCCGCTGGGCGAGGTGATCGTGGAGCTGGGCTTTGCCACTCCCGGCGACATCGACACGGCGCTGCAAAAGCAGAACGCGGGAGGCGGGCGGCTGGAAGACACGCTGGTGCAGTCGGGCAAGCTCAGCCCCGAGATGCTGGCCCGGTCGCTGGCCGCGCAGCTGGGCTACGAGTACCTCGACCCCCTCCAGAACCCGCCCGACGCGGCGGTGGCCCTGCTGATCCCCGAGGCGACCGCCCGGCGCTACGGGGTGGTCCCGGTGCGGCTGCAGGGCGAGGCGCTGATCGTCGCGATGAAGGACCCGCGCAACGTGTTCGCCCTCGACGACCTCAAGCTGATCGCGGGCCGCGAGATCATCCCCGCCGTGATGGCGGAAAAAGACATCACCCGGCTGCTGGAGCGCTACCACGGCAACAAGGACATGGCGGCGCTCAACCAGAAGCTCGCCGCCGAGAGCAAGGCGCGGGAATCCAAGCGCGAGGAGGTCGACCTCAATGCCGGGCTCGACGACAACGCGGTCGTGCGGGTGGTCGACCAGATTATCCGCGAGGCCGCCCTGCAAGACGCGTCGGACATCCACATCGAGCCCACCCAGATCTCGCTGCGGGTGCGCTACCGCATCGACGGGGTGCTGCGCGAACAGCCCGAGCTGCCGCGCGGCAGTGCCCAGAGCGTGCTGGCCCGCATCAAGATCATGGGCAACCTCGACATCTCGGAGCGGAGGTTGCCGCAAGACGGCCGCGTGCGCTTCAAGAAGGGCTCCATCGACATCGACCTGCGCCTTTCTACCCTGCCCACCGTGTACGGCGAGAAGGCCGTGATGCGCCTCTTGCAAAAGGCCGAGAACATCCCCGAGGTCGAGCAGCTCGGTTTTTCGGCGCACAACTTCCAGCGGTATCTGGACGTGATCGAGAAGCCCAACGGCATCTTTCTGGTCACCGGGCCGACGGGGTCGGGCAAGTCCTTTACCAGTTTTTCCACCCTCAAGCGCATCGCCCGGCCCGAGAAGAACACCACGACCATCGAGGACCCCATCGAGTACGAGATTCCGGGCATCGTGCAGTCGCAGGTGAACTCGGTGGCGGGAATGACCTTTGCCCGGGCGCTGCGGGCCTTCCTGCGCCAGGACCCCGACATCATCTTCGTGGGGGAGATCCGCGACACCGAGACGGCCAAGATTGCCACTGAAGCGGCGCTGACCGGGCACCTGGTGCTGGCGACCCTGCACACCAACGACGCGCCGGGGGCGATCACCCGTCTCGACGAGATGGGCGTGGAGCCCTTCAACATCTCGGCGTCGGTGATCGGGGTGCTGGCGCAGCGGCTGGTGCGGCGGGTCTGCACCGAGTGCCAGCAGCCCACCAACGCCGACCCCGACGTGCTGCGGCGGCTCGGCATCGGGGAGGAAGAGGTGCGCGGGGCCTCGCTGGTGCGCGGCGCGGGCTGCCCCCGCTGCGGCGGCACCGGCTACAAGGGCCGCATGGGCATCCACGAGCTGATGGTGATCGACGACCCCCTGCGCCGCGCCATCGGGGCCGGACAGACCGCCGCCGAACTGCGCGACGTGGCCCTGGGCGAGAGCGGCATGAAGACGCTGCGCCGCGACGGCATCGAAAAGGCGCTCGCGGGCCTGACCACCCTCGAAGAAGTGCTGGCGGTGACGGCGGGATAGGGGCCGCCAGCGTCCAGCGGCCAGCCCTCCACTGCCTACTGCCCACTCCCCACTCCCCACTGACCTCCACCCGCCACCCTCCACCCGCCGAGGTACCCCATGACCCAAGCTGCCCCCGACATCACCGACATCCTGCGCTTCGCCGCCGAGAAGGGCGCGTCCGACATCATCCTGACCGTGGGGCTGGCGCCGCAGTTCAAGCTCAGCGGCAACTACGAGACGCAGCAGGGGATGGCGCCCCTGGCCGCGACCGAGACCCGCAAGCTGATGTATTCGATGATGAACGAGCGCCAGCAGCGTACCTTCGAGGAAAAGCGCGAGCTGGACTTCTCGTTCGCGCTGGGCGAGAAGGCCCGCTTCCGCGTGAACGCCTTTATGCAGCGCGGCTTTGTGGGCGGCGTGATGCGCCTGATTCCCACGACCATCCGCAGCGCCCAGGAGATGGGCCTGCCGCAGAACATCACCGACATCGCCAACGCGCCGCGCGGACTGGTGCTGGTGACCGGGCCGACGGGCTCGGGCAAGTCGACCACGCTCGCGGCGATGATCGACCACATCAACGTGACCAAGCGGCTCCACATCGTAACCATCGAGGACCCCATCGAGTTCATGCACTCGCACAAGCAGAGCATCGTCAACCAGCGCGAGATCGGCTCGGACACCATGAGCTTCGCGGACGCGCTGCGGGCCTCCTTGCGGCAGGCCCCCGACGTGATCCTGGTGGGCGAGATGCGCGACTACGAGACCATCCGCGCCGCCGTCACCGCCGCCGAGACCGGGCACCTGGTGATGGGCACCCTGCACACCAACTCGGCGCCCGAGTCCATCGACCGCATCGTGGACGTGTTTCCCGAAGAGCAGCAGGAGCAGATCCGGGTGCAGCTCGCGGGCAACCTCGTCGCGGTGATGACCCAGCAGCTGCTGCCCCGCGCGGACGGCCCGGGGCGGGTGCTGGCCTACGAACTGCTGATCGCCAATCCCGCCGTCCGGGCGCTGATCCGCGAGGGCAAGACCTACCAGATCGTTTCCACCATGCAGACGGGGGCGCGGGAGGGCATGGTCACGATGGACGCCTTCCTGGCGAACCTGTACCGCCGCCGGGTGATCTCCTACGAGACGGGCGTGGCCCGCGCGGTGGACCCCAAGGAGTTCGCCCGCCTCGCCAACGACCCGAACGCGGGGGTGGGCGGCGCGAGCTACACGCCGCCGACGGCTCCGGCGGCGCCTGCCCCCGCCCAGCCCGCA
>NZ_JASNGB010000439.1 GCF_030271215.1 Deinococcus rhizophilus | reverse complement strand
GCCCGCCAGCTCGCCGGGAAGGGCGAGCAGCGCCGGGGCGCGGCCGGGCGTGCCGGGGGGGGCGTCCAGCCAGGCCCACGCCTCATGCAGGTCCACCGTCAGGTCGGGACCGGGTTGCAGCCGCAGCCAGTCGCCGCGCTCCAGAAAGGTGCCGCTGGCGACGCCCTCCTCCAGCACCTGCCCCAGCGCGTGCAGGGTCACCCGGAAGTTGCGCTCGCCCACCTGCGGGTCGGCATCGGGGAACAGGGCCTCCTGCGCGGCCTCGCGGGGCAGGCCACCCGGCGACACCGCCAGCAGCGCGAGCAGGTC
>NZ_JASNGB010000438.1 GCF_030271215.1 Deinococcus rhizophilus | reverse complement strand
GCACCCCGCCCGCGTCGAGGTCCCAGCTCAGGGCCGTGCTCAGGTCGGGGCCGGGGGCCAGCGGGGCCTGCCCGCCCCCCCAGTGCAGCCGCCCGCTCCCCAGCAGCCGCGCGAGCAAGGGCTCGGTCAGCGGATGGGTGCCCTCCAGCAGCCAGGTTTCCTCGCCGCCGCGCACCCGGTTGTGGCCCGCCAGCGCCAGCAGATGCAGCAGGTCGTGGTCCGCGCGGGCGTAGGGAGGCAGCAGCCGGGGATCGGGCAGGCCCCCGGCCAGCCAGCGCAGGTGCGGCGGCAGGGCGAAGGGCTGGGTCCGCTGCCACTCGCCG
>NZ_JASNGB010000437.1 GCF_030271215.1 Deinococcus rhizophilus | reverse complement strand
TGCCCGCACCACGCGCGGGCACGGGCACCCTCGGCGCCCCGGCGAATGGCCGTCACCCGCGCGAAGTAGCCCTCGGCCTCCCCGAAGCGCCCCGACACCAGGCAGGCCAGCCCCATGTTGTGCAGGGTCCAGGCGCGGTGTCGCCCGTCGTGCCGGAAATGGGTCAGCGCCTCGGCATAGGCCCGCAGCGCTCCGGTCTGGTCCCCCGAGCGGCCCAGCAGCGCTCCTTCCTCCATCCGCAGGATGCCCAGCGCCCGGCCGTGCGCGAACTCTGCCGCCCGCGCAAGGGCCGCCTGCCAGCCGCCCCTCCCCAGGTGCGCCAGCGAGCGGCCCCG
>NZ_JASNGB010000044.1 GCF_030271215.1 Deinococcus rhizophilus | reverse complement strand
ACCCATGCCTTCCCAAACATCTTTTTATGTCAAATGCTCTAGGGCGTGCGGGCGTCCCGTGGCCTGGATACTTTGTGCGTGCCGCTGCGCCGTGCGAGTCACGATCCCCGGCATGAACGCGTAGCGCAGGGTGTTGCCGGGCACCACGCGCAGACCTCCGAGGACCTCGCTGCTCGTCCAGCGGGCGTCGGCGGTGACGAGGGTGTAGTTGCCCTCCCCACACAGCGCCTCGGCGAGCAGCGTGGCGAGCAAGGTCTTGCCCACGCCCGGCGCGCCGCTGAGCAGCAGCGGCCGGTAGCGCTCGAGGGTCTTACGGGCGACCTCCACGACTTGGGGATTCACCGCCATGCGCTCCGGCAGGGTGAGCCAGGGATCGGCTGGGGGAGGTGGTGGGGCCACCGCCTCGGGTTCCGGTTCCGGCGGACGTGGTGCGGCCTCCGGCTGGGAAGCAGGAGCGCGCGGGCGGGGCGGTGGAGTCGGCTGAGGCTTGGGTCTGGGCACAGGGGGGGGCGGTGTGGTGGTGAGGCGGCCCAGCAGCTGCTCGGCGGAGGCGGGCGGCGTGGGTGGAGGCTGGCCGTCCACGACCGCGAAGGGGGCTGCCGGGACGCCAGTGAGGGCGTGCAGCACGAGCGCCCTCATTCCGCTGCCTCCCAGCACCGGGAGAGGTGCGCCGTTCTCCCGCAGGCCCGCCCGCCGCACCGCGTGGAGCCGCGTGCTCCCACCGGTCTGTTCAAGGCGCAGGTCGTAGACGTTGACGGCCTTCACCTTGGTGACCCGCCGGTCCCGCTGCCGGGTCACCACCTGCGCTTCAAGAACCCGCACCGTCTCCCCCGGGGGAACAGCGCGGTAGGCGCTCACTGCCGGACTCTCGCTGCGGATGGCCGCCCGCAGCTGCCGCTGGACTTCCGTCACCAGGGTGCGGGGGACCCCGCTGTACATGACGAGCGGCTGGCCGTCCACGTCCCCGGCGAGGCCCAGCTGATGAAGCCACAGGTCGCCCCGGGGAGACGCGCCGTGCACCTCGCCCACCAGCAGCTGGGGGTGCGCTGCGCCCAGCGCCAGGGCACGGGTCGCGGTATCCGGCCAGTCGAACGCCAGGTCCAGCGTGGCCGTCGTCTGGGCTCCCTGGGGAAGGGGCAGGGCCTGCAGGCCGGAGAGCAGGTTCCCGTTCACGTCCTTGATCCAATCGCCGCCCAGCAGGGCGCGGTCCAGGGCGGCCTGTTCCTCCCCGGACAGGCGGGTGAGGGTGTCGTAGAGGATCTTGTGTTGTGCGAAGGCATTGACCGAATGCATCAGGAGACTCCAGGAAGGTTCAGGGCGCGGAAAGCGGCCGTGAGGGTGCCGGGGGGATCCAGCGGGTGACAGCGCAGGCGCAGCAGCCGGGCGCGCGCCCCCGGGAGGGGCTCTTCCCGGAAGGGTTCATGGGGCGGCGCGGGCCACAGGACGACGCCGGTCGCCGCGTGCGCGAGTCCCATGTAGGTCAGCAGCTGCCGGTTGACCTCGCGGGCCTGCTCGGTGGGCAGCCGGTCCAGGGGGCGGTACTTCACGTCCGCGACCAGGGCGTCCCCGGTCGCGAAGACCGCAAGCAGGTCCGGCATCAGGTGCTGCTGGCTCTGCCCGACGCCGCGGAAGCCCAGCCGCGGGTTGAGCGTGACGGTCACGCCCGGTCCACGGAAGGTGCCGACATACAGGCCCTGGCCATTTTGCTCGAAGGTGCCGTCCGTGGCCCCCAGGACGGGGTCACCTGAGAGCCGGAACAGCGGATTACTCTAGCAACCCGGATCACAACTCGATCTGTTCCAGGTAAGCCTCCAGGGTGTTCGGATCACGCAGGCGTCGGAGCTGGCCCTGGGCAATCTCTTCCGGCAGGGTAAAATCGTATTTCCCGAGCATGTTCACATGCTCGTGCAGCAGGGGCGTCAGGCGGGCCACATCCTCCTCCAGCACGGGTTCGCCAGCCTGTCGCAGCTCCGTCAGGGCCACATCCAGGTAGCGGGTGTTCCAGAGCACGATGGCATTCACGACCAGGCCGAGGGCACCCAGTTGATCCTCCATGCCTTCCCGGTACCGCTGGCGGAGTTCCCCCTTGTGTCCGTGGAAGACCACTCGCGCCACGCTGTGGCGCTGCTCGCCGCGGTTGAGCTGCCGTAGGATGCGCGCCCGGTACGCCTTGTCATGGACATAGTTCAGCAGGTACAGGGTCTTCTCTATTCTCCCCAGTTCGGCCACGGCGCGGCCCAGGCTGGACAGGCTTCCCCCACGTTGTAACGTCCGCATCACGCTGGTCGCCCCCACCTTGCCGAGCTTCAGTGACCCAGCGAGCCTGAGCATGTCCTCCCAGTGAGCGGCGATCAGCCGCTCATTCAGAGTGTGGCGGCCCAGGTCATTCAGCGCTCCGTAATCCGCTTCCCGGTCAAGTCGCCAGAAGCGCTGATCCGGGAGGTCGGCCAGCCTCGGGCTGAATTTGTACCCCAGCAGGGCGAACAAGCCGAACACCACGTCACTGTAGCCGTGAGTGTCGGCCATGATCTCCCTGGGATTGAGGCGGGTCTGCTGTTCCAGCAGGCCCGCCAGGATGTACAGCGAGTCGCGCAGCGTCCCCGGAATCACGATCCCGTGAAAGCCCGTGAACTGGTCACTGGTGAAGTTGTAGTAGGTCACGCCGCGCTGGGCACCGAAATACTTGCTGTTCCAACCGGCGTGAATGGTGCGAACCGGGACGACGAACCGCAGTCCGTCGGCGGAGGCCACCTCCCCGCCGCCCCACGCCCGCGCGAGGGGCAGGTCATCCTGCGCGTTCACCAGCCGTGCATTCGCGGCGGTGATCGTGTCAGCCCGCACGTAGTTCTGCCCCACCCACGACAGCCTGGACAGGGTCAGGGCCGGAACGTCCGGCCTCGCCACGGCTTTCAGGCCGATGTTACAGGCCTGAGCGAGCAGGACGGCGCAGACGCTCAGCGGCAGGTCGCTCACCCGGGATTTACCGTCGGCGACATGGGTGAATGCGTCGGCCAGTCCGGTGAAGGCGTGGACTTCCATCAGCAACTCGGCCAAGTCGATTACGGGTAACCGCGCCGCGACCTGCGCCCGCAGCTTTGTGAGGCTCGGTGGGTCGTCCAGCACTTCTGGTGCGGTCAACCTCAGTTGAGGTTGACCGTCCTGCACTGTGAGCGTCAGCGACTGGTTCTGGGCAAGGTGCTGCTCCACCTCGCGGTAGGCACTGTCCAGCTCCAGCCGCCACATGTCCAGTTCCCCACGCACCTCCAGTGAGCGGTTCAGCGCGCGGCAGACGTCGTCCCGCACGTCTTCCCAGGCGGTGCCCTGCAAGAGTTCTGCCCTGGGGTCACCGTGGCGTTCGCTGCGCTCCACGAAGACTTCCCGGCGTTTCAGAGCCTGCCCCAAGCGGTCGAGGGCACAGAGCGTGTATGCCTGGTGGTCCACCTCGTCCTTTTGCGGAAAGACCCGGCGTTCCCACGGTTTGGTGACGAAGTCCCTGGGGGCGGCCGTCCACTTCGGCTTGCCGCCTCCCGGTTCGTCCATGCGCTTCAGGAAGCCCAGGGCGTCCAGCAGGGGTTTAGCGCCTGCCGTGCCGCTGAGCGGCACGGTGAGCAGGAAACTCCGCAGGAAGCGCCGCACCGTGGCGTAGGCACCGCTCAGGGCCTCCGGAGCCGGATCGTCGTCCGGGCTGGCGAGTTCCTGTACGGTCAGGGTGGCCGCCCGCAAGGAAGCTTCCCCGAGACGCTCGAAGGCCAGTGAGCGCACCTGCTCCGGTGGAACGTCCGGGTCGAGGAGCACCGCCACCGCTTCCCGGAGCAGCAACGCGGCCTGGTCGAGGTCTTGCAGGGAACGCAGGCGTTCCCGCCTGCGGTTGGCCTCGCCCCGCAGGGCCAGGTCGTTCATAACGCTGCCGAACATATCCAGCACGTCATCGGTGGCCGTACGCTCCAGATGTTGCACGAAGACCAGGAGGGTCGCCAGGCGGCGATCCTCCCCCAGTCGCTCGATCAGTTGTGCCCGCACGGTCAGGGCGTGGCGTACCAGGACCGCCTGCCGGGACTCCGGCACGTCACTCAGGTCAACGGTGCCGACGCCGACGGCCCGAATCTGCTCAATGCGGTGAATGGCCTGATAGAGCGCCGACGTGCTGATGTGCGTCGGCGGGGTTCGCAGCCTTTCCAGCGGCGTCTGCCAGTCGTTTTCCGGCAAGACCAGCAGGGCGCCCAGCGCGGCTTTCTGGGCCGGATTGAGGCGCTGGCTGAGTCCCTCGAAAGTGCGAGCGGTGAACCGCTCGCGGACCCGGGCGATCAGGCGGGCCAGCACCGTGACTCCGGGCAGCACGATGCGCTGCTCGATCAGGCGGGCAGTCGCCAGATCGAAGAGGACACTTGGGCGGCTGGCGCTCAGCACGAGCTGGGCGTAGATCCAGCGGGTCAGGCGGAAGGCCTGGAAGCCGTCGAAGTCGCGGTAATCCAGCGCCGCGATGATGGCCTGACGGTGACTGTGGCGGGTCGCGGCGCGAAGGGCGTAGTTCCTGAACTCGCCCGGCTCGATCCGCAACTGCTGGGCGAGGTGCGTCACGACCACCGAGGGCGTGTCCAAGGGGTTTTGCAGGAAAGTGCCCAGAAACCGCAGCGTGCCGAGTTGCACCGCGAACCCGAGTTCATTCTCGGGGCGTCGGCGCTCGGTGACGAGGCGCAAGTCCGCTTCGCTCAGGAAGAAGAACTGGGTGAGCTGTTCAGGCGTGGGATCACCCTGGTAGCGCCCATAGCGTGCCGCCTGCTCATCGGTCAGGAATTCGACGGGCATGGCCGTCAGGTCTCTCGTTGTAACAGGCGGCTGACGGTGCTGGGATGCACGCCGAACAGGCGGGCGCACTGCGCCGCCGTGTGCCGCCCGGACCCCACCGACTCACGGATTTCCTGCTCCTGCCTCGCGGTCAGTTTGCGCCTGCGCCCACCGGTGCGCCCTTCGAGGCGGGCCTGTTCGAGGCCCGCTTTGGTGCGTTCCCGGATCATGGCCCGCTCGAACTCGGCGAAGGCCCCGACCATCTGCATCATCATCCGGCCCGCGGGCGTGGTGGTGTCGATGGCCTCGGTGAGGCTGCGGAAGCCTGCCCCAGCGGCCTCGATCTTTTCCATCAGGTGGAGCAGGTCTTTCAGGCTGCGGCTGAGCCGGTCCAGCTTCCAGACGACCACCACGTCTCCTGCGCGGAGCTGGTCGAGCATCTTGTGGAGTTCTGGGCGATCCCAGCGGCCACCGGAGGCGTGTTCGGTAAACACGCGCGCCACCTCGGCGTCCTTGAGCGCGCGGAGCTGCGCGGCGGTGTCCTGATCCTGGGCTTTGCTGACACGGGCGTAACCGATGTGCATGGGGCCTCCTGGGGTTGCTTGAACCTATTGCCATTGCCCGAGGCTGTGCAACAGGGTTTTGCAACGCGAGGAAGCTCTTTCATTCAGGGCATCACGGCCAGTGCGGAAACGAACGTTTCCGCACCCTTGGCGTCGAGTCAGGATCGATCTGTGCCGTGACCCTAGAAGGAAGCGTGCAGGGCATTCAAAACGCCTATTCCTGCTGCGCTACGTCTCGCATTCAGACGTGCTAGTCCGCCAGCACCCGCTGAACGAAGCGGGTCAAGGCCTGCTCGTACCTCTCGGGTTCCATGTTCCAGGGCCGGACGTGTTCGGCTCCTTCTACCCGGTGATACTCCACGATGTCGGGGCGGGCGTGGGCGAAGCGCTCCACATGCGCCACCGGCACGGTCCGGTCCGCGCTGCCGTGAAAGAGCAGCATGGGCGTCTGGAAGCGGTCCATCACGCTCAGGTGATCGACCGCGTCGAAGTCCTGTCCACTTTTGAGGACCGTCAGCTGCTCGACCAAGCGCGCGAAGGGCCGCATGTAATACCGCCGGGCGAAGTGACGGATCAGCGAACGCCACTCCAGCGGCGGGGAATCCAGCACCACCCCGGAGATCAAGGGGGCCAACGCGCTGTACCGCAAGAAGGCCAGGGTGATGCCGCCTCCCATGCTGAACCCCATCAGCAGCAACCGCCGCGCGCCCTGGACCTGGGCAAAGCGCACGGCGGCTTCCAGGTCCTCCCATTCCTCGGCGCTGAGCCGGTAGACCCCCTGGGGCGTCCTGGGCGCGCCGTGGGCGTTGCGGTAGGTGATGGTCAGGCTGGACAGGCCCAGCCGGGCAAAAGCGGGCAGGATACGCAGGGCGTCTTGCCGCAGCCCCTTGTAGCCGTGGGTCACGATCACCCAGTCGGTGCCCGCCACTTCTCCATCAGGGCCGCCCGGCACCAGCCAGGCGGGCATCGGGCCGTGTTCGGCGGGCACCAGAACGTCCTGGTACTTGAGGCCCCGCGACGCGGGCGTGCCCAGCCCCACCGTGCTGGGGCGGACCTCCTGGCCCACCGCCAGCGCCGCTTCCTGCCACTGCACCGCGCGGGTGACGGTGCGGCGGGTCTGCGCCAGCACCGGGCCGAGCTGGGCAAAGGCCTGTCGGCCTGCCGGGCCGTCCCATTCCAGCCCCAGCACGCCGGGCCGGGTGGTGGCCGGGTTGCGGGTCAGGGTCAGCCGGGGAGCTTGCGCCTGTGCAGTCCGGGCGTCGAGGTCCGGGGCTTGTTGATCGCCCTGGAGTCCCAGAACACGGGTCGCCGGAATCCGTCTGCGGACCGGGGGTGCCCAGACCAGCGCGTCCGCGAAATACCACCCCACGCTCAGGACGACAGTGCCGATCATGCCGAACAGCAGCAGGATCAGGGTCAGGGGACGCGGCATAGACGAGACGAGGGGCAGCTTCACCCTGAAAATGCTGCCACCTCTGCCGCACAGCAGACAAGAGGGCTTCAGGCAGGAAAGAAGGTGGTCAGGGAGACTCCCACCTGCGGGGGCGCCGCGCCTGCCCACGAGCGCCCGGCCAGATGTCCCCCCAGGAGTCCCTCCACGCTCCGCCCCTGCTGGTCATTTTTAACATCGTCCTTACCACGGCCTCCCCTCTTGAGCGTCCTGTGGAAACAACGCCGGGCCAGAGCTGGCGCGCGTGCGGAGTCTCCGCCCCACGGGAGCAGCGGTCCGGGAGATCCGGTTGTGCGTCTCACCAGCCCGGCTAGGGCGGTGTCACCGTGCGTCGGAGCAGCGCTGCTGTCGAGGTGGCGGGGAGGCATTGGCCCACAGGTTCTGGCTCACACGGTCGGCGGCCCGCAGGAAAAGTGCTCTTTGTTCTCTCTGCAAGGTTTTCCCTGGGAAAGACTCGTCCGAGTGGGCTTGGTGAACCCTGCATGCCGCGCTGCCGAAGCCACGCCTCCACGTTGATCTTGACGTCTTCCTCATCGAGGTGGGAGAAGTGGGATGACCCCGATCTGAAGATGCCCGGACCTGCTAAAAACCGGGCATGCGCACCCCGGAAGGCGGCCCTGCACCCCCCGTGAACGGGACGCTCTTCGACGGTGGGGGCGAGATGGGTGCCCGGATGCAGGCGTTCGACTGGGCCAGCACCCCGCTTGGGTCACCCGAAACCTGGCCTGCACCGCTGCGGACCTACGTCAGGCTGATGCTCGTTTCCCAGCAACCCATGTATCTCGGCTGGACCCACGAGCTGATCGCCCTGTACAACGACGCCTATCGCCCGGTCCTGGGGGCTGACAAGCATCCAGGAGCGCTGGGGTGCCGGACCGCCGACATCTTCGGGGATGACGGCTACCCCAGCCTCAAGCCCTACTTTGACGCCGTGCTGGAGCGTGGCGAGAGCGTCGCCTTCGTGGATCTTCTGGTCCCCCTGGCTCGCCACGGCTACCTGGAAGAGTGCTACTTCGACGTCGGTTATACCCCGGTCCACGGCGAGATTCAGGTCGAAGGAATGCTTGCCACGGTCAACGAGACCACCGAGCGGGTCCTCGGGGCGCGCCGCACCAAGATCCTCGCGGGCCTCACGGCTCATCTCCTGGGCGCAACGGAAGCGTCCCAGGTCGTCGCAGCAGTGATGCAGAGCACGCAGGACCACCCCCATGACCTGCCCTTCGCCATGCTGTACCTGCCGAGTGCCGATGGTGGTTTGGCCCTGTCGGCCTCGGCGGGGCTGAATGAGGCGCAGACCACGCTGCTGAACACGCCCCCCGAAGCCTGGACGCCGTTGGGGGAGGCCCAGGTGGTGCCCAGTCCTCCCCTCACCGTCCGGCCCTGGCCGGAACCCGTAACCCGGATGGTCCGGCTCCCGCTCGCCAATCCGAATGAGGTCTCTCCCCTGGGTCTGCTGGTGATTGGCCTCAATCCCCGCAAACACCTTGACGACCCCTACCGAGATTTCCTCCAGCTTCTCAGCGGTCAGGTGGCGAGCGCCCTGCACAGCGCCCGGCTCACCGAAACCCTACGGGAGCAGAATGCCGAACTCGAGGCGCGCACGAAGATGCTCGAGGCGTTCAGTGACCTGACCCAGGACCTGAGCGTGCTGAGCGACCCCCTGGGGCTGGTTCGTCAGACGCAGGAGGTGGTGCTGAAGCTGCTTGCGGACGGCTTCTCGCAGTATTACGAGCCTGAAGGTGAGCTGTGGGTCATCCGGTCGCAGGTGGGCCAGACCAACACCCCCGAACTCCAGGCCCAGGTGGGCGCGGGCCTGGCCTTTGAGGCGACCCCGAATCTGCTGATTCCGTGGCGCAGCGGGGAGGCCTACTACCAGGAGGTCTACGACCACGCCGCCGACCAGCTCACGGGCAGTGGAGCGTACCCGGGGGCCACGGTGACCCTGCCCATCTCAGTGGGGGGGCAACCGCGTGGGGTGCTGGGCTTCGCTCTCCTTCGCGGGCGGCAGTGGTCGCGTGCCGACCGGGCACTCCTTGAAACGGTGATGGGCAGCTTGAATCTCGCCCTGGAACGCGCCGAACAGGCCAGCGCCCTGCGGGCACAGAAGGCCGAGGCCGAAAGCCGCAATCAGGCCCTGGAAGCTTTCGCGCAGCTGTCGCGCGATCTGGTGTCCGAAACAGACCGGTACACCCTGATTCAGCGTGCCCAGGAAATTGTGCTCAAGTTGCTGCCGTCCGGGTACGCCGTGTACTACGAACTCGAAGACGGCCTGTGGCGGATGAGAGCGCAGGTAGGCGATCTGGGCCACCCGGCGCTGCAAGCCCTGGTCGAGGCGGGCCTGCCGCAAGACCGCCCCACCTTGGCTCTCCCATTCACGACGGGGCAGCCGTTCTACCAGGACGTGTACGCTCAGGGCGCGGATACCCCGCTGGAGGTGGTGCAGCATATTCAGGCGGTCGTGACACTGCCCCTGTTCGTCCAGGGAACACCCATCGGCATCTTTGGGATTGGTCTGTTTCGTCAGCGGGCCTGGACCGGGACCGACAAGGCGGTGCTGGAGACGACCCTGCGGAGCCTAACCCTGGCGCTGGAGCGGGCTGAGCATATTCAGCAGTTGACCTCGCAACGGGATACGCTGGACGTCCGCACCCAGGCATTGGGTGACGCCAATGAGGAACTTGAAGCCTTTGCGTACAGCGTGTCGCACGACCTGCGGACCCCCGTGCGGCACATCGCGGGGTTCAACACCCTGTTGCGGACCTCATTGGGGGATCAGCTCAGCGAGAAGTCGGTCCGCTACCTCGCGGTGATTGATCAGGCGGCACAGCGCATGAATACCCTGATTGACGCGATGCTCGACCTGTCCCGCACCTCACGGCAACCCTTGCATCTCAGGCTGGTGGATCTGGGCACCCTGGTGACGGATGTCCAGGCGGAACTGGCACCGGAGGTATGGACGCCGCATAGCACCTGGAGAATTGCCCCGTTGCCGCTGGTGATGGGGGATCAGGACCTGTTGCGGCAGGTCCTGGCGAATCTGCTGTCCAACGCACTGAAGTACACCCGCAAGAACAGTCAGGCCGTGATTGAAGTCTGGGCGGAGGAACGTCCAGACGCCTGGGCCATCTGTGTGCGGGACAATGGGGTGGGCTTCGACCCGCGCTACGCGGACAAGCTGTTCGGGGTGTTCCAGCGCCTGCACCGCGCCGACGAGTTCGAGGGGACCGGCGTGGGCCTGGCCAACGTCCGGCGGATCGTCACCCGGCATGGCGGCACGGTGTTCGCGCAGGGCACGCTGGGAGGTGGGGCGACCTTCGGGTTCACGCTGCCCCGGAGAGCCTGAGCAGTCACTTCACCCGGTTCAGGTTGTCACGGTCAAGCGGTCCAGCGTAGTCCTGCTGGCGCATGTTTGATCCTGGTTGCTTCCCGCTGGGGGCGGTGTGCTGCTCCGTAAAGGACGCCGTGGCCTTCAACTCTTGATCAAGTGTCACATTGCGGACCACCAGCAGAGCACGTTCGTTGCCCATTGGCGTGAGCCGCCGCCCCAGAACTGAAGGGGCGTCACTCCCCAGGGGGGCTCGATGACAAAGGCCCGAGAGCGCTGCGTACCCTGCAAGGTCAGGCGCAGGTACAGCATCACCAGCCCGGCGGTGTCGTGCGGCCACACCTGATACACACTTCGGCCCACCGAACTGCGATCCAGCGGAAATGGTTGTTTTTGAGTCCGTTCCGTTTGTGCGGAGGACACGTATTTTCCGCACCACGAAACCCTATTGCGAAGCTTGACTTGGTGGCATTGGCTTGCACAATATCTGCGAAATTGTAGTCTTGGTTACTAAAGTAATCCGCTGTTCCTTTGCTCAGTTGACCCCAGGACCTGCAGCACACTGACCTGGGCCCACACTTCGTACAGGTCCGGCATGCGGACGTGACCCAGGGGCAGATCGGTGGCCTGGCGGCGTAGGCGGCCGAGCCGGTTGAGCAGCGCCCGCGCGGCCCGCGAGGTGGGCCCTTGCTTGGCCGGGCCGGTCCGGTCCGGCTCCGGAAGTCCTCCCAGGGCGGCCCGCGCCCGCGTCGCCAGATCCTCGCCGCCCTGGAGCCCCCCAGCACTCGCCGCCACGGCGGCCCACAGTTCCCTGAGGGAGCGCAGGCCCTCCGGCCGGGTGAGGTGCGGCAGGTCGCGGGCCACGTGGTCCGGAAAGCCCCCCCGGCTCCAGTGGTCCAGGGTGAGGGGCCAGTCCACTCGGTCTGGCACACCTCCGCCCCGCACGACGCGCCGCTCCGCGCCCTGGGTCCAGCGCGGCGCGCGGTGCCAGGCCCGGGTCAGCCGCCACGCCCCAAGCGCTGCCTCCTCCACGTCCGCGAGCTGGAGGGGCTGGCTCTGAAGCCCCTCGGTCACCGGAACAAGGTGTGTCGGATAGCCCAGCTGGGCGGTGAGGTCGGGCAAGCGGTCCACCATCCGGCGCAGGGCGGCGAAGGCCGCGTCCGGTTCTGGCGCGAGCTTGGAGGGGAAAACGTGGACTGTCTCGTCGATCACTCCGTCCGTGCTCGTGAAGTGCAGCCGTCCGACCCAGTCGTGGACGTTGACGCTCACCTCTGTGGCGCTCCAGACCTCGATAAACGGCATGGTCTGGACGTTGCCAGCCCGAGGAACAAGGTGGCCACCGACCAGCAGCAGACCTCCCGGACGGGGCGCTGGGAGGGTAACGCAGGTGTGTTCCGCCGTGAAGGTGGGATAGGTGGGTCGTGGAGAGGAGAGCGGCAACTCGGTGAGCCTAACGGATGGACCAGCGGTTCGCAGCCGGATCTGCGGCGGGTGCAGGAGACGGACGAGCCAGCACAGAACCGCTGTGCTGGCTCGCCCGTGCCGAACGCTCAGGCCTGGGCTTCCCAGCTCCCCAGGAGGGCCATCAGAGCGGTTGTGGCCTCAAGGAGACCGTCGAGACCGATCTCGTGATCCTCGATGAGGGCGATCATGGCGTCGTCCCGGACAATGTCAAAGCCCTCCTCCCGCAGGAGCCGCTCGACTTCAGGCAGCTGCTCCTCGCGCAGGCCGAGCCCGCCGCGGTAGGACGGCAGCGTGCCGAGGGCGCGCACACTGCCCGGCAACTCCTCCTGCATGGGGTGCTCGAGCCAACTGGAGTCCTCCACCTGATCCTCGACGATGTTGTCGTACGTGAGGACGACCTCGTCGGTCATCGGGCGCGGAACGTAGCCTTCGGACGGGGCTTCGTCTTCCTCCGTCTCGGCACGAGATTCTCGGCCATTTGTGCGCCGAACCAGTCTTTGAGCTGCCCTATCGTGAACGGCTCGCCGAACATCAGGACGTTCGCGGCGATCGCGCGCAGGAGCGCGGGTCCGGAGGCCGCGTAGTCGTTCCGTTCAGGACTCCGTAGACGAGCTTGCGTGACGTCATGGCGTCTCACTCCTTTGTGGGGCGTGCGATGAAAAAGTGCCAGTCCTCGGTCCCGTCCCGGCTCACGGCAAGCCGGTAGCCGACCGGCGTCAGGCCGCGCTCGCCCAGCGCCAGCTCGAACGGTGCCAGGAACACGTGGCTGTCCCGCGGCGGGCGGGCGATCAGCACCACCACGCCTTCCGGCTTCAGCACTTTCCGAGACGCCTGCAGGAACCCTACGATAGCGTCGAGATAGGCCGCGTAATGCTCGGAAAGCGGCGCGCTCACAAGCGCCTCTGTCGTCTTGGCCCAGCTCTCGAAGGTCGGGGGGTGCAGGACCAGGGCATCGGCGGACCCTTCCGGGACATGCTGCAGAAGGTCCACCACATCCGTTCGCACAACGTCGGTGCTGGAGGGCCGCAGGTCACCGCCCCAGGCGTGGCGCCCGGTGGCGCGCGCCGCACGGACGATCTCACCGCTGCCGGCCAGGGGGTCGACCACGAACCCGCCCGGGGGACAGACGACCTCGATCAGCGCCTCGGCGACCGAAGGAGCCAGCCCCTCTCGCCGGCGCAGTAGGGGACTGCTGTCGAAGAGCCACACCCTCTGGTTCGCCCAGCGGGGGCGGCGCGACTGCCCGAAAAGCCGATCCACGGCGCCGCGCCAGTCGGTTTCGGTCAGCGCGGCGACCAGGGCGGCCCGGTCCAGCGAGCGCAGGGGGATGCGGCGCGCCGGGTAGCCCCGGCGCAGCAGTTCACGCACCTCCTCAGGATGGTCGACCACATACAGCAGGTGGCGCTCCACGTAGGCCCGGCCCCACCCGTTCTCGTCCACCCAGGCATGGAAGGCCTCCGGGTCGCGCCTCGCTCGCCGGCGCACCGCGTCTACCACCGCCCGCTCACCGCTCTCTCCTGCCCACAGGCGAGCCTGGGCCAGGAAGGCCTGATAGCTTTGCCAGAACGTCTGGGCCACTGCCGTGCCCTCAGGCCGCACGGATGCCGCGAACCGGCACCATCACCGAATAGCCCAGGCCGAGGAAACGCACCTCGATGCGGGGAGGCTCGGGAGCCCGCGGACTCCGCCGCAGATGCAGGCGATGGACTTCGCCCTCCCGTAGAGGCGGGAGGGTGGTCCGGCCCGCGTACCACTGCGGACCGATGCCCACCAGACCGTAGGCCGTGACCTCCGCACCCTCCAGGACGACGCCGCGGCGCTCCTCGAGGTAAGTGCCGAAGCTCTCCACCGGGTGTGCCCGCCCAACCGACACCCGGCCAAAGGCGCGGGACGTCAGGGCGGCCCAGGCGGGCTCGGCGGCGGCCGTGGTGATCACGTCGAGAGCAATGTTCTGCCGGGCCAGCGAGGACACGAGCAGTTCGAGCTCGAGCCGGGACGGAGGGACATGGTCCCACATCAGCAGCATCCTCGTGGGGCCACGCCGCACTGCGTCCGCCAGCAGGGTGCCGGCCAGCGACACCGCACGCAGCAGGTCGACCGGGCGGCGGGCGTGGTCCTCCGTGCGCCCGGTCAGGTCACGGTGCAGCTGACCTGAAGTCGAGATCAGGGCGACCGGGTGCGGCACGTGGACGGCGGCGTCCCGCAGCGGCGCGAGTTCGTCTTGCGCCGTGACGACCGCCAGGTTCAGTTGCCCCGGCCGGAGCGGGGTCGTAGCCGGCGCCAAGTCCAGTCGTACCACCTGTGGGCTTTCCAGGGTCATCGTCAGCTGTGGTTGGAATTTCTGTTGCAGTGGCATCGGTAACCTCCACCGGTAAGGTACTTCGCCCGCCTTTTTCCGTCGGACGGAAAACCGAAAGCCTGGACTACAGTGGAGGTATGGACACGGACGCCATGGCATGGTTCCTGGGCGCGTTCACCGAGGTCGACGGTATCTCGCGGCCCGGCACGGGACCGGCGCACGTCACGAAGAGTTTGGGGTCCTGCTGACCCGCGCGGAGAAGGGCGACTGCGCCACTGGAGACACGTCCACTGCGAATGGCTGGGGGATTAGGCCACCAGAGCTTTCGAGAACAGGCAGGACACGGCACACGAATATGCGGCCTCCACACAGCATGAATGGCTGACAATGGACTGGACCATATGACCACTCCCGGTTCTCTCGAGCGCCATAACCTCGCCGCCCATCCGGAGTTCGGAGCGGTGCTGGAAAAGGTCGCCTCGGAACTGCGGCCGGACTTGCCGCCTTCGCATGTCCCCGCCTTTTTCCGGACTCGTGGGAGGCGGCACGATTTCCTGCTCGATCCCGGGAACTTCAGCGTCGTCGACGCCGGCCAGCCCACGACTGCACTCGGCTGCGTCGTTTGCGGCGTGGGGTCGCGCCGCCAGTACGCCTTTTACGTGCGTTGCGCCGACGGGTCTGTGCAGGGCCCAGTGGGCAGCAGCTGCATCTTCGAACATGTCCTGGACGTGCATAAGGCCCGGGGGTACGGCAACAGCCTTCGGGGCCTGTTGCGTGACTTGCCCTATTATCGTCAGCACCGCTCGTGGTTGGAGGACTCGCAGCTGGACTATGACGCTTACTTGCGCCGCGCGGCCCTGGCCTACCTCACTGATGCCCGTCTCCGCACCCAGGCACAGCTCACCCGGGCACAGCAGCTGGCTCTGGAACGGTCGCGTGCCGCCGGGCAACCGTTGCCCCCTCCGCTCTACGCCACCCTGCTGCAACGGGGACAGGACCTCGACCGGCGCTCGCCCCCAGCCCCGCCGCCGGCTCCCACAGAGCCGGACTTGCCTCTGCCCGCCGACTTACGCAGGCGCGTACAGGCCCGCCAGGACGAGGTGTTGGGGGACCTGCCGGCCTTCACCCGCGCGTTCGTGCTCCGGGCTCTGGGGGACGGCAAATTGCCGGTCGCGCCATACCTGCGGCGCATGGTTGAGGAGGCCGTGCAGAGCGCCGAGCGGCACGCGGAGGGGCGGGAGCGGCAGTCCAGGGCGGCGAAACCGCAGCGTGCCACTTCGGCCAAGACCACGCCCAGGGACCGGCCCACCGCTCTGCCACGGGAGGTCCGCGACCGCTGGGAGGAAGTGCAGCGGTTCCTGTCCCCCGACGTCGCCGACCGCGTATGGACCGCCTTGCGGTTCGCGGACGACCCCCTGACTGCCGACGATCGCCGGGAACTCGACCGGGCTATGCGCGAGGCGAACGAGGAGCGGGGGCGGCGATGGGCGGGCCATGCCCGGAGAATCTGGTCGGCGGCGGACCATCACTTGGATGGAGATCTGCTGCGGACGGCCCTCGAGCGGGCCAACCGCGGTCCGCTGATCGCCGCGCTCAAGAGCGGCCGGCCTCTGGACGTCAAGATCCTCCGGACGCTGCAGGAACTCACCCAGCCCCTGCTCAACCCTCAGCCGGAGCCGGCGCTGCGCCGCTCGGACACCTTCTTACACCTGGTTCGCGCCCTCGCCGTTCAGCACCGGATCGAGACGACCGTCGCGAAGACGAGCCATGCGATGTCGTGGCTCGGCGCGCTGGGCGAGCCCTATGCCGATTTCCTGCGGGGCCACGCCGTGGACGTGACTGCCGTGGTGAGAATCCTCCGGCAGCACCGGTCTCGCCGGGACGTGGGCACTCTGGTGTTGCCGCCCCGGGTGATCGCCGAGCTGCGGGAGCGGTGGCCGACGGTGCAGACTCAGCTCTCGCCGACGGTCCGGGGGCTGCTCGCACCACCGCTGGATCCCCAGCACGCGGCCTCCCTCGCCACCTTCGAAGAGGTCCTGTACGCCCTGGCCCAGCCGCTGTCGGCACCTCTCCCTGCTGGCACGCCCCAGCGAACTGTGCGTCCCACTCCACCGCCCAAGCCCATGCCGCCGACCCCCAAGCCGCCCGAGCAGCGACCGATTCCGCTGGAGTTGCTGGCCCTTGTTCGGCGCCACCCGCAGATGCTGTCCAGGCTCAGCCCAAAGCTGCGGCCGATCCTAGAGGCGGCCGTGCGGGACGGCACCCGGCTGACTCCCGGCCTGCTGCAACTGCTAGAGCTCACCGCTCGAGAGTTCACGCGCGAACGGACCTGGCCAGCCTTTGTTGCGGCCCTCGTGCAGGAGGCAGATCGGCAGGGCCGAGCGGCCCTTGCCCGTGATCTCGTGGATAGGGACCTCGCTGCCTTCTGGCGGCACGGCCTTGCCGCCGTGTTCGAGAGTTACCGGCGCGGCATTGACCCGAACGAGGCGATTGTCCGGCACGCGGTCCAGTTGCTCGAACAGGAGCGCGTATTGAAGGAGGCGGCCAGCCGCCCTGTACCCACGGCACCTGCGGTGCCCGACGACCAGCGCAATGCACGCCATTTCCTCGCTACCCTCGCACGTCAGGCCGAGCGGTTGGGGCAAGAGGAGACGGCCCGCAAGCTCGTCGACCCGGCGCTGGAAGCGAGGTGGCTCGCACTGCTGCCCGCAGGCTGGCGCAGCTATCGGCAAGACGGGGTCGTGGGTGCTGCTACCGTCAAGGCCGCGCTGGAACGGGCTCAGGGTCTGCCCTGAGCCACGCTCCAGCGCGGCGCGTCTGTGCTTCGTGTGCCGCAAGAGGCCAGAGGCCGGTTGAAAATTCTCAGGTGTATTGGGCTGCTCCTTCCTGGCCTACCAGTCGCGGTTAACCGCTTTGTCCTGTGCCCTGGCGTAGTGGATGTAGACCTCGGTCGTCGCAGCTTGGCTGTGGCCCAGGAAATCCCGGGTGTCCAGCAGGTCGCGGCTTTCGGTATAGGCACGCGTCCCAGCGGTGCGGCGCAGGCCATGCACCTTGCGTTTCTCCCAGGGAACGCCAGCCCGGACGCACATCCGGCGCACGATGTCCTGAACCCGGTCCGTAGAGTTGGCAACGAGGACGAGCGGGTGGGGGAGATGCGCTGTCTGGTCGAACCAGCGCCGAAGGGCGGCCTCTGCTCGGCGCGACAGGACGACCTCCCGCGTTTTGGCCCCTTTCCCTTGGACCAATACTGTAGGCGGGTCGAGGTGCAGGTGAACGTCTCTCCGGCGCAGGCTCGCGATCTCCGCATTCCGTAGGCCACAGTCCGCACCCAGGGTGATGACCACTGCGCCCTCAGCGTCCGCGACCGCCAGCAGCCGCTCAACCTCCTCCAGGGTGTACGGCTTGCCCTTGAGTAGGGGAGACCGTGGATCCTGGGTGGGCCGGGTGAGCTTGAAGGGATCGTCTTCGCGGATGCCCGACCAGTGCAGGGTTTCGTAAAGGGCACGACAGGCCGCGAGATAGCCGCCAACCGACGCTTTGACCATCCCCTGACCCTCGAGGTGGCGCAGGAAGCCGTGGCCCGCATCTGGGTGAGGCCGGGTCAGTGAGACGCCATGTTCGTCGGCCCAGGTCCAATAAGCTCGCAAACACGCTTTGTACTTGCGAAGGGTGGCCGGACTGATCTTGGTCCCACGGCGACCGTGAAGCACCAGGTAGGAGCGCACCAGCTCCCAAAGGCCTTCGAGATCATGCTCTTGAACGGCCCGCAGCACCAACCGCTTGCGGTCGTTGAGGTCCATGGTGGCCACACGCTGGGCGGTCCCCACCAGATCAAGTTTGGCGACCATGATCTCGAAGTTGGTCATGGTCCACTTTAGCTTGGTTTTCTAGACAGGTGCCAGGGAAGCTTATACAACCTTCCGTCATCTCTGGGTGGCAGAACCGGAGACACAAAATCGATCTTTCAGCGCTATACAAGCCTGCTTCGTAGTGGCCTCCATTCATAACTTTCGCAGGCGGTCAGAATCTGCATTTGGGGTACGCGCTTGGGTCATCTCCTCAAGGACTGTCGCCGCCCATTCCGGTGCCGTTTCAAGGAAGGTGCCCAGGGCCTGATGGAGTTGCTTCAGAGCTTCCAGCCCCTGGCTCAGGTCAGCTGTTGATGTAGGCCGTGGGATAGGGCTATTTTCCTCGCTTCCCGTCTCCAAGAGGTCATCCAGGGACAGAGCCCCTGCCGCCCGTTGGTCGTCGTACAGATGCGTGTAGACCTTCAGAGTAAAGCTGGCGTCGGCATGCCCTAGAGCATTTGACATAAAAAGATGTTTGGGAAGGCATGGGT
>NZ_JASNGB010000436.1 GCF_030271215.1 Deinococcus rhizophilus | reverse complement strand
GCTGTCCGGGAGCAGGGGGGTGGCGGGCACGGCGCTGAGGGCAGCGCGGGCGGTGGCGGCGTCGCCCCGGCGGGCCGCGACGTAGGCCTGCTCGGCCAGGAATCCGGCCCGCAGGAGGGGCGGCTGGCCCTCGGTCAGGTCCAGGGCTTCTTGCAGGTGCCGCGCGGCCTCCTCCAGATCGCCCCGGTCGGCGGCGGCCTGCGCCTGATACTGCCGGGCCGAGGCGTCGAAGAGGGGCGCGTGCAGGGGGTCTCGCAGTGCCGCGAGCAAGTCGGGCGACCAGTCACGCGGGCGCTGCCCGGTCGCGGCGGCGGCCAGGGCCAGCAGCGCCGCTT
>NZ_JASNGB010000435.1 GCF_030271215.1 Deinococcus rhizophilus | reverse complement strand
TGGACTGACCCCCCAGGAGCGGACCGAGAGGCAAGGCACTTCGCCCCCGTCAGCCCGTAGGCTGACCACACCGCGAAGGAGCCTTTATGCCCGGACGTACCCACAGCCGTGAGTTCAAGCTCGACATCGTGAACCAGGTGAACGAAGGTCAAAAGACCACCGCCCAGCTCTGCCGGGAACACGCCCTTTCACCCAGCCTGATTCATCGCTGGCGCAAAGAAGTCGAGGCCCGTGGGGCAGCGGCCTTCACCGACCAGGCCAAACCCAACCAGTCACTGGAACAACGCATTGCCGAGCTGGAGCGGTTTTGCGGGCAGTTATCACTGGAGAACACGATCTTAAAAAA
>NZ_JASNGB010000434.1 GCF_030271215.1 Deinococcus rhizophilus | reverse complement strand
CTCGCCCCGGCGCTGGCGCACCCGCTGACGCGCCCGGAGGCGCTCAACGCGCTGGGAGTGCTGCACGCCCTGCGGGAGGAAGGGCAGGAGGCCCGCGAGCAGTTCGGCGCGGCCCTGACCCACGACCCGGGGCACTACCGGGCGGGGACGAACCTGGGCAACCTCGACCTGGAAGAAGGGCGATTGGCCGAGGCCGAGGCCCGCTACCGCGAGGTGATCCGCGTGCAGCCCGACTACGACGGGGCGCACCACAACCTCGGGGTGGCGCTGCGGCGGCAGGGGCGGCTCGCGGAGTCGGTGGCGTCCATCCGGCGGGCGCAGCGCCTGGGCCTGAAGGGGTCGCAGCGCGAGG
>NZ_JASNGB010000433.1 GCF_030271215.1 Deinococcus rhizophilus | reverse complement strand
GACGCGACGCTGCTGCGCCGTGATGTCTTTGAGACGCTGACCGTCCACGGTCAGCCGATCCGCCCGCATCCCCACGGTACAGTCCAGTCCCAACGCTCGAACCCCGGACATGAAGGCAGCGCTGCCAACCCCGGCGTCTGCGAGAAGATGGACTTGGTTGGCGCGTGAACGGCTGGTTGGGGGACGTTGCTGGACGAGCCGTAAGGCCAAGTCTGAGGGAGATGACGTGGCTTTCCCACGCCAAATCTTGAACCCCCAGGGCAAGCGGAGATCGCCACAACACAGGTACAGCAGCACGACGTGGAGGCCACGCACGCGGTTCAGGGTGTGAATCCAGCCGTCCAGTTCGGCAAAC
>NZ_JASNGB010000432.1 GCF_030271215.1 Deinococcus rhizophilus | reverse complement strand
GGGAGGAGTCCGCCTCCGAAACGTCGCCCAACGTCGCTCGAGGGAGGTGTTCAAAGCTTCAGGCATGATTGACTTAAAAGCTATCACTTTTGAACACTTTTTACAGACCTCTTGCTCGTGGGGGCCAAGGACCCGAGAGGGTATCCGTCCCAAAACGAGGAGCTGGAGGAAAACACTCCTTCAGTTGGCGCTCTCTGGAGACGCACGTGCCGCCGATCCTCGACGCCGAGGAAGTCCGCCGGGAGCAAGCGGTCGAGGGGCTACGCGAGCAGCAGAAGCAGGAGGAGAAAGCAGTGGACCGCGGCATCGCCCGCCGAGCAGCCCTGGAGCAGGGCAGCAATCTCACGCGCGGGAAT
>NZ_JASNGB010000431.1 GCF_030271215.1 Deinococcus rhizophilus | reverse complement strand
GGGCGGCAGGGCGGCGGCCAGCCACTTGTCGCGCCGCAGGGCCGCCGGACTGCGCGGGGCGGTGACGAGGAGGTCCGGGGCGTCCTCCGCGTTGAGGGTGAGGTGCGCCAGGGCCGAGGCGAGGCTGGCTCCCAGCAGCACAATGCCCGCGCTCGCCGCCCCCACCACCGAGCCGCGCCACGCCGAGGCCATCAGCGGCAGCAGGTAGACGAGTTGCAGCAGCGTGCGCGAGAGCAGTTCGGGGTCGCGGCCCACCATCCGCCATTCCTTGAGCAGCGTGGCCTGCCGCGCCGGGCGAAAGCGCAGCGGCCCGGCCTGCCTGCGCCCCGCCCGCCGTCCCCCGGTCCCCTCGGCGGC
>NZ_JASNGB010000430.1 GCF_030271215.1 Deinococcus rhizophilus | reverse complement strand
CCAGCGCCAGCGCCAGCAGCGCCAGCAGGGGCCACAGCCACGCCGGGCGCCGGGCCTGACGTGCGGGTGCGGCCTCCTGCCCCGGCTTGACCACCCGCCGGGTGCCGTCCGGGTCCCAGGTGATGCGGACCTCCTCGCCCCGCCGCCGCCGGGGGGTGGGCGGGGCAGGGGGAGGCGTGACCCTGGCGGGCTCGGGGGTGCTGGTGGGTGAGGAGTCCGGGACAACCTCTGCCGGAGCGGCCGTCACGACGATGGGTGAAGGGGATTCCGGCTCCGGTGCGTCGGTGGGCACGGGGTCCGGCGTCGGCTCGGCCCCGGCCCCGGCTGGAGGGGCCGGGCGCAGGGGCGGGGCCTCCTG
>NZ_JASNGB010000429.1 GCF_030271215.1 Deinococcus rhizophilus | reverse complement strand
GCCAAGCAGGGCGCACAGCACCGCGAGCCCGGGGCCGCCGAGGGGCACCGGGCGCCCGCCGACCTCCACGCGCGGGGCACCCATCGCCCGCACCCGGACCACCGTGCGCTCAGGGCGCGGGAGGGGGGCCGGGGTGGGCAACCCCGCCGCCGGGAGCAGCGCGAACAGTTCCGGAAAGGCGTGCGCTTCCTCCCGCGCCCACAGGGTGCCGGGGTCCAGCGGGCGCAGTTCCTCCAGCGCCGCGTTCCGGTCGCCGCGCTGCCGGGCGAGTTCGGCCCGCACGATGCGGGCGCGGCCCTCGTCCTCGCCCTCCAGCGGGCCGGTGAGGGCGAGCGCGCCCTCGGCCCGGTCCGGCTGGCCC
>NZ_JASNGB010000428.1 GCF_030271215.1 Deinococcus rhizophilus | reverse complement strand
GCTGGGAGCAGGGGCGGCGGCGCCGGGTGTCCCGGCCCCAGCTCCGGTGCAGCTTCCAGCACGGGCCCAGACGACCGGGCTGCTCTGGCTCAACCCCGGCGCCGACCGCGCCCTCGGTCCCGGCGAGAGCGTGACCCTGCGCTACCGCCTGCCTGCCGGGGTGGCCCCGGAGAGGCTGTCGCTGCGCCTTCCCCCCGGCCTGAGGGGAGAGGTCTGGACGCTTCCCGGTGGGCGTGAGGTGGCCGTGCAGCTCACGCGGATGGGGGAGACGGTGGGCGCGGGAGTGCCCCAGCTGAGCGGGGGAGGGCGGACCTTCGACCTGGCCCCGGTTGGGGCAGTGGGGCAGGCCACGGCGGACGGCCGCGCCGGGGCACTCTGGG
>NZ_JASNGB010000043.1:11729-18792 GCF_030271215.1 Deinococcus rhizophilus | reverse complement strand
GACGCGGCCCGCACCGGCCCCCTCAAGCTGTGGCAGAGCGCCGGGGACCTGCTGCGCGACAGCGTGCAGGACCTGCTGCCGAGCCTCACCGCCCGCACGCTGGTCGTCTGGGGAGCCAGAGACGCCCTGGTCCCGCCCGCCATCGGCCGCCGCCTCGCCGCCGCCATCCCCGGGGCCCGCTACGCCGAACTGCCCCGCGCCGGACACGTCGTGATGGTGGACGCCCCGGAGTCCTTCAACGCCCTGGTCCTCGACTTTCTGGACCATGGGCTGGACCACGGGCTGGACCACCGGGGAGCGGCCCCCGCGTGAGCGGCCACCCCCTCTACACCACCGTGCGTGGCCTGCGGACCCACGCCTGGGTGCGCGGCGAGGGACCGCCGCTGGTTCTCGTGCCGGGGCTGGGCTGCGCCTCGTGGATGTACGTGCGTGTCTCGCGCGAGCTCGCCCGTGGGCGCACCGTCTACGTCTACGACCCCCCCGGCCACGGCCACAGCGCCGGGCGTCCTGGTTTCCCGCGCCAGATCGAGGACCTCACCGACCACCTCGCCGCGTGGCTGGACGCGGCCGGACTCGGCGGCGCGCCCGTCTTCGGCCACTCGCTGGGCGGGGAAGTGATCTTCGACCTCGCCGCCCGCTACCCGCAGGCGACCTCCGCGCTGATCGCCTGCGCCCCCACCGGCATCCCGGAAAACCCCAGCGTGCGCGTGCAGTTTGCTCGGCTGCTGCGCGACCTTCCCTGCGAGCGCCCCGGCCTGCTGCGGCCCGGTCTCGCCGCCTACCTGCGCTCCGGCCCCGCCCGGATGTACCGCCTCGCCCAGGACCAGAGCGAGCACGACACCGGCCCGCTGCTTCCCTACGTCGGGGCCCCCACCCTGCTGCTCAACGGAACCCGCGACCCGGTGATTCAGACCTGGACCGTGCAGGCGATCTGCCGCGCCATTCCCCACGCGGTCGTGCGCGACGTGCGCGGCGGCACCCACGCCCTGACCGACTCCTTTCCAAGNACCCGCGACCCGGTGATTCAGACCTGGACCGTGCAGGCGATCTGCCGCGCCATTCCCCACGCGGTCGTGCGCGACGTGCGCGGCGGCACCCACGCCCTGACCGACTCCTTTCCAAGAACCGTCGCCCGCCTGACCCTCGACTTCCTGGAGACCCACTCCTAGAAATAAAAAATTCACGACCGGATTTATCGTGAATCCTTTCACTTGGTTCAGTGCCCTCCCAGTCCAGCAGCACTCCACGAGAGGAAAACGTCAACCGCGAGACCCACCCCCCTCCACCCCTTCCACCCTTCCGCCTGCCCTCGCCCGCTCGGCCGCGAAGGCCATCCGGTGCGAGTCCAGCGACTCGGAGAGGGGAGTGGGCACGCCCGCCTCGCCGCGCAAGGAGGCCAGCCACGCCGCCACCAGTCCCGCGTCCCCGCCGCCGTGGGTGCCGGAGGTGTCCACGACTTCCTGCGTGACCACGCCCGTACGGAAATCGTGCCAGTCGAGTTCGCCGCGTTCCAGCTGTCCGCGCAGTTCGCCGTGGGTGCCCAGCAGCCGCAGCGTCCGGGTGTTGTTGTGGGTAAAGGCACTGACGGTGAGGGTGGCCACCACGCCGTTCGCGAAGGTGACGGTGACCGTCTGGTGGTCGGGCTGGGTGTTCCCGCCCGCGTAGACGCAGCGGCCATAGGGCCCATGCTCCAGCGCGTCGGCCAGGGACACGCCGCCCGCCGTGGGCACGGTGACCGGCCAGCTCTGCGGGTCGCGGGACAGGTAGATCGTCCGCGCGTCGTACGGGCAGGCCAGGACCGGACAGCGCACGCAGCGGTCGGCCGCGCCCGGCGGCGCCTCCTCCGGTCGGAAATGGTGCAGCCCGCCCTCGCTGCTCACCCGCACGGGCGGCGCTCCGGCCCAGGCCCGCAGCAGGTCGAGGTCGTGGCTGCTCTTGGCGAGCAGGAAGGGCGCCGCCGGGGGAGACTGCGCCCAGTTGCCGCGCACGTAGGAGTGCGCGTAGTGCCACCACGCCACGTTCTCCGCGTGGGTGATGCCGATCAGCCGCCCCAGCCGCCCCTCCGCCAGACCCGCCGCGACCGCCTGAAAGAAGGGCGTGGCCCGCAGCACGTGGCACACGGTCACCCGCCCCCGCGAGGCGGCCTCCGCCGCGAGCAGCCGGTCCAGGTCCGCCTCGTTCAGACAGATCGGCTTTTCGAGCAGCACGTCGTACCCCAGGGCGAGCGCCCGCAGGCACGGCTCGACGTGGGCGTCGTCCGGGGTGGCGATCACCACCGCGTCGGCCACCCGGCCGGGGGCGAAGAAGGCGTTCAGGTCGGCAAAACACGCCTCCGGCCCCAGCCCGTGCCGCGCGGCCACCTCCGCGAGCCGGGCGGGGCGGGGGTCCACCAGCCCGGTCACCCGCGCCCCCTGCGCCTCGAGGTGCCGGGCGTACACGTCCGCGCCCCGGTTGCCGCAGCCCAGCACCGCGACAGTGACGGTCATCGCCGCTCGACGCCCCAGCCCACGCCCCCCGGCCGAGAGAGCCGCCCGGCGTCCCACTCCAGGCCCGTGAACGGGTCGTCTGCCAGCAGCAGCGCCCCGTCGAGATCGGCCCAGTCGCACAGCCCGGCCAGATGCGCGGCCGCCGCGATCCCCAGCGAACTCTCGATCATGCAGCCCATCATCACCCCGAGGCCGTGGGCGCGGGCCAGCCGCAGGGCCTCCAGCGCCTGCAGCGGCCCGCCCAGCTTGGCGAGCTTGAGGTTCACCCCGTCGAAGGCGTTCGCCAGTGCCCGCACGTCGGACACGTGGTGCAGGCTCTCATCGGCGACAAGGGGGACGCGGGCAAAGCGGCGCAGCTCCGCGTGCCCCTCCAGATCACCCGCCGCGAGGGGCTGCTCCACGAACTCCACCCCCACCGCCTCCAGCACGCCCAGCAGCCGCCGCGCCCGGCGCCGGGTCCACGCGGCGTTCGCGTCCACCCGCAGGGCCACGTCCGGGGCCTCCTCGCGCAGCGCCTCCACGATCTGTTCGTCCTGCCCCGTCCCCAGCTTGACCTTCAGCACGCCGTGCCCACGGGCCACCGCCTCCCGCGCCTCCCCCCGCATCGCGTCCAGGTCGCCCAGACCCACCGTGTAGCTGCTCTCCGGCAGCCCCGAGGGCGAGAGGCCCAGCAGCCGCCACACCGGCACCCCGGCGGCGCGGGCGCACCACTCCAGCGCCGCCATCTCCAGGGCACAGTTCACGCTGGGATGGTGAAAGGGCATCACCGCCGTGAGCCGCGCCCGCAGGCCCTCCCAGTCCCAGGGATCGGTCAGCGCGGGCGCCAGCAGCGGCACCACCGCCTCCACCGTGCCGCCCGTTTCGCCGTAAAAGGCGTTGGGCGCGGCCTCCCCCCGGCCTTCCACCCCGTCCCGGCTGAAGGTCACGAAGGTGCGCGGATAGTTCGCCTGCGTCCAGCGGGCGATGCCGAAGGGCCGGGCCGTGCGCAGCTCGCAGGTTTCCCAGGTCACGCTCATCGCGTCCACCGCCCGAAGCCGGTCAGGGACCCCGCCAGCCGCGCCCCGTAGTCGCCCTCGCCCAATGTGTCCACCGTGACCCGCATGTGGGTCGCGTTGGCGTGGACCATCCGCCGCCCGTCCAGCATCAGCCCGACGTGGCCGGGGAAGAAGGCGAGGTCGCCGCGCCCCGGGGTCTCCACCGGGGTCAGGAGGGCCTGCTGCTGGTCGGCGTCACGCGGCAGAGTGCGGCCCGCCCACCCGTACGCCAGCCCGGTCAGCCCCGAGCAGTCCAGCCCCCACGCGCTGCGCCCGCCCCACACGTAGGGGGTGTCCAGCAGCCGCAGGGCGAGGTCGGCCACGTCGGCGGCCTGGGTGGGGGAGAGGACCCCCTCGCCCACCCAGGCCCCGGTGCCGTCCGGCAGCGCCACCGGGACCCAGCGCCGCCCCGACTCGGTCACCACGTCGCCCGGTCCCCGCGTCAGCCGCGCCCCCAGGCACAGCTCGGCCACCAGCGGCTGACTCACCTTCGGCCCCGCGTGGGCGTGCGCCCGCAGCGCCCCCACCGTCAGCGTCTCGCCGGAGGGCGCCTCGCCAGGGAGAATCCCCTCCATCCGCGCCCACCCCAGGTACCCGTCACCCACGGTCCGCACCCGTGCCCAGCCGCCCTCCTCCCGCAGCACCTCCAGCGCCTCTCCCGGCAGCGCCTCGGTGACCTGCGGGGCGAGCGCGTCGGGGCGGGCCCGCAGGCTCAGTCGGGCGTTCCCGGCGCGGGCAGGCCGGGCGGTCACCCAGGTCCAGTCGCGTTCGGGAAGGCGGCCGCGCAGCGTCTCTTCGGCCCACCCCCCCTGCGGGTCATAGGCGTGGGTGCGGGGGTCAGGCAGCGGAGGATCGGAAACCGTCACCCCTCAAAGGTAGCGCGTGAGCCACCGCGCCCAGTTTCCGCCCGCGACGGCTGCCCGCTGCCCCGGCGGCAGCACCTCCAGCACGCGCGGCACGTCGCGGTAGCGGTCGATGCCCGCCGGGGTCTTCTCGCTTCCGAACCCACCGTCGAGGTCGCTGCCCAGCCCGACATGCTCCCAGCCCACCAGCCCCGCGTAGTGCCGGGCATGGTCGGCCACCGCTTCCAGCCCGGCGCGGGGCTGCCCCGGCGTCCAGCCCGCCCGCAGAAACGGCGAGAGCAGCACCAGCCCGATCACCCCGCCCCGCCCCGCGATCGCCCGCGCCACCCCGTCGCTGAGGTGACGGTTGCCCGGCACCAGGGCGCGGCTGTTGGCATGGGTCGCCACCACCGGCCCGCCGAACTCCAGCGCCTCCCAGAACGCCGCGTCGTCGAGGTGCGAGGCGTCCAGCGTCACGCCGAGGCCCCGCATCGCCGCCAGCAGCTCGCGGCCCGCGTCCGTCAGGCCGCCCGGCGCGTCCGTGCCCCCGGCGTAGCGGGTCCGGCCCCACGCCGGGCCGATCAGCCGCACGCCCGCCTGTGCCCAGAACCCCAGGTCGTCCGCGTCCCGCACCGGGTCCGCTCCCTCCATCAGCAGCACCACGCCCAGGGGAGCGGCCGGGTCCGCGAGGTGGGCCGCCACCTCCGCCCCCGTCCGCAGCAGGCGCAGGTGCCCCGCGTCCTCCCAGCGTCGGTAGTGGTCCAGCTGCCCCAGCGCCTGCGCCCGTGCCCCCGCGTGGTCGGCATAGCCGTGGGGACTCTGGGCGGTGCGGGGCAGCGCGAACAGCGTACCGAAGCACACCCGCGTGCCCGCCGCCCGCAGCTCGGAGAACGTCACGGTGGCCGTCTCGCCCTGCACCGGGTCGCTCGCCCGCAGCGCCCCCAGCTCCAGCGTGAGGTCGCGGCCCAGCGCGGCGCCGAAGGCGAGGTCGAGGTGCCCGTCGATCAGGAAGGGAGGGGCGTTCACCCCTCCACCGACTCCTCCACCAGCCCCAGCACGTCGGGGAGGCGGTGCAGCGCCCCCGGCACCTGCCCGCCCAGGTCGATCAGGGCCGCCCGCAGCCCCAGCGCCCGCGCGGCCTCCACGTTCTCAGGGCGGTCGTCCACGAACAGCACCGCCGCCGCCGGCAGGCCCAGCGCGTCCAGCGCGAACTCGAAGGCCCCCGGCTCCGGCTTGTGGACCCCCACCGTGCAGGTGGCGACCGCCACGTCCACCAGGTCCGCGAGGCCCAGTGCCTCCAGCGTGCGCCCGATGCTGGGCAGCGTGTTGCTCAGCACCCCGACCTTCAGCCCCCGCGCCCGCAGCGCTTCCAGCACCGCGCGGGCGTCCTCGACCGGTTTCATGAAGCGCTCGTAGGGATAGGCGGCCATCAATTCCCGCGCCTGTTCGTCCGTCAGGCCCAGCGCCCGGCCCAGGTCCGCGCGGTAGGTGTCCCAGAAGGCGGCCTCGTCCTCGTCGGAGCGCAGGTGCCACCACGCCTCGGCCTGCGCGGCCCACTGCGCGGCCATCCGCCGCCCGGTCTCGCGGGCCTCCAGCCCGAAGCGGTCCGCCGCCCACAGCGCCGCCTCGCGGTACACGCCGGGGTCGGTGCGGGCCAGGGTGTCGTCGCGGTCGAAGAGCACGGCCCGCAGGGGCAGCCTGCCGGAGGAGCCGGAGGGAAAGGTCGTCATGCGCGGCAGTCTAGGGAACCCGCCCCCGCTGCATCACGAATCGTCTGACCATCGCCCGGGGTGAGCAACGGCATTGCGCCTCTCCCCCGTAAGTCCCCACCCCACGCAACGGCGTTGTGGCCAGAATGCTTCCGGTGCTACAGTTCGCCGCATGAGCGCCCGCCCCCACCTCCTTCTCACGCCCGGCCCCACGCCCCTGCACCCCGCCGCCCGCGAGGCGCTGGGCCGCGACCTGCTGGGCCATATGGACCCGGAGGTCTTCGCCCTGAACCGCGAGATCCAGCGGGACCTGCGGACCCTGTACGGCGCTCCCGAAGGCACCTTCACCGCCCTGCTCGCGGGGACGGGCAGCCTGGGCATGGAGGCGGGGTTCGCCAACCTCGTGGAGCCGGGGGACCGGGTGGTCGTCGGCGTGAATGGCTCCTTCGGGGCCCGCATGGCCGAGATGGCCGAGCGGCACGGCGCCCGCGTCCGCCGGGTGACCGCTTCTCCCGGCGAGCCGCTGCGCCCGGACGACGTGGCCGCGCAGGTGGATGGGGCGCGGCTCGTGGCCGTCGTCCACGGCGAGACGAGTACCGGGGTGCTCAACCCGCTGCCCGAGATCGCCGCGGCGATCTCGGGCAGCGGGGCACTCCTGAGCGTGGACGCCGTGACCACCGCCGGAATGCAGCCGTTCGACATGGCCGGACTGGGGGCGGATTACGTCTACACCGGCTCGCAAAAGTGCCTCTCGGCCCCGCCCGGCGTGGCCCCGGTCGCCGTGAGTGAGCGGGCGCTGGCCCGGCACGCGGCGCGGCGCAGCCCCCCGGCCCTGTGGTACGCCGATTTCGCGGGTCTGCGTGACTACTGGGAGGCGCAGAGCTACCACCACACCGTGCCCGTGAACCTGCACTTCGCGTTGCACGCCGCGCTGCGGGCCGCCCTGGCCGAAGGCCTGACCGCGCGTCAGGCCCGCGCCGCGGCGGTGGGCC
>NZ_JASNGB010000043.1:0-11531 GCF_030271215.1 Deinococcus rhizophilus | reverse complement strand
GACGACGCCGCGGTGCGGGCCGCCCTGCGGGCGCGGGGCGTCAGCGTGGCGGGGGGCATGGGCCCGACCGCCGGAGCGATCTGGCGCCTCGGCCTGATGGGCGAGGGAGCGCGGCCCGACCTGTATCACCGCTTCCTGACCGAGCTGGGGGCCGTCCTGGGCGTGTGGGGGCCAGCCGAGCGCTTCGCGGAGGCGCTGGGCGTGGGCGCGTAGCGGGCGACTAGCCCATCCGCCCGGTCCGGATCACGTCCGCGATCACCGGGGGCAACTTCCAGGCCAGCACGTCGAAGGCGGAGGAGGCGTAGTCGTAGCCCACCTTGTGCAGGGTGACGCGCGGCGTGCGGCCCACGCAGTCCACGATGGCGACGTCGGCCCCCGGCTCCGAGTTCAGGCTCAGGCCCACCGAGCCGGGGTCCACGAAGGTCGTGTCGCCCACCACCCGCACGAAGGGGACGTGCGTGCCGCCCACCACCACGACCCGCGCTCCCAGCGTCTCGGCAAGGTCCTCGAGTTCGCGCTCGGGGGCCATCAGGTCGAGCCGGTCCTCGGGGTCGTGGGGGCTGCCGTGGAAGTGGCGCACCCGGCCCACCGGGGTCATCATCCGGCCGCCGGGGGGCAGGCGGCGCAGAAAGTCGAGCTGCTCCGGCGAGAGCACCCCGCGCGTCCAGGTCAGCACCTGCTCGGCCACCCCGTGCCGCTCCGAGCGCCCGCCGAGGTCCAGGGCCACCCGCAGGTCGCTGGAGCCCAGCCCGGCCGTCCAGCCCTCGCGCCGCACGAAATCGATCACCGGCCCCGGCGAGGCCCCGTACCCCACGAGGTCGCCCACCACCACCACCCCGTGGACCGCCGCGTCCGCCAGAAACCGCTGAACGGCGGTCAGCGCGTGGATATTGCCGTGCAGGTCACTGAGAAAAGCCAGTCGCAAAGTGCCCCATGCTACGGCACCAGGCCTGCCCCTGGGCCCGCAGTCCCCCCGGTCGGGTGGGGACCGCCCGAGTCCGTATCATGGCGCAGTGCTCACCCGGCTCCCGCCCCCGCTGACCGCCGCCCTGCTCGGGGCGCTCCTCGCCGCCTGCGGGCTGCCGCTGGAGTGGAGCTTTCTCGCCTACGTTCCCCTCGCCGTCTTGCTAATGTACGCGGCCCAGGCCCCCACCTCGCGGGCACTGGTGGGCCGGATCTTCTGGGCGGGCGCGGCCTACAGCGCGGTGCACCTGTGGTGGCTGACCGCCTTTTTGGGCAACCTGTTCGGGTTCGCGCCGATGGGCGTCCTCGCCCTCGCCCTCTTCGCGCTGGAGGGGGCCTTTCTCGCGGCGATGGCGGCCCTCGCCGCCCGGCTGGTGCGCTCGCCCGAAGCGCGGGTCTGGGCGCTGGCGGGCGGCTGGGTGGGCCTGGAATGGCTGCGTTTTCTGGGACCGCTCGCGTTTCCCTGGCCGACGCTGGGCTACACGCTGCTGCCCACGCCCGCCATTCAGATCGCGGACCTCGGCGGGGTGCTGCTGGGCAGCGTGGTCGTCGCCGCGACTGCCGCCGCGCTGGTCAGCTTCTGGTGGGGGAGACGGGCGCCGCTGGTCCTGATGTCGGCGGTGTGGATCGCGGCCCTCGCCTACGGGGTCACCCGCGTGCCGGGGCAGGGACCGGTGCAGCCCCTGCTGGTGCTGCGCACCGACGTGGACCTGTTCGACCGCTCACTGCCGCAGGACGCGCTGTATCAGGCCTCCGCCCGCCTGACCACCCAGAGCCGCCGCCCCGCTGAGGTCGTCGCCTGGAGCGAGAGCGCGGTGCGCGACCCCAGCCTGCTGCCCACCGTCCCGCCGGACGGCCTGTACGGGGTCAGCACCTACAGGGTGCCGCGGCGCAACACGGTGGTCGCCTGGACGGGTTCGGAGGTCGCGGCCCGGACCGACAAGGCCCGCCCGGTCCCCTTCGGCGAGTATTTCCCGCTCTACGACACCTGGCCGGGCCTCTACCGGCTGATCGAGGCGGGCACCGGCCTCGTCCTCGGCCCCAACCTGCCGCCCGCCGAGCGGGTGACGCCCCTGCCGCTGGGAGGCGTGCTGTACGGCGCCTACGTCTGCTACGACTCGGTCTTTCCCTGGGTGGGCCGCCAGCTCGCCCGTCAGGGGGCCGAACTGCTGGTCAATGTCAGCAACGACGGCTGGTACGACGGCTGGGGCGTACAGCAGCACTTCATGATGGGCCGGGTCCGCGCCATCGAGACGCGGCGCTGGGTGGTCCGCAGCGTGAACCGGGGCATCGCGGGCTCGGTGGACGACCTGGGCCGCCCCCGGCAGACGCTCTCGCGGGGGGAGGGCGCCGTGCATGTCCAGCCCCGCCGTCTGGACGGGCAGACGCTGTATACCCGCCTCGGCGACCTGCCCGCGCTGCTGCTCGCGGCGCTGCTGGTGGGGTACGGGGTGCGGCTGGACCGCGCCTACCGGAACCCCTCCACCACGTCGTCGAGGTCGTCTTCCGGCAGCTCCACATAACGCCGGGTGGTGTCCACCTGCTCGTGGCCTAAAAAGCCCGCCACCCGCGTGAAATCCCGCGTGACGGCGTAGAGCTGGGTGCCCGCATACTTCCGCCCGGCGTGAAAGCCGCGGAACTCATGCTCCCGGCCACACTTCAGGGCGAGTTTCTGGAGACGGGTGTAGGCCGTCGAATAGGCCCGCCAGGGCAGGACGGGGCCACCTGGCACAGAGGGCCGCACCGCCTCCAGCGCCTCCCGCAGCCGGGCACTCAGCGGCACCCGCCGCGCCTTGTCCCCCTTGCCGTGGGCCACGAGCAGGCGGCGGCGCTGCAGGTCCACATGCGCCCAGTCCACGCCCAGCGCCTCCGCGATGCGCAGGCCCGCGTGGGTCAGCAGCAGCAGCAGCACCCGCTCGTGTGGGTCGGCCTCGGCCAGCAGCGCCTGCACGAAGTCCGGGCGGTAGGGCGGATTCTTCACGATGCCCTTGGTCCGGTCCCTGGGCCGCTTCACGTCGGCGAAGGGGTCGGCGTCGGTCGCCCCGGCCCAGCGCAGCGCCCGGTACAGCGCCGAGGCCGCCGCCACCCGTGCCTGCACCGTCGCGGGTTTCAGGCCCGACTGCACCAGCCCCGCCACGTACAGCCCCGGCTCGCGCCGACCGGGGTGCAACAGGTTCCAGCCGTGGTCCGCCGCGTGCAGGGTCAGCACCTCCACGCCCTTGCGGTAGGCCCGCAGCGTGTGCGGGCTGAGGCGCACGCCGCCGCTGGTGTCGGTGGTGAGGTAGGCCAGCGTCAGCGCCCACAACTCCCCGAACGCCTTGTCCCGCGCCGCCGTCACCGCCCGGACCCGCAGCGCCTCGTCGGTCAGGCTGCCCAGGCCGCGGGCCTGCGAGAGACGGTCGCCAACGTAGGGAAGCAGGTCGTCAGACATGGTGGCCGATGATAACATGCCTTATCAACGAAGAACCTGGGAAGGAAAACCCCCGCTGGATGCGGGGGCCCCGGGCCTATTGACGTGCCCAGTCAGGTGTCCAGTTCCGTCTTCCCGATCGGCGTCAGGAACTGAATCGCGCCGGGCAGAATCCGCGCCGTGAACGGCGTCGTTTCCACGTGCAGCTCGCCGTCGTACTGCAGCGGGAACGGCTCGTCGGCGTCCACCGTGACCGACTTGGCTTCCAGGGTCTCGAGGTTCCCGGAAAATACCGGGTCCGAGAGGTTCATCTTGACCAGCACCGAGTCGATCAGGTTGGGAAGGAGCCGCAGGATGTTCCCGGCCTTCATCAGCACGACCGTGAACTTGCCGTCCGAGGGGCTGATGTCGCTGGTGATGGGCAGGCGGTAGTTGGCCATCCCGAAGTTGGCGACCATCACGCCGATGCCCTCGAAGGTGCGCGGCTCGCCGTCGATGACGAGGTGGAAGGTGGTTTTCTTGGGGTTGAGCTGCTTCATCGCGCTCATGACGTAGGCCATCGCGCCGAATTTCTCCTTGAGGTCCTCCGAGTCGCGGATCATCGCGGCGTCAGCCCCGGCCCCGGCGAGCATCGCAAACCCGCTCGTCTCCTCCCCCACCTGAATCTCCCCGAGGTCCACCCGCACGGTGTGCCCGTCGGCGACGATGGCGGCGAGCTGCACTGGGTCGCGCGGGAGCCCCAGGTTCTGCGCGATCAGGTTGGCGGTCCCGGCCGGATAGGCCAGCATGGGCACGTCCTTGTAGCGGGCGGCGTAGGCGAGGCTGCTGACCGTGCCGTCGCCTCCCGCGCCGACCAGCAGGTCGAAGTCGGCGAGGTCCTCGACGTACCCGGCCATCCTGGTGTCCGGCTCCAGCTGGCGCTCGGTCACCTCGGCGCCCCCGGCCCGCAGTCCGGCGAGAAACTGCGGCAGGGTGCTCTCGCCCTGACCGCTGCGGGGATTGAAGACGACCAGCACCCGTTTGTCGACCAGACGGGTCAGGCCCGTCACGGCGTCGGGTCCGGAATCAGGACCAGCATCGGGGGTGGGGGCTGGGGGGGGAGTTTGACCGGTCATTCGGGGGTTATTAGACTGCTGATTCGGAGGCTTTCTCTATGGTGCGTGTCTTCTTTGCTTCTTTACTGTTCGCCGGAGCCCTGGCGGCGTGCGCTCCGCGTGAGCAGGCCGTGGTCGGCGTCACCGTGACGCCGGTCCTCGTCAAGCTCTCGGAACCCGCCGCCCGGGGCGGCACCCTGACCATCCAGGGCCGTTATCTCGGGGGGCCGCACACCGGGCGCATTCGCCTGGGCGCCAGCGAGACGGGCGAGGGCGGCTACCTCTTCCCCGCCGCCAGCGTCCGCTCGTGGACCGACAGCGAGATCGTGCTGACCGTTCCGGCGGACGCCCCGACGGGCGGCTCGTGGCTCTTTGTGGAGGTGGCCGGGAAGCGTTCGACCGGGCTGCCGTACAGCGTGCGGCCGTAAACCACCGTGCACAAGGCCCCGGCTCCGGCTGGGGCTTTTTTGCGGACCGCAGAAAGCTGACGGCTCCCTGCTATCCTCCCAGGGTTATGCCGCTGCAACGCCCCAAGGGCACCCAGGACCACCTGCCGGACGGCAGTCCGAAACTCTCGCGGGATATTCAGGCGTCGGCCTTCGCCCATGTGCAGGACGTGGCCCGGCGCGTGCTGGAGCGCTCGGGCGCCTCGTTCATCGCCACGCCGCTGTTCGAGGAAGCCGAACTCGTGAAGCGCGGCGTGGGTGGCTCGACCGACATCGTCCGCAAGGAGATGTTCACGGTCTACTACTTCGGGGACCACGGCGGCTACGTGCTGCGCCCGGAGGGGACCGCCAGCATCGTGCGGGCCTACCTGCAAAATGGCCTCAAGCAGCTGCCCGCGCCCCTCAAGCTGTGGACGCATGGCCCGATGTTCCGCGCCGAGAACGTGCAAAAGCTGCGGCTGCGCCAGTTCCATCAGGTCGACTACGAGGTGCTGGGCAGCACCGACCCGCTGGTGGACGCCGAGGCGATCTGGCTGATGTGGGAGGTCGTGCGCGAGCTGGGCCTCACGGGCGTGCGGGTCAAACTCGGTTCCATCGGGGACCCGGAGGACCGCGAGCGGTACAACGCCTATCTGCGGGGCCTCTTCGGAGCACACGCCGACCGCCTCTCCGACGACTCGAAGGACCGTCTGGAGCGCAACCCGATGCGGATTCTGGATTCCAAGAGCGCGGGGGATCAGGCGCTCCTTGCCGAACTGGGCGTGAAGCCGATGCTCGACTTTCTGGGCGAGGACGCCCGGGCGCACTTCGGGGCGGTTCAGGCGTACCTGCGCGAGTGGGGCGTGCCCTTTGACCTCGACCCCTCCATCGTGCGGGGGCTGGACTACTACCGCCGCACGGCCTGGGAACTGCACCACGAGGGGATCGGGGCCAAATCCGCCCTGGGCGGGGGGGGGCGCTACGACGGCCTCGCCGAGCAACTGGGCGGAGCGGCGGTGCCGGGCATCGGCTGGGCCTTCGGCATCGAGCGCGTGCTGGGGGCGCTGGAGGCCGAGGGCGTGGCCTTTGCGCAGGTGGACGGGCCGCTGCTGTATCTCGCGGCGATGGACGAGGCGAACGTGGGCCTCGCGGCGCGGCTGGCGCTGGCGGGCCGCTCGCATGGGCGCGTCGAGTTTGCCTACCGCGCGATGAAACCGGGAAGTGTCTTTCGCGAGGCCGACCGCCGCCGCGCCCGCCACGCCGCCGTGATCGGCAGCGACGAGGCCGCGCGGGGCGTGCTGAACATCAAGAATCTGGGCACGGGCGAGACGCGGGAAGTGCCCGTGGCTGACCTGAACGCCTTTCTGGACGACCTTTCGCAGCAAGCACGCGGGACACGGGAGCAAGCATGAAACGCACGGGCTATATCGGCGAACTCAGCGGAACACATCTGGGGCAGACAGTGACCCTGCAGGGCTGGGCGGGCCGCCGCCGGGATCTGGGCGGGCTGATCTTTATCGAGCTGCGCGACCGCTCCGGGGTCATGCAGGTGGAGGTCGAGCCGGACTCGCCCGCCTTCGCGGACGCCGACACGGTGCGCGGTGAGGACGTGCTGGAGGTGACGGGGAAGTTCCGCGAGCGTCCCGAGGGGCAGCGCAAGGGGGGCCTGGCCGACTACGAGGTCGTGGCCTCCGGCGTGACGGTGCTGAGCCGCGCCAAGACGCCCCCCTTCGAACTTGGCCGGGGCGGCGAGGTGGCCGAGGACATCCGGCTGAAGTACCGCTACCTCGACCTGCGGCGGCCCGAGATGACCCGCAACCTGCTGCTGCGTTCAAAGGCGGTGGCAGCGGTGACGGCCTTTCTCGACCGCGCGGGCTTCGTGAACGTGGAAACGCCGATGCTGACGAAGTCCACGCCGGAGGGCGCCCGCGACTTTCTGGTCCCCTCGCGCCTGAACCGGGGCGAGTTCTACGCGCTGCCGCAGTCGCCGCAGCTGTTCAAGCAACTGCTGATGATCGCGGGGGTGGACCGCTACTACCAGCTCGCCCGCTGCTTCCGCGACGAGGACCTGCGCTCGGACCGCCAGCCCGATTTCACCCAGCTCGACATGGAGATGAGCTTCGTCACGCAGGAGGACGTGCTGGAGGGGCAGGAGGGGTTGCTGGCCCATGTCTTCCGCGAGGTGCTGGGGGTGGAGTTGCCTCTCCCCTTTCCCCGGCTCTCGTACCGCGAGGCGATGGACCGCTACGGCTCGGACAAGCCGGACCTGCGCTTCGGCCTCGGCTTCGTGGACGTGACAGACCTGTTCGCGGGCGGGGGCTTCCAGGCGTTCGCGTCGGCAGGAGCGGTGAAGGTGCTCGCCGCGCCGGAGCTGACCCGCAAGCAGATCGACGAGCTCGAACGGGTCGCCAGGCAGAATGGGGCCAGGGGGCTGGCGTGGCTGCGGCGCGAAGGCGGGGGGTTCACCGGGGGCATCTCCAAGTTCGTGTCGCCGGAGGTCGCGGCGGCGTTGCTGGAGCGCACGGGCGTGGCGGCGGGCGGGACCCTGCTGTTCGCGGCGGGCGAGTGGAAGGGGGCGGTCACCGCGCTGGGGGCGGTACGCCTCGCGCTGCGCGACCTCTTTGACCTCGCGGCGGGCGGGCCGCGGTTCCACGTTTCCTGGGTGGTGGACTTCCCGCAGCTCGAATGGGATGAGGATGCCGGGCGCTGGACCTACATGCACCACCCCTTCACGGCCCCGCACCCGGAGGACGTGGCCTTATTTGGCACCGAGCGGCAGGGTGAGATTCGTGCCCAGGCGTATGACCTCGTGCTCAACGGCTTCGAGGTGGGCGGCGGGTCCATCCGTATCCACGACCCGGCGGTGCAGGGGCAGATGTTCGCGGCGATCGGCTTCACGCCCGAGCAGGCCCGCGAGCAGTTCGGCTTCTTTCTGGACGCGCTCTCGTACGGCACGCCCCCGCACGGCGGCATCGCCTGGGGCTTTGACCGCCTGGTGATGGTGATGGCCGGAGCGTCCAGTATCCGCGAGGTGATCGCCTTCCCCAAGAACAACCGTGGCGCGGACCTGATGGCGCAGGCTCCGGCCCCGGCCTCCCCTGCCCAGCTCGCGGAGGTGGGGGTGCAGGTGGCGCCTGGGGAGGAATGAGGAAAAGAGGGGGGCTGCGGCTGCCCTTCTTGTTCGTAAATTAGTGAAAGGATTCACGATCAATCCGGATCGTGAAAAGGTTATTTCATGGCTTGGATTCAAGATGGGCCGCGTCCGCCAATCGCGCGAGCTGCCAGCCGTTCCCGTGGCGCTCCAGTTGGGTCAGGGCGGTATTGGCGTGGGTGTAGCGTGGGTCCTGCCACACGGCGCGGATGTCCTGCCCCAGCAGCCGGGCGAGGGCGGCCGTCAGCGCCCCACCGTGCGAGACGACGATGGGCAGCTGTCCACGGGCCAGGGGCTGCCTCAACGCTGCGAGGAAGCGGTCGGCCACCTCCTCCAGCGTCTCTCCCCCCGCGAAGCCGAAGGCCCCACCGGGCAGGTCGATTTCATGGACGTGGCTGATCAGATGGGCGTACGGGCGGCCGTGCCACTGCGGACCGACCTCGATCTCCTGAATGCCGGGCAGCACGGTCACGGGAACGGCCAGGGCGTCCGCGATGGCCGCCGCCGTCTGCCCGGCCCGGCGAAAGGGGCTGGCGTAGACGGCCGGAGTGGGGAGGTCCAGACGCGCGAAATGGGCGGCCACCGCCCGCGCCTGCGCCTCTCCCACCGGGTCGAGGGGATCGTCGTGGCTGGCTCCCAGGGTCTGGGCCACGTTGCTGGCGGTCTGGCCGTGTCGGACGAGGAAGAGGCGGTTGGCGGGCATGGGGCGGAGTCTAGCGGGGCGGGAGGACCAGCCCCAGCCCGTCCCCCTCGGCGGCGAGGACCTCAAAGCGGGCGAAGAGTTCCTCGGAGTACCAGCCTTCCTGCCGGGTGCGGGCGATGGCCTCGCGGTGCCCGGCCCCGGCGTAGGCGTAGGCTTTCACGCTCGCGGCACCTTCCCACACGCTGAAGGTGGCCTGCGAGAGCAGGGGCACGTCGCCCATTCCCAGGGTCAGGAGGAGGCCGGGGTGGGTGTGCAGCCCCTGCTGCGAGGCGGGAACGGCGGACCAGAAAGCGCGGAGGCGGGCCGGGCGGATGGCCGCGCGGGTGAGGACGGCGAGGGGACCGGTGGAGGGTTCGGCGGCGGGTGATCCGAAGGGCTCCCGGCCTCCCCAGTGGCCCTTCGAGCGCAGCGGGCGCAGCAGGAGGGTGCCGCTCCCCGCCAGGTGCGCCCGTTCGCGCCCACGCCACGGGGAAGTCTCGAACTCCCGGAAGGCCGCCTCGTCTTTCCAGACCGCGAGCCGTGCCCAGCGCCGGAAGTCGGCCCCCAGGGTCAGGTCGTCGCCCCGGCCCGTGCCCAGCAGCCGGAAGAAGGTCAGGCCGGGGACCCGGCGCAGGTGCAGGGGGTCGGTGCCCATCTTCTGCCAGCCGCGCCACGCCCCGGCGGGGGGGGAGCGGTTGACCGTCAGGGTGACGAGGGGGGAAGGCACGGGGGAGAGTGTAGGGCGAGCGTCACCCCTGTCGCGGTGAGGGAACGTACCTCTCCCCTATCCTGGGGCGTGCATCTCGACGACCTGCCCGTGCTGCCCGCCTCGCCCGGCGTGTACATCTTCCGCAAGGGGGGCATGCCCATCTATATCGGCAAGGCGGTGAATCTGCGCTCGCGGGTGGGGCAGCACTTCAAGGCCGGGGGCAAGAGCGGCAAGTTCACGGCGCTCGCGGACTCGCTGGAATTCATCACGGCGCGGAACGAGGTCGAGGCGCTGGTGCTGGAGGCCAACCTCATCAAGCAGCACCGCCCGCACTACAACGTGCTGCTCAAGGACGACAAGCACTACCCCTTCCTGAAGCTGACGAACGAGCAGTTTCCCATGCTGGTCGTGACCCGGCGGGTCGTGAAGGACGGGGCGAGCTACTACGGGCCGTACCCGGACGCCTCGGCGGTGCGGCGGGTCAAGCACCTGATCGACACGATGTTCCCGCTGCGCAAGAACTCGGGACTGCCCCTCCAGAAAAAGCCCCGGCCCTGCCTGAACTACCATATGGGCCGCTGCCTGGGGCCCTGCGTGGACGCGGCCGACCCCGGCGAGTACCGGCGGGTGGTGGAGGACGTGCAATCACTGCTGGAGGGCCGCGCGGCCCCGGTGCTGGCCCGGCTGCGCGAGGACATGAAGGTGGCGGCGCGGGCGCAGGATTTCGAGCAGGCGGCGCGGGTGCGTGACCGGGTAAGCGCGGTGGAGAAGCTGTTCGGGACCGAGCAGCACGCCTTCGTGTCGGAGGAGACCGACCTCGACTTTCTGGGGGTCGCGCAGGCGGGCGAGTACGCGATGGTGCAGCTGTTCCGGATGCGCGGCGGGCGGGTGGTGGGGCGCGACAAGCGCTTCCTGACCGACGCGGAGGGGGGCGGGGACCTGGGCGAGATTCTGGGGGCCTTCGTGCAGGACTACTACGCGCAGGCCACGCACGTACCGCCGCTGATCCTGCTGCCCGCCGAGTACGAGGACGCGCCGGTCTGGAGTGCGCTGCTCAGCGAGCGGGCCGGGCGCCGGGTGGAGATGCGCACACCCAAGCGCGGGGACAAGGTGGACCTCGTGGAGATGGCGCAGCGCAACGCGCAGACCGGGCTGGAGTCCGAGCTGCTGCTGCTGGAGCGCCGGGGCGACCATCCGGGGCTGGACGCGCTGCGGGAGGTGCTCGCGCTGCCCGAGCGGCCCTGGCGCATCGAGGGCTACGACAACTCCAACCTGTTCGGGACCAATATCGTCTCCGGGATGGTGGTGTTCGAGGGCGGGCGCTCCCGGCGCGGGGAGCACCGGCGCTTCAAGGTGCGGGGGCTGGAGCGGCCCGACGACTACGCGGCGATGAACCAGACGATCACCCGGCGCTTCACGGGGTCGCTCTCGGACAAGCTGCCGCTGCCGGACCTGATCCTGATCGACGGGGGGCGCGGGCAGGTGAACGCGGCGCTCGACGCGCTGCGGGCCGCCGGCGTGCGGGTGCCGGTGGTGGGCCTCGCCAAGCGCGAGGAGCGGTTGGTCCTGCCGGGGCGCTACGGGGCCCAGTGGTGGCTGGAGTCGGGAACCGAGATCGGGGTGGACCGGGAATTGCTGCTGCCGCAGACGCACCCGGCGCTGCGGGTGCTGATCGGCGTGCGCGACGAGGTGCACCACTACGCTGTGACCTACCACCGCAAGCTGCGGGGCGAGGGAATGCTGCGCTCGGTGTTCGACGACCTGCCGGGCATCGGGCAGAAGCGGCGGGACGCGCTGCTGGAGCATTTCACCAGCCTGGAGGACCTGGCCTCCGCCCCAGTCGAGCAGATCGCCCGGGTGCCGGGCATGTCGCTGCGGGCGGCGCAGAGCGTGAAGGATTTCCTGCAGGCGCGGGCGGCGAACGGGACTCCGGCGTAGCGAAGTCCAAAGCGAACGCCCCCTTCTTCAGCGAAGGGGGCGGTTCCAGTTCTGACGGCGGGTCATGCGGGACGCAGGCGGGGGCGCAGGCTCAGGCGGGCGAGGAAGGCGGGGCGGGGGGCCTGTGCGGCGCGGGCCTCCCGGACGGCGCGGTCGCGC
>NZ_JASNGB010000427.1 GCF_030271215.1 Deinococcus rhizophilus | reverse complement strand
CTATGACGGCAAAGGGGGCTTGAGGAGTTGATCTTCCAAGGCGGCCAGGTACTGATCCGGGGAGCGGCGGAAGCGGAGTTGCTGACGTCGTGCCTCATGCCGGACTTCCAGTCCGGCCCGCAGACGATGCCAGGCCATCAAGCAGCGGGGCTGGAGGTCAGGTCCCGTGGGTGGATAAAGACGAGTGCCGAAGGCGGCGACCAGGCGAACCTGCCCCCGGATGACGGTGCTGGGCGAGGCGACCTTCCGCCCAGAAATCCGCCGCTCGTGGTAGCGAGCAGCACCGAAGAACTGTTCCAGATCATTGTTGGTGCGGGGGAGGCCAGGGAGGCGATAGCTGTGGAACAGGTGCGGACGGTAGCTCGCTGTGACCTTGAGGA
>NZ_JASNGB010000426.1 GCF_030271215.1 Deinococcus rhizophilus | reverse complement strand
CTATGACGGCAAAGGGGGCTTGAGGAGTAGGCTGGGAGGTGCGGAGGTGTCAAGTGGCGCGTCGAGATGCTCGTGAGCCTGCCCCACGAATGGAAGTCCTGAGGTGTGCCGTGACCTCCTGCCCAGTCTGCGGGCAGTCCACGACCCTGGCGTACCACAACAGGCGACGCCTGATGATGTTGGGGGGCGCCGTGCAGTACATCCTCAAGATTCGGCAGTGCCGTGATGCCGCGTGCTCGAGATATCGACAGCCCCTTCGGCCCGAAGCCGAAGGGGCCCTGGCGCTGCCCCGTTCTGAATACGGGCTGGATGTCCTGGCGCTGATCGGCAGAAAGCGGTACAGCGAACACCGTTCCGTGCCCGAGATTCACGCGCTCCTC
>NZ_JASNGB010000425.1 GCF_030271215.1 Deinococcus rhizophilus | reverse complement strand
GGTCGCAGGGCCGCGACGTGCGGGTCGTGAACCGGACCCCGGCCCGCGCCGAGGCCCTCGTGCGGGACCTGGGAGGCCGGGTGCAGGCGGCCGGAGACGTGCCCTGGCCGGGCGTGACCCTGCTGGTCAACGCGTCGAGCGCGGGCCTGGACGCCCCGGAGGAAACGCCCCTTCCTGGCCTCGACCTCTCCTCCCTTGATTCCCAGGCCTTCGTGTACGACATGGTCTACCAGCCTCAGGCAACGCGGCTGCTGCGGGAGGCCCGCGCCGCCGGACTCCGGGCCGAGAACGGGCTGTCCATGCTCGCGCATCAGGCGCGGCTGGCCTTTCTGGCCTGGACCGGGGCCGACGTGCCTGCCCCGGTGTTCCGCGCGGCGGCGGG
>NZ_JASNGB010000424.1 GCF_030271215.1 Deinococcus rhizophilus | reverse complement strand
CACCGAGGTGGCGGGCAGGCCAGAGTCGCCCGGCAGCGCGGCGTAGAGGGCCAGCCCACTCACCGTGCGGCGGGCGACGGGCGAACGGACGGGGCGGCCCAGCACTCCGGCCAGCCGCGCCGGGTCCAGCGCACTCACGAGGAGGTCATGCCGCCGCACCTCCCCACCGCGCAGGGAGAGGGTGCCGCGCCGGGGGTCTGCCCGCAGCACCTCGGCACCCTCCTCCAGCCGCACCCCCCGCGCCCGCCCCAGCCTGAGCAGCGCGTCCAGTAGTGCTCCCATCCCGGCGGCAGGCCGCGACACGTTCCCGGCGGCGAGGGCGGGAATCAGGGCGTAGAGGGCGGGCGCGTCCTGCGGGGCGAGGCCCGCGTTCAGCGCGTGCGT
>NZ_JASNGB010000423.1 GCF_030271215.1 Deinococcus rhizophilus | reverse complement strand
GGGCGCGGGCCAGCGGAGCGGCAGCCGCCACGAGGCCAGCGGCTCCCAGCAGGCGCAGGGTGTCGCGGCGGTTGACAGGGCGGGCGGGGGCGTCGGGCTTGGAACTCGAATCGCTCATAGGGCAACCTCCGGGGGTGGATGTGACCCTTTGACGTTAAGGGACTTCCGGGGCCGGATGTGTAGTCGCTCCTGCGGAAGGCTTGGGACTTTGCCCCAGCCCGTACAGCCCCAACCCCGCCCGCATCGCCGGGCCGCTCGCCAGCGCGAAGGCCAGGGTGCCCCAGCCCACCAGCCCGCCCAGCAGCCACCCCAGCGCCAGCACCACGAGTTCGGTTCCGCCGCGCACCCGCGCCACGTCCCACCCGGTGCGGCGGCTGAGGCCCA
>NZ_JASNGB010000422.1 GCF_030271215.1 Deinococcus rhizophilus | reverse complement strand
TTTTTTTGTAGGTGATGCTGTGCCGCCGGAACACCCGGTCCACCGTGCGATAGCTGATCCTCAGCCCGGTCTTGGCCTCCAGCTTGCGGGCGTGTTCTTGCAGTGAGGCGTCGGGGTCCTCCTCCAGTTGCTGGAGGAGGACCTGTTCATGCTCGCTCTGCACCGTGCGACGACGCCCGGTGGGCCGCTTCACGTCCCGCAACGTGCCAGCCGCGTGTTTTCTCAGGTATAGCTCGACCGTCCCTATCCACACCTGGAACGTCTCGGCCACCCGCTGATGGTCGCTGTCTTTCAGAGCTGCTGCCACGATGCGCTCCCGCAGGTCCACGCTGTACCCCCGCGCCCCCACCCGTTTCTCCATGACGTTATTATGTCAAATGCTCTA
>NZ_JASNGB010000421.1 GCF_030271215.1 Deinococcus rhizophilus | reverse complement strand
CGCCGCCCGCCGCGCCACCGGGCGAACCGGCGGACACGGCACCCCGGGAGCCCGCAGAGACCGCCCCCCCAGCGGCCCCCGCCCGGTCCGGCAATGCCGTGGCCCCCAGCGAGGAACGCACGCCGCTGCGCAGCGACTACCGCATCAGCCTGGGCACCTTTGGGTCGGAGGCCGAGGCCCGCCGCGCCGCCTCGGGCGTGTCGGACGCCGGGTATCCGGTGTACATCATCGACCTGGGGAGTCAGGTCGTCGCGCAGGTCGGCCCCTACGGGGACGAGACGACCGCCCGCCGGGCGCTGGCGGACATCCAGCCCCGCGCTCCCCGCGCCGTGCTGTACGCGCCGCGTGGCCGCAACCTGAGCGGGGGGGGCGGCAGCGAGACCACC
>NZ_JASNGB010000420.1 GCF_030271215.1 Deinococcus rhizophilus | reverse complement strand
GGTTGGAATACACGAACCGCCCCGCCCCCCGCCGACTCGCCCAGCGCCGGGCGCTCGCCAGGGCCGCCGGGGCGTCCATGCCGCCGTAGGGGTCCTGAAAGCGGGTGAAGGTGGTCACTGCTGCCCGCGCGGGGTGAGAGGGCAGGCCCGCCGTGTGGGTGGCGAGGGCGCGGGCGGTCACGAAGTCGGGGAAGCCGCGAAAGGGACCGCCCAGCCGAGACAGGGGCGCGTCCCATAAGAGCCGCCCCTGCCGCACCAGCGCCCCCGCCAGCGCCGCCGTGAAGGGCTTGGTCACGCTCGCCAGCTCGAAGACGCCGTCCCTGGGAACGCCACCCACCCCGACGACCGCCGACTGACCGCCCCGCGCCGCGCCCACCACCCCGCCCCGGCGC
>NZ_JASNGB010000419.1 GCF_030271215.1 Deinococcus rhizophilus | reverse complement strand
GCCACGCCGGGGGGAGCGCGGCGCAGCAGGTGCTCGGCGGCCCACGCGGCGGGCGTCAGGGAACCGTCGGGCGAGCGGGGCATCTCCCCCCCGAAGCGCAGGTCTGCCGTCACCCGCACGAGCAAGACTCCCGGTGCCTGGGGCAGGGCGCGGCGGGCCGCCTCCGCTTGCGCCGCCGCCTGCCCCGCCCACGAGGTTCCTGATGAAGCCAGCGCCAGCACCCCGGCCACGTCCCCCTCCAGCCCCAGCCGCCGCACGGTCAGCCCCGGCACCTCCTCCAGCGCCCGCTGCAGGTGGTCGAGCAGCACCGTCTTGCCCGCGCCGGGCCGCCCGGTCACGATCAGCCGGGGCGAGCGCCCGGCCCGCACCCCGGCCAGGAACTGCTTGTAGGCGCGT
>NZ_JASNGB010000418.1 GCF_030271215.1 Deinococcus rhizophilus | reverse complement strand
TGCCGAGGCCCGCCGCCTGCTCGCTCGCCCCGGCCCGCGCCGCCCGGAGGCCGCCTACCGCACCCGCCGCACCGACTACCGGGTCGCGCTGGCGTACCTGACGCGCGGGGTGGGACTGCCCTACCTCCAGCCCTTCGCCGGGCCAGCTGCCGACCACCCCGACCTCGCCCACGCCCGCGCCCTGCTCGACCGCCTGCTGGCCGTGCCCGCCGCCCCCGGCGACCGCGAGGAGGTGCTGCGCTTCGACCAGTGGCTCAGCCGCGCTCTGGCCGATCCCGACCCCCGGCAGGCGCTGGAGTTCACCGGGCGGGCGCTGGACCTGACCGACCACCCCTACGCGGGGGCGCAGGCGCACTCCAGCCATGCCGAGGCGCTGCTGCGGGCGGGCCGGGCGGAGGAGG
>NZ_JASNGB010000042.1 GCF_030271215.1 Deinococcus rhizophilus | reverse complement strand
CCAGACGTGACTTGCCCCGCGGTCCGCCCGATTGGGTTCACTCCATGTGTTAAGCCCCCGCAGCTGTCCTATGACGCAGCAGGGCCGCATGGGACTCGCGTGATCTCCCCGAGAACGCCGCTCTCAGGAAACCTTTACACGCGGCTGACACGTTGACCTCACGGCCAACCGCCGGGAACGGCACCCGCTGAGGGCCACGCCCTGTTTGGCACCTGGCCGGCCAGCACTGTTGGTCTTTACGCCGCTTTTCGTCCACCGCCTCACTCGCTTCCAGGAGGATTCGCCATGACGCACCATCTTCAGGCCATGCTGCAAACCCACCCGCAACCCAGCGCCTTGTTTGATCAGGAGGCACTTCGCGCGTGCATTGAGGCGTGCTTCGAGTGCGCTCAGATCTGCACGTCCTGCGCCGACGCGTGCCTGGGTGAGCAAGGCCACCTGGCACACCTGGTGCGGTGCATTCGCCTGAACCTCGACTGTGCCGACGTCTGCGGAACAACGGGCCGGGTGCTGTCGCGCTTGACCCAGCCTGATCCGAATGTGTTACGCGCTCAGCTTCAGGCTTGCCTGGTAGCGTGCCAGGCGTGCGGGAGCGAGTGCGAGATGCATGCACGGGACATGAACATGCAGCATTGCGCGGTGTGCGCCGAGAGCTGCCGCCGCTGCGAGCAGGCCTGCCAGGAACTCCTGGCCAAGATGACCGCATGAAGCGCCTGCTGCTGATTGTGGGCCTGATGGCTCTCCCGGCCAGCGTGGCTCAAGCGGGGGGCAATGAGGGCGGCACGGTGGTGGGCATGGCCACGACGATGCAGACGCAGATGGACATGCACGCCCGGATGCAGCCGTTGCTGGAAGACCTGCGGCGACTCTCAGGTCCAGCCTTTGACCGGGCGTTTTTGTCCATGATGATTCCGCATCACCAGAGCGCCATCGAGATGAGCCGAGCGGCCCTGCCTCGGCTGCGTGATCCCCTGGTGGCTGGTTGGGCGCAGAGCATCATTGACGATCAGCAAAAGGAGATCGTGGAAATGCAGGCGGAGTTGCGTCGTCTGGGCGGCGTGGACACGGCGCGGCAGAACCGGATGCGCCAGACCATGTCCGGAATGATGACGATGATGATGCAGATGATTACCCGGTCGCAGAGCCCGGACGTCACGTTCCTGCAGATGATGGTGCCGCACCACGGCTCGGCCAACGAGATGGCGAACATCGCCCTACAGAACGCTCAGAGTGATGCAGTACTTGGTCTCGCCCAGCGCATCATCATGATGCAGGCTGACGAGATGCACGACTTCAAGGACTGGTTGCGCACCCGCCAGTAAGGGCCGGATGTAGGGCGGTCACCTCAGGCGAGGTGACCGCCCTACATGCTTGCGGAAGAGTCCACCTCCCTCCCCCTGGTAGGAGAGGCCAGGAGCGACGGATTGCTCTTAAGGTTGAACCTCCCTCAGGGGGTAACTAATTAATGGCGCATAACTGTCGACACTTACGCTCTCTCGCTGCCCCCTTCCTTGACATCCCCCCAGGGAGGATCTAGGGTAAATGCGGAGGTAGACGCCAACAGGCCCCTCCCCCGTCACGGCTATCGCCCCAGCAGGAGACAACAGACTGCACGTTGGTCCGCCCCTGGTCATCCCATCTGGCGCCGCCCGGCCTCCTCACCCCTGAGAAGGGTGACAGGCCACGGTCCACGCTCTATTCGCGAAAGACCAGAGGGTGTCTTAGGTTGCCGCAGCAGGCTGGCCCTCTTCAGGAGGCACGATGATCATGTCCCCCGTCATCCACAACCAAGACGACTCATTTTCCAGAGTCTGAACTCTCTCTCGGACCTCAGGGTACGGGGCAGTCATGCCGTGAGCGAGAAGAAGGAAAGCAGGAGCACACATGACACGACATCACGAGACGCATCATCACGGCCACACCGGGAACCATGCGGGAACCTCGGCCATTCTGGAGGTGGCGTTCCGGAACTGTTATGACGGTTCGGAGTTCGCTGACCTTGAGCGCAGTCTCTCGGGTATTCAGGGGGTGCACAGCGTGCATATTGATCGCACACGTGCTATTGCGCACCTCGGCTATGATCCGGGCACGGTCAGCGAGGCGGAACTGCGCCGCCGCCTGCATACCGCCGGGTATGACTGCGTGTGCGAGGAGTGCCGACCATCCACTGCGCAGCCCGGGCATCCCAGCATGGGCCACGAGCCCACGGGGCATGATCATGCCGCCATGCGGGCCACTGCAGCGGCTCCCAGTGGGCACCATCAAGGCGCTAGGGAAGCGGATGCCCTGGGGACGCACCAGGCCGGGCATGACCACGCCGCCATGACGGGCAGCCGTCCGGCCTCTGCGGGGCACGGTCACAGTGGCCATGGCACGACCGAGGACACGGGCCACGATGAGCACGCCGGACACGGTGCGGAGATGGTGAATGACATGCTGCGCCGCTTCGTGGTGTCGCTGCTGCTGACCATTCCCATCGTGCTGTACTCCCCGATCNTGGCACGACCGAGGACACGGGCCACGATGAGCACGCCGGACACGGTGCGGAGATGGTGAATGACATGCTGCGCCGCTTCGTGGTGTCGCTGCTGCTGACCATTCCCATCGTGCTGTACTCCCCGATCGGCGAGCTGCTGGGGTTCACGGCAGCGCCGCCCTTCGGCCTCTCGATGGGCTGGTTCGGCCTGATCCTGTCGACACCGGTGGTGTGGTGGGGCGGCTGGCCGTTCATCTCCGCCGCCTGGCGTGCCCTCAAGCGGCGCGAGGCGAACATGATGACCCTGATCGCCACGGGCATCCTGGTGTCCTATGTCTACTCGGTCTGGGCCACCCTCTTCCTGCGCACCGACGAGGTGTTTTTTGAGGCTGCCGCGATGCTCACGACCTTCTCGCTGGCCGGGCACTGGTTGGAGATGCGCTCGCGCTTCGCCACCGGGCGGGCGGTCGAAGCCCTGTTGAAGCTGGCACCAGGTACCGCCCGTGTGGTGCGGAGCGGGCAGGAGCTCGAGGTGCCGCTGGAGCAGGTCACTGTGGGCGACGAGATCGTCGTGCGCCCCGGCGACCGGGTTCCAGTAGATGGAGAGGTCGTCTCCGGCAATTCCTACGTGGACGAGAGCATGATCACCGGCGAGCCGGTTCCCGTCGCCAAGAGCGCAGGGGCGAGGGTCACCGGCGGCACGGTCAACCAGAACGGAGCATTCCACTTCCGGGCGACGGCGGTCGGCGCGGACACGGCCCTCTCGCGCATCGTGCAGATGGTGCAAAACGCGCAGGCCAGCAAGGCCCCGGCACAGCGCCTGGCGGACACGGCGGGCAAGTACCTGGTGTTCGTCGCCCTGGGCAGCGGGCTGATCGCCTTTCTGGTCTGGTATTTCCTGGGCGCCGGGGTCGTGTTCGCCCTGACCGCTGCCGTTTCCACCGTCGTCATTGCCTGCCCGGATGCGCTGGCCCTCGCCACGCCCACCGCCATCACTGTGGGTGTGGGCAAGGGGGCACGGGAGGGTGTGCTGTTCAAGAACGCGACGGCGTTGGAGGGGACGGCGGGCGTGGATACCGTGATCTTCGACAAGACCGGGACGCTCACCGAGGGCAAGCCTGCTTTGACCGACCTGGTCCCCGCCCGTGGGATCAGCGAAGCGGACCTGCTGCACCTGGCGGCCTCGGCGGATCAGCCCTCGCAGCACCCACTGGCTGAGGCCATCGTGAAGGGTGCGCAGGCGCGGGGTGTCACGGTCCAGCGCCCCGAAGCCTTTGACAGCATTCCCGGACACGGCGTCGCCGCCACGGTGGGGAGCCAGCGGGTACTCATCGGCAACCGCAAGTTGATGGACCGGGAAGGGGTGGACGTCGGAGCTCTTCCGGCCGAGGTAGACGGGCTGGCGGCGGACGGCAAGACCGCGATGTACGTGGCTGCGGACGGGCAGGCGCTGGGCGTCGTGGCGGTGGCGGATACCATCCGCGAGTCGGCCAGGGTAGCGGTCACGGAACTGCACCGCTTGGGCGTGCAGACGGTGATGTTGACGGGCGACAACCGACACACGGCAGAGGCGGTCGCCCGGCAGTTGGGCATGGACACGGTGATCGCGGACGTGCTGCCCGAGCAGAAGGCCGCAAAGGTTCAGGAGTTGCAGGGGCAGGGCCGCAAGGTGGCGATGGTCGGCGACGGTGTGAATGACGCGCCTGCCCTCGCGCAGGCGGAAGTAGGCATAGCCATCGGAGCGGGAACAGACGTGGCGGTGGAGACCGCCGACGTAGTCCTGGTGAAGAGTGACCCGGCGAGCGTGGCCGTTGGCATCGCCCTGGCCCGCCACGTCCGGGGCAAGATCAAGCAGAACCTCTTCTGGGCGGCCATCTACAACGTCCTGGCGATCCCCTTCGCCGCGGGCGTACTGTACCCCTCGTACGGTGTCCTGCTGCGCCCGGAGTGGGCCGCCCTGCTGATGAGTGCCAGCACCGTCATCGTGACGCTCAACGCCCTGTCGCTGAACCGGCTGCGCTTCGACCGCCCGGCAGTGGCTGAGGCCTGAACGCAGCAAAAGAAGCGCCCCACCCTCTGGGATGGGGCGTGCTCCATCAAGCTTCAGTGGTGGCTGTCGTGATCATCCCCAGCAGGTTCGCCCAATGCGAGGTTCCGCGCGCCCGTCACGGTGGGACGCAGGGCTGAGAAGCTCACGCCGTTCGGGCCACGGCCGGTGGGAATCTGGGCGACCGTCCGGCGCGCAGCGAGGTCCACCACCGAGAGCGTGTTCGCGTAGGTGTTGGTCACGTAGGCGAAGCGGCCGGTCGGGTCGACCGTGACCCCGTGGGCACCCGCTCCGGTGGTGATGTTCGCCACCACCCTGAACTTCGCGGCGTCGATCACCGAGAGGGTGGTTCCGGGACGCTCTGGAGTGCCCTGGTTGGCCACCAGCACGAAGCGGTTGTCCGGCGTCACCGTCAGCTGGATGGGGCCGGGGCCGACCGCTACCTTGCCCAGCACCTTGCGGGTGGCCACGTCGATGCGGGCCACCGCGTTCTCGTCCCGCAGGGTCACGTACGCCACCCGGTTGTTCGGGGCGAAGGCGACCTGGGCCGGGGCCTTGCCGACGGGCGTGTCGGCGACCTGGCGAGCCGTGCGGGTGTCGATCCAGCTCACGCTGCCTGATCCGGTGTTGGCGACGAGCACCCAGCGCCCATCCGGACTGGGCCTGAGGCCGTGGGGGTGGGAGCCTACCTTCACGGTGGTCAGGGGCTTCATGGCCACGGCGTCGATGATGGAGACGCTGCCCGCTTCCCCGTTGGTCACGTAGGCCCGCTGGCCGTCCGAGCTGACGATGACGTGTGCGGGCCCTGCACCGGTAGCCACAGTGCCCGCCACCCGCAGGGAAACGGCATCGATCTTGACGGCCTGAGCGTTCTGGCCGAGGACTGCCCAGGCGCTCTTCCCGTCCGGGGAGAGCTGGACGTTGTGCGGCGCGGGGACGCCCTTCAGGGTGGCCCGGACCCGGTTCGTGGCGGCGTCCACGACGGTCAGGCTGCCGCTGATTTCATCCGCGACCCACAGGGTGCCCTGTGGGGCTGAAGTCCCTCCCGCCAGGGTCGAGGAGGATAGGGACAACAGCGTGAGGGAAAGGGCCAGGGGGGAACGATGTGACATGAAAACGACCTCCAGGGGTAGGGGAATGGCTTCTTCTGGTGAGCCCGAACTCAGCGTGTAACCGGAGAAAGGCGTTCGGGGCGGGAATCGAGACAAGGGGGCGGACGCTGGACGCCTGGGACGGCCAGAAGGCTGGACTGATCTGATGGCTGGGCGCCTAACGCAACTGGAGTGTGGTGACGCAGGTGTCACTGCTGGGCAGGGTGGCCAGGGTGCCCCGGGTGGTCTTGCCCTGAGCCGTTAAGGTGACCTTGTAGTGCTGGCTGCGGTCGAGCCACAGTTCCAGGAAGCCGTTGTCGAGGGTCCTGATGGTTTTTTGCAGCACGGTCTTGCCGGTGCGGGTGGTGACGTGCACCTTGACTGGAGTGTTGACCAACTCGCCCTGGCAGCCTGAGGTGAAGTGCGTCTTGCAGGGGTGGGTCTTGGTGATATAGGGCGCGATGGCCACCACCATCTGCCCTTTGGGAAGGGCGATGGCCCGCTTCTGACCGTCCGGGAAGGTGAAGTGGACGGCCTCGGGGGTCACGTAGCTTTGCAGTCCGCCTTGGGCCCGCCAAGTGTTCGCCAGCTTGAGGGCCTGCTGGGGACTCACGCCCCCCAGGACCGCAGGATTGGGGGCCAGGCTGGGCGGCTGCGCAAAGGCCAGCGTGCTCAGGAGCGTGCCAGTGAGGATCACCGAAAGAGTCTTGTGCATATCATTCGCCTCTGGGGTCAAGGTAGCGGTGTTGTGTTAAGCAAGTGTTTGGCTCGAGCAGGTCCCCAGCTTCCGAACTGGAAGGAATTGCGGTGTCCCGAGCCTTGGTCACCTGGAGCGAGAGCATGGCTGCTTAAGCCGAGGCAATCACATTGAAAGCCCACGCCACCTCGGTCGGGACCGTCTTCCTTCCCCTTATCTTTGCCATACATCGTTGGCGCGCAGAGGCAATGCGGGAAGCCAGGGACGTCTCCCCAGGCACGTACTCCAGGACCAGGCAGGGGCTATGGCTGATGTGGAACGAGCGTTTTTCGCGCACGAGGTTCGGGTGCCGGAGCATTTCAAGAGCAGCAAGTCCCGGTCGAACGTGGCAGCGGCAACGAGGGGCTCGCCGATATCGCTGCGAAACAGCTTGAGGAGCGTCGTCGCGTAGCTGCCATATGTGGGGCTGCCGACAGCCTTGGTGGCGAATATGCGGGTGCAGCAGCCCGTTTGACCACCGCTATCGGCCGTGCAGATAGGCTTCGACCACGGTTCGGACCGCTTCTTCTGGATGATGTTCGATCATGAACTGTGGGACGCGGATGACCTGCCAGCCCTCTGATGCGGCCAGCGCGTCCTTGCGGTCATCCCTGGCCTGGGCGCTGGAAGAAGCGTGATACGCCTCGCCGTCCACCTCCACAAGCAGCCGTACCTGCGGAAAGGCCAGATCCACGACGTAGGGACCCAGGGCATACTGTTCGACAAACGCGAGGCCTGCCTCACGCAGACGCTCGGCGAATCCCTCTTCCAACTGACTCGAATGGAGTTGAGCGAGGTCGACCTTGTGGGCAGTAATGCAGGCCTGGGAACAGAACTGAGCGTAGGGCGTCCCACGTCGTTTTCGGGGGAGGTGGAAGGCTGTTCCACATCTGGAACAGGTCCGAACGTCGTTGGGCGCCATAACCCAGAGTAGCCTGAGCAGACGGCTGGAAAGGCCATGCAAAGAGCCCTTGGGCTTGTATCCGAGCCTGGCTCATGCACTCGCCTATGCCCAACCTGAGCAGCTGACCCAGGTCCGCTCTGAACGAGAGGAGAAGCCAGGTTTTTGCTGTTCTCGACAGCAAAAACCTGGCCCCAGCCCTTAGTACAGATAATTCCGCAGAGCCGCCTGACCCACCTGGCCGAGCAGGGCCGCCGCCTGAGCGCCCACAACCTGCTGGATTTTGAGCCCGTGCGCCGCCGGGCCACCGTGATGGCCCGTTTGCTCGATCTCTCTGAAACCCTGACCGACGCGGTGCTGGAGATGCATGACCGTCTGATGCTGACCTTGCTGCGCGGCAGCGAGCGGGAAAGCTTGGCGGTCTTCCAGCAACGTGGCCCCACCCTGCTGGAGCGGCTGGCCACTTACCAGCAGGTCTGCGAGGCGCTGCTTCTTGCGCGTGAGACGGCTTCCGATCCCTTTCAGGCCGTCGAGGCAATCTTGCCCTGGGACAGACTGGTGGCAACGGTGCGTGACCCGGAACAGGTGATACAGGCCCGGCAGCTCGATCCGCTGCACCATCTGCTGAAGGGGTATCCGAGACTGCGGGCGTACCTGCCCCGGCTCCTTCAGGCTTTTGACTTCACGGCTGCACCGTCCGCACAACCGCTGGTAGATGCACTCAGGCTTCTCAAAGAGATGTATGCGGGCGGGAAGCGAACGCTTCCCGCTCACCTGCCGTTGGGTTTCGTGCGCTCTCGCTGGACCCCCTTCGTCTTCCAGAACGGCGAGCTGCACCGCAAGTATTACGAATTCTGCGTGATGGACGAGCTGCGCCTGGCCCTGCGGGCAGGCGACGTATGGGTCACGGGCAGCGGCAAGTACAGGGCGCTGGACGCCTTTTTGCTTCCTGAAACAGACTGGAAAACCAGAAAAACCGAGCTGGCCCCTGACCTGCCCGACACGTTTGATGCCTTCTGGGAGGCCGCCGAACCCCAACTGAAAGCTCAACTGGCCCAGTTGAGCGAGCTGCTGGACACTGAGCAGCTCGCCGAGGTCAGTCTGAAAAGTGGCAAGCTCAGAGTGAAAGCTCTGCCGAATGCCGTTCCAGGAGGCGCAGACGTACTGGCCCGGCAACTGTCCAGCCGGATGCCTAGGGTCAAGATCACCGATCTGCTCCTCGAAGTCCACGGCTGGCTGCCGTTCACGACAGTGCTGACTGATTTGCGAAGCGGTCAGCCCAGCGAGCGGCACGACCATCTGCTGACGGCCATCCTCGCTGAAGGGCTGAACCTGGGTCAGACCAAGATGGCCGAGGCGTCGGGTGATCCGGCCATCACGCCCCGGCGGCTGATGTACCTATCGGACTGGTTTCTGCGTCCAGAAACCTACGCAGGCGCACTCGCTGAAGTCGTCAACTTCCAGTCCAGACAGCCGCTGGCGGCCCTCTGGGGCGACGGCAGCACCTCCAGCTCAGATGGGCAGCGCTTTCCCACCGGGGGCCGGGGGAAAGCGTATGGACACCTCAACGCCAAACACGGGCGCGAACCAGGGGTGCTGTTCTACACCCACCTCTCCGATCAGTACGCCCCCTTTCACACCAAGGTCATCACCGCCAACATCCGGGACGCGGTGAACGTGCTGGACGGCCTGCTCTACCACCAGTCGGGCCTGGAGATCAGGGAGCATTACACCGACACCGCCGGGTACACCGAGCAGATCTTCGGAATCTGCTTTCTGCTGGGCTTCCGTTTCGCGCCGCGCATCCGTGATCTGGGCGAAACTCGACTCTTTCCGCCAGATGCGCTGTCCAACCACCCGCTGCTGGAATCGGTGATGGCCCGCCGACTGAACCTGGGCCTGATCAAGAGTCACTGGGACGAGTTGCTGCGCCTGGCGGTGTCGATCAAGGCTGGGACGGTGACGGCCTCGCTGATCCTTTCCAAGCTGGCGGCGTATCCGCGCCAGAATGGTCTGGCGCTGGCGTTGCGGGAACTGGGCCGGGTGCAGCGCACCCTGTTCACACTGGAGTGGTTGCAAGACCCGGCGCTGCGCCGCCGGGTCCAGGCGGGACTCAATAAGGGCGAGGCGCACAACGCCCTGACCCGCGCGGTGGCCGTTCACCGGGCCGGGGAAATCCGGGACCGTTCGCCGGAACGCCAGCACAGTCGGGCCAGCGGCGTCAATCTGCTGGTGGCGATCATTACCACCTGGAACACCGTGTATCTGGGGCAGGCGGTAGCAGCGCTGAGAGCGGAAGGGATGGACATTCCAGACGAATTGCTCGCCCACGTCTCACCGCTGGGCTGGGAGCATATTGGCCTGACTGGGGATTACCTGTGGCGGCCCGAGGAAGTGCCGCTGCCGGGAACGTTCCGCAAGCTTAACGGCTAGAGCACGTGCTGGAGAGCAAAATTCGCTTAGCGGTGTAAAATTTCTGGATCTTGTCGTTATCCCTAGTTGACTGGGCGCCTCCAGCAGGGTCACTCGCTTCACGCTGCGGCCCACCACCTTCTAGGGCGTCCCGCTCTACTCCCGCGCCTCCACCCGGGAGACCGGCACCGGAAAGGTCACGGTGGCCCCCCCCTGTGTCCGTACCAGTGGCGGTGTTGGGCCCCGTGGTGGTGGTGATGGGGCTGTTTCTGTGGCTGCCCACGCAACCCGGGCTGCCGTTCGTGAACCGGACCTTCGAGGCCTTCTCCGCTTTCGGGATGGTGGGTCTGTCGATGAACACCACGCCGCGCCTGAACGAGGCGGGGCAGCTGATCGTGATCGTCTTCATGTACCTGGGGCGGACCGGGCCCCTGACTTTCGCCATCGTCATCGGCTGACGCGGCAGCGCAGCAGGCGTGCTCCTGAGACGTGGCCGCGACGATCATCCGGCCTGGGTGATGAACAGGGAAGCGCTCAGCCGCCGGGTCTCTGCCTTTCTGCCTGCCGACGGCGCGTGAATTGATGGTCTATCCAGCCGAGGCCGATCAGAGACAGCAGCCACAGCCCGAGCAGGATCCCACCCAGGACCGTGCTCTCCAGCAACACCAGGCCCAGCCCCACAAAGAACAGCCCCACACAGACCACGATCCAGCCCCCGACCCTCCGGTCATGCCGCTGCATCTCCGTGCTCATGTGTCCACCTTTCCAGAGCCGGGTCAAGCCGCTGCTGGTGCGCGGATTTCCTTCAGACGGCCGCGGCCCTGGGTGACAGGGTAACGGGCAAAGGGGGGACGGCCAGGTGGCCCCGTCACAGTCCAGCCGGGCGCAGCGGTCGTGACCCTACGCTTGCGGTGCGCCGCCTCACCCGTCCATCGGTGGGGGCGCTGCGGGTTCCTGCCTCAGTCCGGCTGGTTTACCGGACGCACTGTGTCCAGCCAGCCCCAGTCGCGCAGGTAGGCCCGGAACTCGGCCAGCAGCTCGGCGGCGACGGGCTGCTCGTCCCCGGGGAGGGACCTCAGCCACGCCTCACCCGTCAGCCGCGTGTAGCCCAGCAGCGGAGAAGGGCGGTCCAGATGGTCGTCCAGCGACTCCAGCAGAGCCTCATAGCGGGCGCGGCGCCAGGGGGCCTGCCGGGTCACCTCGTTCAGGAAGTCGGCGGCGGCGTGTTCCAGCAGCACGGTGCGGCCCACGATCCAGGGCGCCCTGTGCGCGACCAGGCTCACCCTTCCCTCCAGCCGGGAAAGCCCTCGATGGCGACCAGGGTGGGCCGTGGCACACGGGTGCCGGGCTTCGCGCCGAAGGTGCTGGTCAGCGTGTCCAGGCTCTCGCTGTCCTCGCCAGGGTGCTGGACGCTCAGGAACAGGGTCTTGCCGTCGGGGGACCACACCGGCCCAGTCAGTTCGGCATCCACCGGGCCGATCGCAAAGCGGTAGGCGCGCCCGGCGTTTCCTCCCTCGGTGGGAAAAAAGAACATGGCATTGTTCCCGTGGAACGCCTTGATCGGATTGGTGCCCAGGTCGCTGTTGTCGGTCACCATCCAGAGGTTCCCGTACGGATCGAACACCAGGTTGTCGGGGCTGGCAAAGCCGCTTTGCGGGCCACCCACCGCGAACACTTCCCACAGAAAGTCGGTGGCGGCCCAGTCATCCCCCTCCTCGCGGAAGCGGATAATCTGCCCGAAGTAATTCCCATGCTTGGAGTTGTTGGTCAGGGCGACGTACACCTCGCCTGTGCGCGGGTGGATCTCGATGTCTTCTGGGCGGTCCACCGGGGTCCCGCCGACGGCCAGGGCGCTGGCCCGGGCATCGAGCAGCACGTCCACCTGGCTGGTGAACAGCGGCTTACCGTCGGCGCCCCTGGCCTCCTGCAACTTCTTGTTCCGGGCGTAGTCCAGCAGCGCCCAGGTGCCGTTGCCGAAGTTCGCGACGTACAGGTCGCCGTCCTCCAGCAGCTCGCGGTTGGCCCGGCGGTTGGCGGGGTCAACCTTGCCCCGGCTGACGAACTTGTACACGCAGGCGTCCTGCATGTCGTCGCCCATGTACACCACCACGCGGCCGTCTTTCGCCACCGTCACCGCCGCGTTCTCGTGCCGGAAGCGGCCCATCCCGGTGCGCTTTTTCGGCATCCAGGCCGGGTCGAAGGGATCGATCTCGGTGACCCAGCCCTGGTGCAGGGCCTCGTAGCCGCTTCCGGCCCAGGCCTTGGTATAGCCGTCCACGTTCTCCTCACACGTCAGCAGGGTGCCCCAGGGCGTCTGTCCGCCCGAGCAGTTGCCCACCGTGCCCCTCACCCGGGTGGCTCCCTTCACGGCGGCGCTGCCGCGCACCGGGCCAGTCAGTTCCATCTCGGTGAAGGCGTCCAGACGGCGGTTGCGCGGGTCAGGCACGATCTTCCACTCGCCACCAGACTTCCGAACGCGGACCACACTCACCCCCACCGCCCGCATCTCGGCCTCGATCTGCTCACGGGTGCGGTCTTTGGTGTTGCCGCCGACGAACAGGGCATTCGCGTACTCGTGGTTGATGGTCAGCAGGGCGTCGGTGCTGCTGCGCCCCCCCTCCAGGAGGTCAGCGGGGAAAAAGCCCACGTAATCGTGATTGAACCCGATTTCCCGACCATCCGCGGTAAAGACTTCTCCCCAGGGCGCGAGCATCTGCCAGCGGTAGCCCCCCGGCACGGTCAGGGTATCCGCATTGGTCGTGTCCACCGGCCGGAAGGGGGGGACCGTGCGGGGGTTGACCTTCCTGGGGTCCACCTCCACCGGCCCGCCGTTGTTGGCCTGCGCCTGCGCCCCGCTGAACGTGATGGGCAGGGCGGCAGCCATGGTGGTGGCTGCGGCCGTGCCCAGCGCCCCCCGGCGCGTCAGTTGACGGTCCAGCAGCCGGTGCCAGAAGCTCGGCTGCACGTGTTCATGTGTCTCTGTCATACCCGGAATCCTGCGCCGGGTCTGTCACTGGAGCTTCAGCCGCAGGTCAGGTGCAGATCAGCCCGCCCTGACGCACCAGCGGTGCGTGCGGCGCTCCCTGTCTGCCGCAGACATCCTGCTGAACATTCAGGCGCAGGCTGTAGGTATGAACAGCACCGACCTGAAGCCCGAAGCGGCATACGACCTGCAACGCTGCCAGACCCAACTGGGCGCGCTGATGGAGGAGGTGGAGGAGGAAGCCGAGGTGCGCCTGGAGCGCTGGCGACCCTGGCTGTCCCGGACGTCCTACGGTCCCAGCGCCGAGAACCTGGCCGCCTACCTGAGCCTGCGTTGCCGGGATATCCAGGCGCTTCAGGAGGACCTCACCACCTGGGGCGTGTCCAGCCTGGGCCACTGTGAGCCGTACGTGCGGCCCAATCTGGCCGCGGCACAAGCAGCCCTGGGCGCATTGAGCGGGGACCAGAGGCCGAGGCCCGAACGCGAGCTCTTCACGGACCTGGGAAGCCGCCTGGGGCGGCACACGCAGGACCTGTTGGGAGACGGCGCCACGCCCGGCATCATGGTGACCCTGCCCTCAGAGGCCGCACAGGACCCGGACCTGCTCCTGGACCTCCTGGAAGCCGGAATGACCGCCGCGCGCATCAACCTCGCGCACGATGACGAGGCAGCCTGGCGGGCCATGCTCCACCACCTGCACGCGGCCTGCCTCCAGACCGGGAAGAGCTGCCGGGTGCTGATGGACCTGGCCGGCCCAAAGGTGCGGACAGGTGAGCCCCGCTGGCCCGCCAAGAAGAACGGCGGCCGCCTGAAGGTCGGCCACGTCCTGGCCCTGGGCGCGCGCGAGATGGACCTGCCCGGGGACCGGCCGGGCGTAAGCTGCACCCTTCCGGAGGCGATCAGACAGGTCGGCACCGGGCAGGCCGTCTGGTTCGACGATGGCAAGCTCGGGGCCGTGGTCGAGGGGCGGCAGGGGGAAACGTTGCTGCTGCGGGTCACGCACGCGCCCGCCAAGGGCGCCAGACTCAAGGCGGGGAAGGGCATCAACTTCCCGGACACCCCGCTGAGCCTCCCGGCGTTGACGGACAAGGACCGCGCGGACCTCGCCTTCGCCGCAGCGAACGCCGACATGGTCGGGTACTCGTTTGTGCAGACCGTGGGGGACGCCGAGCAACTCCTGGGCCGACTGGCCGATCTGGGCGCGCCGCCCACGCTGAGCGTGCTTCTGAAGATCGAGACCCGCCTAGCCGTGCAGAACCTGGCCGACCTGATGGTGCGGGTGGCGGGAGAGCGGCCCTGCGGCGTGATGATCGCCCGGGGGGACCTCGCCGTGGAACTGGGCTTCGCGCGGCTCAGCGAGATTCAGGAAGAGGTGCTCTGGCTGGCCGAGGCAGCGCACCTGCCGGTGGTGTGGGCCACCCAGGTCCTCGAAGGCCTGGTCAAGAAAGGGGAGGCGAGACGCGCGGAATACACGGATGCCGCGGGCGGTGTGCGGGCCGAGTGCATCATGCTGAACAAGGGTCCCTACGTGGTGGACGCCGTGCAGGAACTGGTGAGCATCACCGGGCGCATGCGGCCACACTTCCACAAGAAAAGGGCGAGCTTCCGGGCCCTGAGCGTGGCGAGGCCGCCAGAACAGTAGGAAAAGGAGATCGGATGTTCGAACGGATTCTGGTGCCCCTCGACTTCTCGCCCTCAGCCTGGCAGGCCCTGGAGACCGCGCGGGTCCGGTTCCCGGGTGCGGTGCGGACGCTGCTGTACGTTCAGCCTCAACGCCTGGCCCCTCCCCCGGCCCTGGAGCTGCTGGGGTCCGGAGCAAGGCTGGGTGGGAACGCGCAAGCACTCACAGAGCTGGAAGACCAGTTGCAGGAGCGTGAGACCTTCGCTCTGGCTCCGGGGGACCCGGTGAACGAAATCCTGAACGCTGTACGGGAAAAGGACGTGGAGTTGATTATGATGGGCACGCACGCCCGGCAGGGGCTGTCCCATTTCATCCTGGGCTCGGTGGCAGAGGCGGTGGTTCGGAGGTCGCCCGTACCGGTCCTGACCGTCCGGGCCTCCGACCAGGCCTGACGGACCTCCTGCCCCTGCCCTTCATCCCCACTTGAGCTGAAGGGCAGACTGCCCTGACATTCCAGAAGCAGGCTGAGGCCATGGCCCCTGATGACCGCACCCTCCCCCCTGGTCCCCTGCTCAGCGTCCACCCTGACCATGAGGCGACCGACCCGGCCCCGGCGGAGCAGGGGCCTGCCCCCACCGACGCGGCGAGCCGTCCAGTACCCCCCGCGCCTGTTCCAAGCGGGGAAGGCCTGGATGCCGAGGAAGTCGAAGCCCTGGTGGGTTCCAGAGCCGAGGTGGTCGAGACCAACCGGCACCTTGCGCAGACGGAAGGTCTCGAACCAGACCCCGAGAGCTGAGTCCAACGCCGTTGATTCCCAGATCAACCGAGCGAAGAAGGACGCCGGACCTCACGTTCCAACTTTTCGGAAGGCACCGAAAAGTTTCCACTCCCGGTCCGGCGTCCTTAGGCCCAGACTGGCCTGACTCCTGGGAGAAAAGAAAGGCTGATGAAGCGCTGATCTTCCTCCCCTACTGTCCCCATTGTGTCACAGTTCACCTTCCCCGCTGTCGGCCGTCGTCTCTTGATCGGCGCCCTGCTCCCCCTGTCTGGGCTTGCCCATGCTGTCGGCATCCAGGGGGAGATTCGCAACCTCTCGGTCGGCCAGGGAGAGCGCGCCCTGGTCCTGCTCACGAACCTGGCCCAGGGACGGATCGTGGGAATGGGCAACTTGCAGGGCAACTTCTTCAGCCTCAGCATTCCCGATGGGTTCCGGCCTCCTGTGCGTCCTGCGGGCCTGTGTCCCGGCGTCCGCAGCACTCCCAGCGAGCCCCGGACCTACGTCGCGGAGCAGTTGATGGTTTTTCAGCCCGCCCGGAATGCGGTGACCCTGCTGGCCCAGGCGGATCATCCCCATGACCCCACCCGGCGGTCCCAGTGGATGTACAGCGACCGCGTCGCGACCATTCGTGGCCGCTGCACCGGCCTGAACACCCACTACGACCTCACGCTCCGGGCGGGCTGGAACGCCGTGATGACCGTCAGCGAGTCCGGGCGCTTTCTCGTGCGAAACGCCACCCCCGGCCTGCCGTACTGGACAGCCAGCAAGAGCCTGACGCCAGCCCGGACCCTCTTTCCGGGCATCTTCGACGGCAACTGAGCCGCGGGTCCACCTGCCCCCGGTCACTGCTGACCGGGGGCTTTGCATGGGCGCCAGACGAAAGGGAGCCTTTTGGCTCCCTGGCTGATGCAGGCGTCCGGAGTTGCACCGGACCTCCACTGGTTCCTGCTCGTGCGTCCCGGTACAGGCGAGGCGGGACGCGTCCTCCATCGGGCGGCAGCGTGTGCGGCCCACCCGAACCCTGCCGCGGCTTCGTCAGGAGACCGTCGGCTCCTTCCCGGCCGTGGGCAGGGTGACCTCGCCGAAGCAGCTGACCGGGACGTGAAGATTGGCCCCTACGGTGTGTCCATGAAGCGAGCGATGGCGGCGATCCTGAGTGTGGGCCTGTTGAGCGGATGCGGGCTGGTGACGGACCCGGCTCCGCTGGTCACCACCCTCGATTTCCGGGCCTTCAACGGCCAGGAGGCCGCGCTGCGGGCACAGGGCATCCGGGTCTTCGGTCCGGGGGCGAGCGCCAGCCAGGACCTCGAACCCGAGTCCATCGCCGTCTCCCCGGATGGCCGCCATGCCTGGGTCACCCTCCAGGAAAACAACGCCCTGGCCCGGCTCGACCTCAGGACACTGAAGGTCACGGGGCTGGTGCCGCTGGGATTCAAGGATCACTCTGCGGCGGACGCGGGCCTGGACCCCAGTGACAAAGACGGCGTGAACATCCGCCCCGTGCCGGTTCGGGGCCTGTACCAGCCCGATGCGGTGGCCGCCTTCGACGTGGGGGGCCAGACCTACCTGATCACCGCCAACGAGGGGGATGCCCGGGACTACGACGGCTACAAAGAGGAGGTGACAGTGGGCAAGCTCAAGCTCGATCCGGCCGCATTTCCCAACGCGGCCGAGCTGCAAGCGGACACGGCGCTGGGCCGCCTGACCGTCACCCGCACGCTGGGCGACACCGATGGCGATGGGGACCACGACGCCCTGTACGCCTTCGGCGGCCGTTCGGTCAGCATCCTCGACGCGCAGGGTACGCGGCTGTACGACAGCGGCGACCTGATCGAGCAGGAGACGGCCCGCCGCCTGCCGGGGCACTTCAACGCCAACAGTGACAGCACTGCGCCCGACAACCGCAGCGACAACAAGGGGCCTGAACCCGAGGGCGTCACGGTCGGGAAGGTGGGGGGGCGGACCTTCGCCTTCGTGGGCCTGGAGCGGGTGGGCGGCGTTCTGGTGCTGGACGTGAGCGTCCCCACAGCCCCCACGGTGGCGGAGTACCTCAACACCCGCGACTTCACGCGCGACCCCAGGACCGACCCGCTGGCGGGCGACCTGGCCCCCGAGGGACTGGTATTCGTGCCCGCCTCACAGAGCCCGGATGGGCAGCCCCTGCTGATCGTCGCCAACGAGGGCAGCAACACGACCACGCTCTACCGCGTGGGGCCAGAGGGAGCGCTGAGCGTGCGGGGCCGTTACCGCGCTCCCGGGGCCGTGGGAGCGGGCGCCGCCGAGATCCCCGCCTACGACCCGCAGAGTCGGCGCGTCTTCGTGGTCAACGGGGCTGCCGCAGCCCTGGACATCCTCGACGTGGCCGATCCTACCCGGCCCACCCTGGTGAAATCGGTGCCCCTGGCCCCCTACGGCGGACAGGGCAACAGTGTGGCCGTGCAGGGCGGCGTGGTGGCGGTGGCGGTCCAGAACGACGCGGACCGTCAGGCCAGTGGCCGGGTGGTGTTCCTGAACGTGGACGGGACCGAGCGGGCGCGTCCGGTGGAGGTGGGCGCCCTCCCCGACATGCTGACCTTCACCCCGGACGGGTCGCGGCTGCTCGTCGCCAACGAGGGGGAGCCCAGTGTGGACTACACCCGTGACCCCGAGGGGAGCGTCAGCGTGATCGAGGTGCGTCAGGCCCTTGCGCGGCGGTAGGACACCTGATGCGGCGGGGCAACGTGCTGAACTTCGCCGCCCAGGGAGCTCCAGGCTCAGCGGGGACCGGCGGCCCCCGCCAACATCAGTGCTTTCTCGACTGGCCCGTGCGGAGCTGCGCGGCTTCCTTTTCTCCCTTGTGCGCGTGCTCTTCGGCCCACCTGGCGGCCGCCTCCACGTCGTAGGGCACCCGCCGGAAGGTGACGTTCCATCCCTGCCCTTCGCCCTCCAGCAGAACCCAGCGGGCCAGTGGCGAGCCGTCCTTCTGGCGACTGACCGCACCGGCGTTCACCACGGTCAGGTCCCCGAGCTGCCGGACATGTTCCAGGTGCGAGTGCCCCACGATCACCATCCGCGCGGCGCCTGTGTCCCCCAGCCGCTCCCGGACGAGGTCGTCGCTGGCCCAGGCCTTGCCGTCGCGCAGCAGGTACTGCCAGGCACTGTCTGGTGTGCCGTGGGCGGCCATCACTGCGCCGTCTGCTAAGGTCACACGGGTCGGTAGGCTTGCCACGGCGGCGCCCGCACCTTCCGGCAGCACGGCATGCAGCCACGCCAGCATCTCCCGCTTCTGGGTCGTCGCGGTCAGAGGGTGGCCCAGGCGCTCGTCGGTGTTTCCCCGCACCTCCAACACCCCGTATCCGGATTTGAGCTGCTGTTGCAATTGCCAGGCGCCGGCCGGATCTGCTCCGCCGAACACCTGGTCCCCAAGGTTCACCCAGGCGTCCGGTGCGTGCCGCTCGATGTCCTGCGCGACCGCCTCCAGCGCGAAGCGGTTCCCGTGCACGTCACCGAACACCGCGATTCTCATGCGCCCACCTGCACCCACGACTGTACTTTCGCTTCAATCTCCTCGCGCACCTGCCGGAAGACGGCGAGGCGTTCCTCCTCGCTGCCCTGGGCGGCGGCCGGATCCGGGAAGGCCCAGGAGAGCCGGTAAGAGGCGTGCGGGAAAATGGGGCAGTTCTGCTCTGCCCGGTCGCAAACGGTGATGACGTAGGTGAAATGCTCTCCCAGCAAAGGACGCACGCCCTTGGCCTGAAGATGGCCCGTGGGCAGGCCCCGTTTGGACTGACCCCCCAGGAGCGGACCGAGAGGCAAGGCACTTC
>NZ_JASNGB010000417.1 GCF_030271215.1 Deinococcus rhizophilus | reverse complement strand
GCGAGTGGGCCCAGGTCCGCTGGCATCCCCGCGCGGGGGAGCCGGGACCGCACCTCTACCGCCCGCCCTACGGGGGCCACGGCCCGCTGACCCGGCTGCTGGCCCGCCTCGCCCGCCGGGAGGTCGCCCTGTGGGACGTGGAGGGACTGGACTGGACGGGGGGGGACGCGGCCACCCTCGCCGCCGGGGTCCTCGCCCGCGTGCGCCCCGGCAGCGTGCTCCTGCTGCACGACGGGCCAGCGGTCACGCCCGCGCTGCTGGACCTTCTGCTCGCGGGGCTGACCGAACGGGGCCTCCAGCCGGTCCTCCTGCCGGACCTGCCCCCGCGCCGTATCGGGTGGCGCGAGGGGGGGCGGCGGCTCGCGGCGAGTTACGGCCGCTGATCCAGACGCTGATCCAGCA
>NZ_JASNGB010000416.1 GCF_030271215.1 Deinococcus rhizophilus | reverse complement strand
GAGACGGGCGCGGCGGCTACGCGCTGGCGGCGGGAGCACTGGGCGAGGGCACCCTGACCCTCACGGACGGGGAAGGCCTCGTGCCGGAGCTGGGCGGTTCCCTGCGGCTGCGGCCCCTCGCGCTGGTGGAAGGCTCGGCGGGCGAGGCGGCGGCAGAGGTCACCCTCTCCGGCCCGCTCACCGCCCCGCGCCTGACCGGGACGCTGGAGACACGCGGGGCAGAGGCTCTCGGCGTCACGCTGGCCGACACGCGCGGCAGCTTCGGGGGCACGCTGGCCGAGTTGCGCGGCACGCTGACCCAGGGCGAGGACCCGGTCGCCACCCTGGAGGGCCGTCGCCTGACCCTCTCCGGCCTGACGCTGGGCGCGGCGGGCGGAACCCTGCGGGCCAGCGGCACCGCCACGCTG
>NZ_JASNGB010000415.1 GCF_030271215.1 Deinococcus rhizophilus | reverse complement strand
AGAGCCTATCCGGAAAATGGTAGGCTTGGGTGCTGTGACAACGACTCAACCTCACCAAGCCAAGATCGACGAGCAGGCTACGCTCTGGGAAGTCTCCGATGAACTGTGGGCACGGCTCGCGCCTGTCCTGGTCATCGACAAGCCCCGCAAGAAAAGCGGGCGTCCCGCACGGGACGCCCGCGCCATCTTCAATGGCCTGATCTGGCTCGCCCGCACCGGCAGTCAATGGAGTCAACTTCCCGCCCGCTATGGCCCCAAATCTACGGTCCACGAGCGATTCAAAGCCTGGGTGGAGCATGGATGCCTCCGGCAAGCCTGGGGCCTCCTCTTGGAAGAATACGGTCGAGAATTGGGGATCGACTGGGAGTGGCAAGCCGCTGACGGCAGCATCGTGAAAGCGCCACTGGGA
>NZ_JASNGB010000414.1 GCF_030271215.1 Deinococcus rhizophilus | reverse complement strand
GACGCCGCGTACACCGTGCTGGGCAGCCTGGGAACGCGGCTGCTGGGCCGGGCCACCCGGCTGGACGCCGTGGAGACCCGCAGCCTGACCCTGGCGGGGGCGGCGGCAGGTCTGGGGGCGGTCCTGCACGCGCCCCTGGCGGCGGCGGTGCTGGTGGCCGAGGTCCTCTACCGCCGCTTCGAGTTCGAGTTCGAGGTGCTGATGCCCTGCGTGCTGGCCTCGGTCGCCGCGTACGCGGTGTACGGGCTGGCCTTCGGGTTCCTGCCGCTGCTGAGTGTGCCGGAGGTGGGCGTGCCCACGTTGGCGGGGGTGGGGCCGCTGCTCGGGGTGGCGCTGGCCGTCACGCTGGTGGCGTGGGTGGCGCTGCTGGTGTGCCGCCAGGTGCCCGACGCCTGGACGCGCGGCTCGCGG
>NZ_JASNGB010000413.1 GCF_030271215.1 Deinococcus rhizophilus | reverse complement strand
GCGTGGCCGCGGGCGCTGTGGTGGCCGCGACCGGTGGCCTCGCTGCCGTGCCGGTCCTGCTGGGCATGGGTGCCCTCGGCTCGGGCCTCGGCGCCGCCGCTGGAACCGCTGACGCCGCCGTTCACGGTGACGGAATGGAAACCCGTGTCGCCCGCAGCTACGACGACCGCTATGAGGTGGACGACACCCACTACGATGAGATGCACAGCACGGTCGAGGGCGGTGGCCGCGCCATCGCCATCGAGGACGACGTGCCCATGGACGTGGTCGAAGCCGCGATGGCCCGCCACGGCGGCCGTTTCGTCAACCGCTAAAGCACACTCTCTGAATGCCGGGGACTCCTGCGGGGGTCTCCGGCATTTCTTGCAGGCTCATCCTGGGTTTCAGGGAGTTGGGGTGAGGAGCAGGGAGA
>NZ_JASNGB010000412.1 GCF_030271215.1 Deinococcus rhizophilus | reverse complement strand
GACCAGCCAGCGCTCGGCCACCCGGCGCAGGGGCACCACGACGTCTCCCTCCACCTCCAGCGGGTACTCGAGGGCGAGGTCGTTGAGCGCCCGCACCAGGGCGAACTTGTAGGAGTTGGTCTTGGCCTCGTGGCGCAGCAGGGCGGCGAGCAGCGCCTGGCCGTCACCCACGGTAGACCTGCTCGGCATGGAACAGCAGCCGCTCGTGGGACACCGGCCGGAACCCGCGTTCGGGCGCCGCCAGCGCCTGCCCCTCGAGGGCGTAGTAGTGCCGGCCGTTGTCGAACTCTTCGCGGATCCGGGGACTGACGATCAGGCGGCGGTCGTCGGGGTCGACGGTGACATAGCCCTGGTCGTAGAGCCGGTGCAGGTCACTGCGCAGCAGCAGCCCGTTCTCGACCGCGTGCGGGCCACCCTGG
>NZ_JASNGB010000411.1 GCF_030271215.1 Deinococcus rhizophilus | reverse complement strand
GCACCTCTCCGAGGGGCACCGCTCCCAGGGGCACCGCTCCAAGTGCTGCGGAGCCGGGCGGCACCGGGAGCAGGCCCGCCCCCACCGGACCCTGACCCTCGAGCCGGGCGAGGGTGAGCAGGTCGTCGGCCAGGGTGCTCAGGCCCGCGAGGTCGCCGCGCAGCCGTTCCAGCGTCTCCCGGTACTCGGCCGGGGTGCGCTCACGCCGCAGGGCGAGGTCCACCTCGCCGCGCAGCACCGCCAGGGGGGTTCTCAGGTCGTGCGCCGCGTCGGCGGTGAAGCGCCGCGCCGCCGTGACCAGGGCCGAGAGCTGCCCCAGCATCGCGTTGAGGTGCCGTGCCAGGGTGCCCAGCTCGTCGCGCCGCCCGGTGCCGCCCACCCGCGCTCCCAGGTCCCCGTCCTGCACAGCCTGGGCGGTGCGGGCCA
>NZ_JASNGB010000410.1 GCF_030271215.1 Deinococcus rhizophilus | reverse complement strand
CCCGCGCCACTGTGCGGGTGCCCGCCGCCGTGACGTAGACCGGCCCGCGCGTGGCCTGCACGCTGGCCCGCCCGGTGCCCGTCAGCCGGGGAGCGTACCAGGGAGCCTCCTCCTCCCGGAAGACGCTGATCCGGCCACTGCCCAGCGCGACCGCTTGCCCGGCCCCCAGCCGCGTGCTCTTGCCCGCCACCCTGACCCGCGCCCCGCCCGCCAGCACCGCGACCCGCTTGAGGCCGCCCACGCCCAGGTCCGCCCGCACCTGTGCTCCGGCGTCCAGCGTAACGGGTTGCCCCAGCGCCGTCAGGCTCAGCGGCCCCAGCAGCAGGAAGCGGCCCTCCTGCAGCTCGGCCCGCCCCCCCTTGACCTGCAGCCGCGAGCCGGGGCCCAGCAGCGCCTTGCCGGTGCTCCCGTTGCGGACGGTGGCCCAGACCAGCCCGTCGC
>NZ_JASNGB010000409.1 GCF_030271215.1 Deinococcus rhizophilus | reverse complement strand
GGGCAGCCGAGGCCCTCCAGCGGGAGCGGGCGCAGGCGCAGGCCAGTCTGCAGGGGGCGCAGGCCGCGCTGAGGACCGCCCAGCAGGCCCGCGACTCTGCCCAGGCCGACCGTGCCCGTGCCCAGGAACAGGCCCGCGCCCTGCAAAAGCGGGTGACCGAACTCACCGCGCTCGGGCGCACCCTGGAGGCCCGCGCCGAGGAGCGCCGCGCCGCGCTGGAAGCTTCCGAGACTCAGCTCGCCGACAGCCGCGAGCGTGCCCGCGCCCTGAACGCGCAGGTGGGCTCCTTGACCGAGGAGGTGGCCGCCCTCGACCGCCGGACCGCCAGTGCCGAGGCCGCCGCCGGGGAAGCCCAGGCCCGCGCCGAGGCCGCCCAGACGCGGGCCAGGGCCGCGCAGTCCCGCGTGACCGCCCTCAACCGTCAGGTGCAGGCGCTGGAAGCCGCC
>NZ_JASNGB010000408.1 GCF_030271215.1 Deinococcus rhizophilus | reverse complement strand
GGTCACGAAAAAGGTCGCGGGAGCCGCGTGACGGGCCAGCACGGCCAGCAGTTCAGGGGTGCGCTCGCCCGGACCATCGTCGAAGGTGAGGGCCACCCTCGGGCGGTCGCGGCTCCCCGGACCCAGCGCCCCCCACCCGGCGGCGCGGCCCCCCACCTCGGCGGCGAGGACGGACCCCAGCGCGGCGAGGACCGCCCACCTCCAGAGGCTCATGGGCCCGTGCCCGGCCTGCCTGCTACCCTGGCGCGGTGCCAGAGGTCAGCAGGCCGGAGTTCACGGTCGTTATCCCCGCACGCAACGAGGCGGCCTCCTTGCCGCTGACCCTGCGTGCCCTGCAGCGCCAGACGCTCGCCCCACGCGAGGTCATCGTGGTGGACCACGCCAGCCACGACGGCACGGCGGCGGTCGCGCGGGCCTGGGGAGCGCGGGTGCTGGAGTGCCGCGAGCCGG
>NZ_JASNGB010000041.1 GCF_030271215.1 Deinococcus rhizophilus | reverse complement strand
CGGCTGCCCGGTCCGGGGCGCGTGATCGGTCAGCCGGGCGGCGAGGTTCCGCAGCGCCGCGTCGTCCTCACGGGCGAGGCGGGCGAGGCGGGCCAGGGCGCCCTCCAGACCGGGAAAGCGGGCGGTCAGGAGGGACATGACCTCCGCACGCAGCCACGCCCGCGTCTGGGTGAGGTCCGTGTTGGTGGGGTCCTCGCGCCAGCCTTGCCCCAGCGAGCGCAGGAAGGCCTCCACGTCGGCGCGGGGCAGGTCCAGCCAGGGGCGGTGGACGCGGCCCCGCGCGGGCGAGATGCCGCCCAGCACGGCCTCGCCGCGCAGCAGGTCCATCAGCACCGTCTCGGCCTGGTCGCGGCGGGTGTGCGCGGTCAGGAGGGCGGAGGCCCCCGCTGCCTTCGCGGTCCGCGCCAGGAACCCGTAGCGGACCCGGCGGGCGGCGTCCTCCACGTTCCACCCGCGCCGGGCGGCGACCGCGCCCACCTCCACCCGCGTTCCGTGGAACGGCACCCCCAACCGGTCCGCGAGTTCTTCCACCCAGGCCGCGTCCTGCGCCGACCCTTCCCGCAGGGCGTGGTCCAGATGCGCCGCGACCGGCCGCGCCCCCACCAGCAGCAGCGCCCGCAGCAGCGCCACGCTGTCGGCGCCGCCCGACACGCCCACCACGACCGTCTCTCCCGCGTGGGGCTGAAGCGGACGGCCAAGCAGGGGGGGCAACCTCATCCCTTCCCCGGTCACGTCCCCCCCAGCCGCACCACTCCCGGCGCGGAGGAGTGGGCAGGCGGGCCGCGCCGCTTCTCTGCGGAGGCGGCAGAGTCCGTGCCCTTCAGCGCAAGGACGCGGCCGGGCAGCAGGGCGGAGGCGCTCAACCGCGCGGCGAGGGGGGCGGGTGAGGGGGCGGACACGGGCGCATTGTAGGCGGCCCGGTACAATCGGGGGTATGTCTCCCCGCGTCGGCCAGCCCGCCCCTGACTTCGACACCCGCAGCGACGACGGCCAGCCCGTCCGCCTCGCCGACCTGCGGGGCCGCTGGGTGGTGCTGTACTTCTACCCCCGCGCGAGCACGCCCGGCTGCTCGGTGGAAGCGCAGCGCTTTGAGGCGGCCCTGCCCGAGCTGGAGCGCCTGAACGCCGCCGTGATCGGCGTGAGCACCGACACCGAGGCGCGGCAGGCGAAGTTTCGCGAGAGTTGCGGCCTCTCGTTCCCCCTGATTCCCGACGGCGACCGCGCCCTGTGCCGCGCCTACGGCGTGATGGGCGGCCTCGGCGGGCTGATGGGACTGGCGGGGCGGCAGACGTTCCTGATCGACCCGGACGGCAAGGTCGCCCACCACTGGCGCACGGTGAACCCGGCCAGCCACGCGGCGGACGTGGTGCGCTACCTGCGGCAGACGGCGTAGGCGCGGGGCCAGCGCCCCCGGCTTTCCCGGCCCTCGGGAAGGACCGCCCCGCCCCCGCGCACGGGGTCTTGCGGGTAAAGCCAGCGCAGGAACACCAGAAAGAGGCCGATCACGGTCGCCGTGCTGGTGGTCAGAAAGGCGATGACCACGCCGGGCTCCAGTCGGAAGGGGCGGCCCCCCAGTGTGCCCCAGCCCACCGCCAGGGTCAGCACCACGTCCGCGACCAGCCACGCGGTCGCCAGCGCGAACACGGCGAAACCCGCCCAGCCACGCCACCGCTGCTGCGCCCGGACCTCCCGCAGCGTGAGCGCCTGCCGCTGCCGGACATAATCCTCGTCGGCCCGCTGGCGGCGCTCGGTTTCCAGGCCGCCCTCCACCCGGGCATGAATGGCGCTCAGGGAGGTCAGGGCCTCCTGTGACCCGGGCCCGGTCATGTGTCCGCCCCGCTCATCTGGAGTCCGGGGCCCCCGCTCCAGCCCCGCCGCCGCCTTCCGGTGCCTCTCTTGCCCACCATCGTCCCCTCTCCTGCTGTCCCCGGCCGGGAGTGCCCGTTCCCACCTCACGGGACAGCCGGAGTTCTGCTCAGGCGCTGCGGGCCAGGGCGGTGTAGTACTCGCGGGTGACCTCGTTGGGAATCAGGTCGGTCGCGTGGCCGAACACCTGGGTCCAGGGACTGCCCTCCAGGTGGGTCAGGCGCGAGAGTTCCTCGCCGCTCATCTGGCCGTAGGTGGTCCACACGCTGCGGATCACTTCCAGCGCGGCGGGATCGCCGCTCAGGTCGGGTTCGCCGGGCGAGACGCCCAGCGGCTCCGCGATGGGAGCGCGGCCCCGCCCGCCCCAGTGGTCCCACAGCCGCCGCACGATGGGGCCGTACTGCCAGGCGTGCACCGTGTTGTAGATCAGCGGCCGTCCCAGCAGCGCCAGCGTCCACCCGTGCGCGACAAAGACCAGCTTGTGCAGCTGCATCTGCGTGAGGCTGCGGCCCTCCGCCCGCGCGAGATCGAGAAAAGCGTTCGCCACGACCTCGGCGGCGTAACCGGTTCGCACCGGATCGGCGATCTTCAGCGGTGGGTCCGTCAGGGTCATGGCGGGCGCTCCTTTCTGATGACAGCGTAACACGCGGCCATGAACGCTGGACCGTGGCGACACTCCGTCCACGGTCCAGCCCTGGTCCACCGGGATTTACAGCGCTGCCAGCGTCTCCCGCATGATCGCCAGACCCGTTTCGGCGTCCCCCCGCGTCAGGATCAGCGGCGGGCTGATGCGGATCACGGCCTCGCCGCAGTCGAGGTTGAGCAGGCCCTTCTCGAACATCGCCATGCTGGCGCGGTCGCGCAGGGCCCCGTCGGGCGAGCCGTCCGGCTTGACGAACTCCAGCCCGATAAACAGGCCCTCGCCGCGCACGTCGCCCAGGAAAGGGAACTCCGCCTGCATCTTCCGCAACTCGGCCAGGATGTACGCGCCGACCTCGCGGGCGTTGTCCATCAGGCTCTCGCCGCAGCCCTCATGCTTGACCACGCCTTCGAGCAGGTCGAGCGTGGCGTGCGCCGCCGCCGCCGCGACCGGATTCCCCCCGAAGGTCGAGCCGTGCGAGCCGACCGGCCACGTCATCACGCTTTCCTTCGCCAGCATCGCGCTGATGGGCAGGCCCGAGGCGATCCCCTTGGCCAGCGTCACGATGTCGGGCTGGACATTTCCATACCCCTCGAACTGCTGGAACGAGAACATCCTGCCCGTGCGGCCCATCCCGGCCTGCACCTCGTCGAAAATCAGCATGATGCCGTGCCGGTCGCACAGCGCCCGCAGCCCCGGCAGGAAATCGGCGGGCGGCACGATGTACCCGCCCTCGCCCTGCATCGGCTCGATGATGATGGCGGCGACCTCGTCGGCGGGGATGACGGTGCTGAACAGCAGCTCGATATGGTCGAGCACCGCCTGTCCGCAGGTTTCAGCCGTCGCGCCCAGCGGCGGGCGGAAGGGGTTGGGGTAGGGCACGTGGCTGACACCCGGCAGCAGCGGGCCGAAACCGCGCTTGTACTTCGTCTTGGAGCCCGTCAGCGTGATGGCGCCGTAGGTCCGCCCGTGAAAGCTGCCCAGCGTCGAGATGATGTGCGTGCGCCCGGTGTGGTTGCGGGCCAGCTTGACCGCCGCCTCCACCGCCTCCGCGCCGGAGTTGCCGAGGAAAACGCGCCACTTCTCGCCGGGCTTCTCGATGTGCGCGACCAGCCGTTCCGCGAGGCTGGTGGTGATCTCCTGCGGGTAGTCGGTCAGGCAGACGTGCGAGAACCTGGTGACCTGCTCCTGCACGGCTTTCACCACATGCGGGTGCGCGTGCCCGGTCGTGCTTACGGCGATCCCCGCGAAGAAGTCGAGCATGGTGTTCCCGTCCACGTCGGTGAGCCAGACGCCCTCGCCGTGGTCGGGCACGAAGGGATAGGGCCGCATGTACGAGGTGGAGAGGTGCTGGGCGTCGCGCTCCATGATGGCCTGGGTCTTGGGGCCGGGGAGGGCGGTCTGGAGGAGGGGCTGGCGGGGTTTGGTGGCGGTGGTCATAGGGGGTCTCCTCGGAGTTCGAGCAGGGGGTCGCCGTCGTAATTCTCGCCGCAGAGGGCGAACCCGAGAGATTCGTAGAGGGAGCGGGCGGGGCCGTTGCTGGGGTTGTGCGCGATCACGATTCGGTGTTGGCCGGGCCAATCGCGCAATTCCCGGATGGCCCGCAAGGTGGCTTCCCGGCCATAGCCCCGGCGTTGGTGCGGCGCGTCGATCACCATGTGGATGATTTCCAGCGAATCCGGGACCGCTTCGGTCAAAGCCTCGTCGGCGTAGTGCTGCCCGTAGGCGATGAACCCGAGCGGCTCGCTCGCGCCGGCTTCGTAGATCAGCCGCGCTTCCACGCCGGGCACGGTGCGGCTGTTGGCCAGCCAGTAGGTGTTGTAGTGCACCCAGTACTGCGCCTCGTCGCCGGCGAAGATTCGGGCGACGTGGGCTTCGTTCTCAGGGGTAATGGGCTGAAAGGTCAACATGAATGGAGTCTCGGGCGCGGTGGGCGCAGCCGCATGGGCCAGGTGGCTCAGTCCCCGCTCACCGGCTGCGGCACCTGCACCATCCCGTCCGGCGCCGTATCCGTCACCGCGCCCGCGCCGCCGATGCCGTGCGCCGCCCACTTGTCCTCACGGCTGTTCAGGCGGTGCATGGTCGCGCCGGGGCGATTGCGGCTCTCGCTGAATTCCTTGGGCTCGATGGAGATGCGCTCTCCTTCCATCAGGCCGTAGATGCCGCTCTGGCCGGGTTCCTTGCGCTGCCACTCCTCGGGCACCATCATGTCGGGGCCGGTGTAGTCGGTCGGCTCGGAGTAGGCGGCGATGTAGCCCTCGAAGTTGCGGAGAATCAGCTTGTCGGGCGAGTGCGAGAGCACGTAGTTGGGCGCGACCGGAATCTTGCCGCCGCCGCCGGGCGCGTCCACGACGTAGGTCGGGATCGAGTAGCCCGACGTGTGCCCGCGCAGGCTCTCCATGATCTCCAGGCCCTTGCTGACGGTGGTCCGCAGGTGCCCGGCCCCGTGGACGAGGTCGCACTGGTAGATGTAGTAGGGCCGCACCCGGATCTTGACGAGTTCGCGCAGGAGTTTCTGCATGATGACCGGGTGGTCGTTGATGCCGCGCAGCAGCACGCTCTGGTTGCCCAGCGGCACGCCCGCGCGGGTGAGGCGGTCGCAGGCCTCGGCCACTTCCGGGGTGATCTCGCGCGGGTGGTTGACGTGGATGTTCATCCACACGGGGTGGTTCTCGGTGAGCACGTCGCACAGTTCCTGGGTCACGCGCATGGGCATGAACACGGGCACGCGGGTGCCGATGCGGATGATCTCGATGTGCTCGATCTTGCGGAGCTCAGAGAGCAGGCGGCCCAGCACCTTCGGAGCGAGAGTGAGCGGATCGCCGCCCGAGAGCAGCACGTCGCGCACCTGGGGCGTGTTCCGCAGGTAGTTCAGTTGCGCCTCGTACTCGGCGGGGTTGAAGGTCTCGCTGGGGTCGCCCACGATGCGCGAGCGGGTGCAGTAGCGGCAGTAGCTCGCGCACTGGGTGGTCACCAGCATGAGCACCCGGTCGGGGTAGCGGTGGACCAGGCCCGGCACCGGGCTGTGCTTGTCCTCCGCGAGCGAGTCTTCCATCATCGAGGTGAAGGGCTCGAGTTCGTGGTGGGTGGGGATCACCTGACGCCGCACCGGGCAGGTGGGGTCCTCGGGGTCCATCAGCGAGGCGAAATACGGCGTGATGTCCAGCCGGAAGATGCCCTCGGCGCTGGCACCCGCCCGCTCGGAGGGCGTCAGGCGGATGACTTCTTCGAGTTCATCCACCGAATTGATGCGGTTCTTGAGCTGCCATTTCCAGTCGTACCACTGCTCGTCAGGCACGCCTTGCCACTTGGGGGCGCGGTGGTTGCGGGGCAGCATCTGCTGGGACCGGACGGTGGCCTGGGGGTGCAGGGTGGCGGGGGTGGGCATGGGGCCTCCTGGGGCAAGAGAAACGTGAGGGTTGTCTCTCAAAGTCTGACGCCCCCTCAGCCGCTTTGGAAGGCGCGTCGCACGTCCCGGCCCGGTCCCACCCGGCACACCAAACTGACAAACGCCATGCCCGACCTTTCAAACGTTAAGATGGCCTCATGAAGACCCTCGCCTTCCCTGGCCGCCGTTCCCTGCCCTGGTGCTTTCCCGGAGGCCGGGCGTGAGGGCACACGGGTCCCTGGACGCGCTGGACCACCGCATTCTGGAGGCGCTCCAGACCGACTCGCGGCTGAGCATGCGTGAGCTCGGTCGCCGGGTGGGCCTCTCGGCGCCCGCCGTGACCGAGCGGGTGCGGCGGCTGGAAGACGCGGGTGTGATCCTGGGCTACGGGGTGCGGGTGGCGACCAAACCGCTGGGCCGCGCGATCACCGCCTTTATCGGCGTGCAGGACTCGGGCCGCAACGACCCCACGCTGGTGCGCTGGGCCAGGAAGCACGACGGCGTGCTGGAGTGCCACTCGGTGACGGGCGACAACTCCTGCATCCTCAAGGTGGCCGTGCCCGACGTGGCCGCGCTGGAGGGGCTGCTGGGCGAACTGATCGCGATGGGCTTTACCTGCGCGACCTCCATCGTGCTGAGCACCCCGCTGGAGGGCAAGGTGCTGCTGCCGCCCGCCTGAGCCTTATTCGGCGGAGAAGCTGTATACCGTCCGCGACATGAAGCGTTCGCCGGGGCGCAGCACCGTGGAGGGAAAATCGGGCTGGTTGGGCGAATCCGGGAAGTGCTGGGTTTCCAGACAGACCGCCCAGCGGTGGCCGTAGCGCTGGCCGCCCTTGCCGACGAGCGAACCGTCCAGAAAGTTGCCGCTGTAAACCTGCATTCCAGGTTGGTCGGTGTGGACCGTGAGCCGCCGCCCGCTGACCGGGTCGTGCAGGAGGGCCGCCGGGCCCCCTCCCCCGCGCAGCACGAAATTGTGGTCGTAGCCCCCGGTGAAACGCAGCCCCTCGTCGCCCATGTCCACCCGTGCGCCGATGGGCTGGGCCGTGCGAAAGTCGAACGGCGTCCCCGCCACCGCCCGGCGCTCCCCGGTGGGAATCAGCGTCTGGTCTACCGGGGTGAAGTGGTCGGCCGCCAGGGTCAGCCTGTGCCCGAGGATGTCGCGCCGGGCATCCCCCGACAGGTTCCAGTAGCTGTGGTTGGTGAGGTTCAGGACCGTGGGCGCGTCGGTCGTCGCCGCGTAGTCGATCTGGAGGGCGCCCTCGGGCCGCAGGGTGTAGGTCACCCGGACGGTGAGGATGCCGGGATAGCCCTCCTCGCCGTCGGGACTCACGCGGGCGAAGACGACCTGGGGACCCTCCGGCCCCACCGACGCCTCGCCCTGCCACAGCCGCTGGTCGAAGCCGCGCTCGCCGCCGTGCAGGGCGTTGGGGCCGTTGTTGCGGGCGAGCCTGTAGTTCTGGCCGTCCAGGGTGAAACGGCCCCCGGCGATGCGGTTGCCATAGCGCCCGATCAGCGCCCCGAAAAAGGAGGCGGTGGCCCGGTCGAAATACGGCTCCGGCGTGCCGTACCCCAGCACGATGTCGCCGAGGTTCCCGTCGCGGTCGGGAGTCAGCAGGCGCACGAGGACGCCGCCGTGATCCGTCAGGCTGGCCTGAATGCCGTTCGGCAGGCTCAGGGTGAACAGGGTGACGGCCTCACCCTGGGGAGTGCGGCCCCACCCGCGTTCCTCCACGCTTCCGACCGGCTGAGGCTGCGGCATGGCCCCAGGGTGCCACACCGCCTGCCCTCCCCTACCGCCGCGTGTGGGCCGCGTACCGCTGGAGGAGGTCCCAGGCCGCGCCGCTCGCCATGACCTCGCGGGCCTGACCCACACCGCCGCGCAGGGAAGCGACCTGCCCGGCCGTGTGCAGCGCCGCGCCCACGTTCAGCGCCACGATGTCGCGCTGGGCGGGGGTGCCGCCGCCCGTGAGCAGGGCACGGGTGATCCCGGCGTTCTCGGCGGGGCTGCCCCCCACGATGGCGGCGCGGGGATGCTCCTCCAGCCCTGTCTCGGCACCCGAGACGATGCTGCCCTCCACGTCGCCGTCCCGCAACTCCGAGACCGTGTTGGGGCCGCAGACGGTGAACTCGTCGAGGCCGTCGCCGTAGACCACGGTGGCCCCCTTCGCGCCCAGCAGCCGCAGCACCTCGGCCAGCGTGCGGGTCAGCTCCGGGCGGTAGACCCCCACGACGAGGTGGGTGGCCCCGGCGGGGTTGGAGAGCGGCCCCAGGATGTTGAAGACGGTGCGGGCGGCAAGTTCGGCGCGGACCGGCGCGGCGTGCCGCAGGGCGGGGTGGTAGTTGCGGGCGAACATGAAGCCGATGCCCAGGCGCCCAATCCCGTCCGCGACGACCTCCGGCGGGGCGTCGAGGTTGACCCCCAGGGCTTCGAGCACGTCCGCACTCCCGGCCCGGCTGCTCGCGGCGCGGTTGCCGTGCTTGGCGACGGGCACCCCGGCGGCGGCCACCACGAAGGCGGTCGTCGTGCTGATGTTGAAGGTGTGGGCACCGTCACCGCCCGTGCCCACCACGTCCAGCAGCACGTCGCGCGGCTCGACCTGCACATGCACGGCGCTCTCGCGCATCGCCTGCGCGAAGCCCGCGATCTCCTGCGGCGTCTCGCCGCGCACGCGCAGGGCCGCCAGCGCCGCCGCGAGGCGCACCCCGCTGACGCTCCCCTCCATCACCTCGCGCATGAAGGCGGCGGCCTCGGACTGCGAGAGCGCCTCGCCGTTCATCAGGCGCAGGTGCAGGGTGCGGGCGTCGGCGGCGGTCACGCGCCCACCCCAGCCCCGGCCCGGTGCTCGCGGACCAGGGTCAGGAAGTTGGCGAGCAGGGCCATCCCGCCCTCGGTGGCGACAGACTCGGGGTGAAACTGCACCCCGTAGACCGGGTAGTCGCGGTGGCGCAGGGCCATCAGCACCTCCTCCCCCGGGTCCTGGGTCCAGGCGACGGGCACGAGTTCAGGGGGCAGGTCACGGACCACCAGCGAATGGTAGCGGGTGACGGGCACGCCGCCCGGCAGCCCGGCAAAGAGCCCGGTGCCGTCATGCCGCAGCGGACTGGTCTTGCCGTGGACGGGCCGCGCCGCCCGCGTCACCCGCGCCCCGAACGCCTCCCCGATGCTCTGGTGCCCCAGACACACGCCCAGCGTGGGCACCTGCGGCCCCAGCTCGCGAATGACGGCCACGCTCTGCCCGGCCTCGCGCGGGGTGCAAGGGCCGGGGGACACGACGACGGCATCCGGGGCGAGTTCGCGCACGTCGTCGAGCGTGAAGGCGTCGTTGCGCCAGACGGTGACCTCGGCGCCCAGCTCGCCGAAGTACTGGACGAGGTTGTAGGTGAAGGAGTCGTAGTTGTCGATCAGGAGGATGGTCAGGGGGTCGTTCAGGGTCATGGGCAGGTCTCCTGGGAGGAAGGGAAGGGAGGCAGGCGTGGAAGGAGGCTGGAAATGCGTCACAACCCCCCCGCTGCCAGCTCGGCCGCCCGCATCAGCGCCGCCGCCTTGCCCCGCGTCTCGGCCTCCTCGCTCGCGGGGTCGCTGTCCGCCACCACTCCGGCCCCGGCCTGGATGTGGACCCGGCCGCCCGCGATCACCATCGTCCGCAGGGTGAGGGCCATATCGAGGCTGCCGTCGAGGGCGATATAGCCGAAGGCCCCGCCATACGGCCCCCGGCGTACGGGTTCCAGCTCGTCGATGATCTCCATCGCGCGAATCTTGGGGGCGCCCGACACCGTGCCCATCGGCAGCACGGAGGCCAGCGCGTGCAGCGGCGTCTGCCCGTCCGCCAGTTCCCCCGTCACGGTCGAGACGATGTGCATGACGTGGCTGTAGCGCTCGACCGAGAAGGCGCCTTGCACCCGCACGGTGCCGAAGCGGCTCACCCGCCCCAGGTCGTTGCGCCCCAGGTCCACCAGCATCAGGTGCTCGGCCCGCTCCTTCTCGTCGGCGAGAAGTTCGGCGGCCAGGAGCTCGTCCTGTTCGGGCGTGGCCCCCCGGCGGCGCGTCCCGGCGATGGGCCGGGTGACGAGCGCGTGCCCGTCCGAGCGCAGCAGGCTCTCCGGGCTGGAGGCGACCAGCGTCACCTCCCCCAGCGCGAGGTAGCCGAGGTAGGGGCTGGGATTGACCCGCCGCAGGGCGCGGTACAGGGCGAAGGGGTGCAACCCTCCCAGGTCCGCGCTGAAGCGTTGCGACGGCACGACCTGAAAGATGTCCCCGGCGCGGATGTACTCCAGCGCCCGCTCCACCGCGTCCATGAAGCCTTCCGGGGTGAAGTTGCTGGTGAAGGTCGGGGCGGGGGCCGGGCCCTGGCCGGGCACCTCGGGGAGGGGGCCGCGCAGCCGGGCGGCGAGGTCCCCCACCACCGCGTCGGCGTCGGCCTGGGCCTCGGCGGTCGCCACCACCATGAGGCGGTGGCGCAGATGGTCGAAGATCACCATGCCGCGCGGCGCGACGAAGAGGGCGTCGGGCACGTTCAGCTCGTCGGGGTTGGCGTCGGGCAGGCGCTNGCCTTCCGGGGTGAAGTTGCTGGTGAAGGTCGGGGCGGGGGCCGGGCCCTGGCCGGGCACCTCGGGGAGGGGGCCGCGCAGCCGGGCGGCGAGGTCCCCCACCACCGCGTCGGCGTCGGCCTGGGCCTCGGCGGTCGCCACCACCATGAGGCGGTGGCGCAGATGGTCGAAGATCACCATGCCGCGCGGCGCGACGAAGAGGGCGTCGGGCACGTTCAGCTCGTCGGGGTTGGCGTCGGGCAGGCGCTCGTAGGCCCGCACGAGGTCGTAGGCCACGTACCCCACCGCGCCGCCGATCAAGGCGGGCAGGCCGTCCGGCAGCGGCGCGGGCCGGGTCGCCGCCGCGTACAGCCGGGCGAGGGGATCGGCTTCCGGGCCGTCGAAGCTGCCGAACACCCCCGAACCCGTCACCCGCCCGTCCCGATACGTGAAGCGCCCCGCCTCTCCCACCCCGATGAACGAGTAGCGGCCCAGCCGCTCGCCCGCCTCCACGCTCTCCAGCAGAAAGCTGACCGTCTCCCCCCGGGCGGCCTTGAGATACGCGGTGACGGGCGTGTCGAGGTCGGCGTTGAGTTCCTGCACGGCGACGGCGAGGGGCCTGGAATGGGTCTGGGTCATGGGGCTCCTGGGGACAACAGAGGCAACGGAAAAGCGCCCGGTGGGGTGTCCACCTGGGCGCGTCGGGGTGCGGAGAAAACGGCGCGTCAGACCCAGGCGAAGCTGGGCCACCACCACGCACCGGAGGGAGTCATGCGGCGAAGATAGCGCCCGGCCCGGCCCTCAGCGCGGGGAGGCATGTAGACAACTGCGGCCCTGTCACTCTTCAGCGGCCTGGACATCAGGAGGCTCCACTCACCTGCGCCGGACCACCCGCAGCGCCTCTTGCAGGGCGGTGTCCGTCTCCTCCTGGTCGGCCACGGTGGGCTCGGTCACGTCGGGCTGCACCCGTTCCGGCAGCCTCACCCGTCCGTCCAGCGTCGGCCGACCGGAGGAAAGACTTATCACCCCACCCCCCGGAACGTCGTAGGACTTCACGACACTCGTCATGACCCCTCCCGTCGGGCTGCCCACCACGGTCCCCCCGGCCCGCTGCCCGAAGTACGCCAGCACCTCGCCGCAGGAAAAGGTCTGGGACGTGACCAGCAGGGCCAGCGGCCCCTTCCAGCGCACCGGGGTCTGCTGGCGGGCCTTCTGCGCCGACGCGCTGGTGCGCCACTCGTAGACGGCCTGCCCACTGCGGCCGATGCCCACGACGTTCACGGCCTCTCCGGCCAGTGAGTACGCCGCCCCCAGGCACTCGTCGGCCAGACCGCCGGGATTCCAGCGCAGGTCCACGACCAGCCCGGCTGCGCCCTGCTGAACGGCGCGGGTCACCAGCCTGCCGAACGCGGCGCCCGTCCCCACCGCAAAGTTCGGCACGCTGATCACCGCGACCCGGTCTTCCCAGCGCAGGCTGGGCTGGCCCCAGGCAGGCCAGGACGCCGGGGTGACCGTGAGGGCCCGGACCGCGCCCCCCCGCCGCACCCGGAGCACGAAGGGCTTCCCGGCCTCCTCCGCCGCCTCCAGAAAGGACGAGCGCAGCCCCACGTCGTCCAGATCGTCCCGGCCACCCACGTTCAGCACCAGGTCACCGGGCCGCACCCCCGCACGCTCGGCCGGGCTGCCGTGGTCCACATGAACCACCCGCAACACGCCCGGCCGCATCAACTGGGTCAGCAGGCCGCTCCAGACATAGGTCGGCACGGTGGGAGCCTGGGTGCGGTTCAGGGGAGGCGCGTCCCAGCGCACGGAGGTGTGCCGGTCGCCCAGGGTGGACAGCACCGTGTCCACCGCCGCCCGCCCCAGCGGCACCGGGCAGGGGGAAGCGGCTGCGGCCGTGCAGCGTGAGGTCAGAAGCTGACGCTGCGCGGTGAGCAGACCGTCGACCTCGCCCATCCCCGGCCCGGCGTAGTGGGTCCGCAGGAGCCGGGCCGCGCCGTCAAACACGGTCAGGGCGTCGGCGGGAGGAGGAGGCCCACCCGCCCCCCCAGCACCGCCCAGACCGCCGAATGCTGCCGTGACCAGGGCCAGCATCCGGCCCACCGACTGCCCTCTTGTCCGCATCACGTCAGGATACGGGAGGCGGCCGCGCCGGGTGTCCTGTGCCCCCGCTTGCCGTCTGCCGGGCGGCAGGATGCCAGGCTGGACCATGCCCGACCACCCCGAATCCGAGACCCCCCGCCCCGAACTGCCGCCCGGGGCCTTTCGCCGGGTGGACGAGACGCCCGACGAGCGCTTCTACGCCCAGCCCCGCTTTGTCACCCATATCGACGACGCGGCGATTGCTGCCGTGACCCAGCTGTACCGCGAGTATTTCCCGCCCGGCGACCACCTCCTCGACCTGATGAGTTCCTGGGTGAGCCACCTTCCACCCGAGGTCGAGTACGCGGGCGTGACCGGGCTGGGCCTAAACCGCGCCGAACTGGAGCGCAATCCCCGCCTGAACCGGCGGGTGGTGCAGAACCTGAACACCGACCCCCATCTCCCCTTTGAGACGGCGAGCTTCGACGGCTGCGGGATTTGCGTCTCGATCGACTACCTCACCGACCCGGTCACTGTGCTGCGCGAGGTCGGGCGGGTGCTGAAGCCGGGAGCGCCCCTCGTGATCACCTTTTCCAACCGCTGCTTTCCGACGAAGGCCGTCGCGGTCTGGCACGCGCTGGACGACGCCGGGCACGTCGCGCTGGTGGAGGACCTGCTGCGGATGGCGGGGAACTTCCGGGACATCGTGGGGCTGGACCGCAGCCCCCGGCCGGGGCGCCCCGACCCGCTCTACGCGGTGGTGGGGCGGGCGGTTCACGGAGGCTAGCCGCTTTACCCCCGGTTCGCCGCCACCCACAGCAGCAACCCGATCAGCAGCACGTCGAAGGCCCACGCCGCCGGGCGCTTGAGTTCGGGCCGTTGCTGCGCCCGCAGAATCTGCACCACCAGCCGCGCCACGAGCAGCCCCACCACCAGATACGGACTCGGCAGCGGCCCGCCCAGCAGCGGCAGCAGCAGCAGCACGGCCACCCCGACGAGCAGCAGCAAGCTCAGGGCGGTCAGGAGGTCGGGGCGCCCTGGGCCAGTCATGCGGGGTCCGGCTCCAGCACGAGGACACTGAGCGGCGGTAGGTTCAGCCGCAGGTGGTGCGTCTGCCCGTGCCAGCCCTCCTCCCGCGCGGTCAGGTCAGGCTGCTGGGTGCCGAAGCCGCCGAACTCGCCGTCGTCGGTGGAGAGCACCATGCGGTACTCGCCACCCTGGGGCACGCCCACCGGGTACAGGTCGCGGTAGACGGGCGTGAGGTTGGCAACCACTAGGCTCCAGGCCGATCCGTGCGGGTCGCGGCGGATATAGGCGTACACGCTGGCCTCCGCATCGTCGGCGCTGACCCACAGCATCCCCTCGTCGAGCATGTCCCCGGCGTGCAGGTCGGGCCGCCCCACGTACAGGGCGTTGAGCCGCCGCACCAGCTCCAGCACGCCCCGGTGGTCGGGGTGCTCGGCGAGGTGCCAGGGCAGCGACATGTCATGGTTCCACTCGGTGGGCTGCGCGAATTCCTGGCCCATGAACAGCAGCTTCTTGCCGGGGGTGGTCCACATCAGCGCCAGGAACGCCCGGTAGCCCGCCCGCTGCGCGTACCAGTCGCCGGGCATCTTCATCACCAGCGATTTCTTGAGATGCACCACCTCGTCGTGGCTGATCGCCAGCACGAACTTCTCGGAGGTGCGGTAGACATTGAAAAAGGTCAGCTTGTGGTGGTGGTGCCTGCGCCACAGCGGGTCCTGCTCGAAGTAGAACAGGCTGTCGTTCATCCAGCCCATCGCCCACTTGTAGTCGAAGCCCAGCCCGAAGGGGGTCGGGGCCGTCACGCCGGGAAAGGACGTGCTCTCCTCCGCGACCATCATCGCGCCGGGGGCCATGTGATGCACGACCTCGTTCAGCCGCCTCAGAAAGGCGACCGCCTCCAGATTCTCGCGCCCGCCGTGGATGTTGGGCACCCACTCGGTGCGCGAGAAGTCGAGGTACAGCATGGAGGCCACCGCGTCCACCCGCAGACCGTCCACGTGGAAGTCCTGGAGCCACTTGAGGGCCGAGCCGATCAGGAACATCACGACCTCGTGGCGGCCATAGTCGAAGATGTAGGTGTTCCAGTCGTGGTGAAAGCCCTTGCGGGGATCGGCGTACTCGTACAGCGGGGCGCCGTCGAAGCGGGCGAGGCCCGACTCGTCGGTGGGGAAGTGGCCGGGCACCCAGTCGAGCAGGACGCCGACGCCGCGCCCATGCAGGTGGTTGACGAGGTACGCGAAGTCGTCGGGCGTCCCCAGGCGGCTGGTCGGGGCGTAGTAGCCGGTGACCTGATAGCCCCACGAGCCGTCGAAGGGATGCTCCATCACGCCCAGCAGCTCGACGTGGGTGTACCCCAGCCACGTCACGTGGTCGGCCAGCCGGTGCGCCAGCTCACGGTAGTTCAGGAACCCGCCGTCCTCGCGCCGCGCCCAGGACCCGACATGCGCCTCGTAGATGCTGACCGGGCGGTCGTAGCCCACCTCCCGCGCGGCCATCCAGTCGCCGTCGGTCCACTCGAAGGCGGGCTGCCAGACCACGCTGGCGGTGTCGGGGCGCCGCTCCATGTGCAGGCCGTAGGGGTCGGACTTGTCCACCGTGCGCCCGTCTGCGCCCGTCACCCGGAACTTGTAGCGCTGCCCCGCCGAGGCCCCCGGCACGAATGCGCCCCAGAAGCCGAAGTCCAGCCGCCGCATCGGATGGTCAAGCCCGTTCCAGCCGTTGAAATCGCCCACCACGCTGACATGCCCGGCATTCGGCGCCCACACCGCGAACCGCACGCCGTCCACCCCGCCCTCCCGCACCGGATGGGCGCCCAGCAGGTGGTCGGGCCGCACGAGGTCGGCGGTGACCAGCTTGTGCAGGTGCTCGTGGTCGAGGGGAAGGGGCAGGCGGGGGGCGGGGGAACTCATGCGGGCGAGTGTAGCGGGTGGGGCCGGGGCTCAGAGAGGGCCGGGCGACAGGACCCTCTGCCGCGCCTCTGCCAGACACCCGGCGTAGTCGGGAGCCAGGACGTCCACGAGGCTCTTTTCGAGCTGGGCTTCCAGGCCCCACAGCACGCGTTCCTCGGCGGAATGGGCGAAGGTCAGCCCCCCGGCTCCGTCCTCGCGGACGAGCCACTCGAACAGGACGAGGGCTTCCTCTGGGGTCAGGGAGAGCCGCACACCCTGCTCCGGCTTCACTTCCCCTCGCCCTCCAGCACATACCGCCGGAACCGCTCCAGGATCGCCAGCCCCACCGCGCCGCTCTTTTCCGGGTGGAACTGGGTGGCGTGCAGGTTCCCGGCGCTGAAGGCCGACCAGAAGGGCACCCCGTACTCGGTCAAGGCGCCTGCGTCCACCTCCACGTCGAGGGGCACGTAGTAGGAGTGGACGAAGTAGGCGTAGGCGGGACAGGCCAGATTCCGCAGCAGGGGCGAGTCGCCTACCTTGTCGAGGCTGTTCCAGCCCATCTGCGGGACCTTCTGGCTGGGCGCGGCCTCGAAGCGGCGCACGGTACCGGGCACGAGGTCCAGGCCAGGCAAGCCGGGCGCCTCCTCCGACTCCGAGAGCAGCATCTGCATCCCCACGCAGATGCCCAGCAGCGGCACGCCGCCCCGCGCCGCGTCGGTGACGGGGCCGTGGAAGCCGTGGCGGTCGAAGGCCTCCATCACCTGCCGGAAGTGGCCCTGGCCGGGGACCACCAGCGCGGGAGCGTGCGGCACGTCGGCGGGGTCGCCGGAGACGCGGACCGTCATCCCGGCGCGTTCCAGGGCGCGGGCGGCGGAGCGGACATTGCCCGCGCCGTAGTCGAGGAGAAGGACTTCGGGGGTGCTCACAGGACTCCTTTGGTGGAGGCGAGGTCGCCCGAGGTCACCCGCACCGCGTCGCGCAGCGCCCGCGCCAGCGCCTTCATGACCGCCTCGATGACGTGATGGGCCTCGCGGCCCGCGAGCAGCCGGACATGCAGGGTCACGCCGCCGTGGTTGCAAAAGCCCCGCAGGAACTCGCGCAGGTGGTAGTGGGTCATCCCGCCCGCCGTGCCCCACACATCCAGCGTCTCGGGCTCGAAGGCGAGGTGTGCCCGGCCCGAGAGGTCCACGACCACGTGCGCGAGCGTCTCGTCCATCGGCACGAAGGCCGACCCATAGCGCTCGATCCCCCGGCGGTCGCCCAGCGCCTGCGTCAGCGCCTGCCCCAGCGTGATCCCGGTGTCCTCGATCAGGTGGTGGGGCTCGACGTGCAGGTCGCCCTGGCCCCCCACGCTCAGGCCCAGCCGCGAGTGCCGCGCCAGCGCGTCGAGCATGTGGTCGAAGAAGGGGTGCCCGGTCGCGGGGGCGTCGTAGGCGGGCGAGTCGAGATTCAGCGTGACCGTCAGGTCGGTCTCCCCCGTCGTGCGGGTCACGGCAGCGGTGCGGTGGGCGGGCATAGGCGGCCATGCTACGGCGCGGGGCCGGGGGCGAAGGGGGGGGCGGGATAGAGGAGCGGGGTCAGTCCCGGGGCACGTCCACGTCCAGCAGTGCCCGCACGAACTCGCGGGGGTCGAAGGGCTGGAGGTCGTGCGCCCCCTCCCCCACCCCGATGAACTTGATGGGCACGCCCAGTTCCCGGACGATGGGAATCAGGATGCCGCCCTTGGCCGTGCCGTCGAGCTTGGTCACGATCACCCCGGTGAGGGGCGTGGCCTCGTGGAACTTCTTGGCCTGCGCGAGCCCGTTTTGCCCGGTCACCGCGTCCAGCACCAACCACACGTCGGCGGGTTCGCCGGGGTCGGCCTTGTCGACGACGCGGCGGACCTTTTTCAGCTCCTCCATCAGGTTGTGCTTGGTGTGCAGGCGTCCGGCGGTGTCCACGAACAGCAGGTCGGTGCCCCGCGCGGCGCGGGCGGCAGCGGCGTCATAGGCGACGGCGGCGGGGTCCCCGCCCTCCGGCCCCCCCACGACCGGGATGCCCAGCCGCTCGCCCCACACGCCGAGCTGCGCTCCCGCCGCCGCGCGGAAGGTGTCCCCGGCGGCGAACATCACGCTGCGGCCCCGCCCGAGGTAGTACTCGCCCAGCTTGGCGATGGTGGTGGTCTTGCCCACCCCGTTCACGCCGATCACCATGACCACGTGCCCGCGCGGGTCCACCACCGTGCGGCGGGCGTCGGGCGTGAAGCCGAGTTGCCGGAACTGGGCGCGGCGCAGGTCGGGTTCGAGTTGCAGGGTCAGCGCCTCCATCAGCGCGTCTTGCAGGTTGGACTTGTGGCTCGCGCGGATGTCCGCGAGGATCTCCTCGGTGGCGGCGCGGCCCACGTCGGCGGCGATCAGGGCGTATTCAAGGTCCTCGATGGAATCCAGACGGGTGGTCAGGGTCTCGCGGAGGTCGGTGCCGAGGTCCCCGGCGGTGTCGTTGATCTGCTGCCGGGTCTTGCTCAGGCCCTGGCGCAGGCGGTCTAGCCAACTCATGCGGGCATGGTAGCGCGGGGTCGGCGCGGCGCACGGGGAGCCGTCGTCAGGAATCCGCCCCGGCCTCCCGCAGCAGCCGCAGCTTGAGCTCGCCGAGGCGGGCGCGGCTCAGCACCCCTTTCAGCAGCACGCGCTCCCCGGCCGCGAGCACGGGCACGTCGTCGCCGTGGCGGGCCCGTAAGGCGGGATCGCGGTCCACGTCCACCGGGTCGTAGCGGAAGTCGAGGAGGCGCAACCGTTCCTCGGCCTGCTCGCACAGGTGGCAGCCCCGGCGGGTGTAGAGGGTCAGCGGCGGCAGTCGGCTCATGCCGGGTTCTCCCCCTGGGGGCGGGGCAGCAGGGTCAGCGCGAGGACCGGGGTGTACATGTCGCGGGTGGAGAGCAGGTCGCCCGCCGCGCTGAAGGTCCGCAGCATCTGCCCGCCCTGCCGCACGGCGTAGAGCTGCCCCTCCGGGCCGGGCTGCAGCAGCCACGGGGCGGCGGCGGGTTCGCCCACCAGCCCGTCGAGGGCAAAGGCGCCGCCCGGGGTGCCGCCGGGGTCGATGCGCCGGACCTTGCGGGCCACCCCGTCCACGATATAGACGGTGCCGTCGGGGCCCGCCGCCAGTCCTTCCAGCTCGCGCAGGGCCTCCGAGCCCCGGTCGAGGCGGAAGGCGTAGCGGCCCCGGTACTCGCCCGCAGGCGAGAAGCGGCCCACCTCGCGCCGCCCGGGGTCCAGCACCAGAACCTCGCCGCCCGGGGTCGCGGCCACCGTGCGCGGGGTCTCGAAGGAACCCGGCCCGCTGCCGCGCCCGCCGAAGGCCCCCCGGAAGTCGCCCGCCGGACCGTAGACGTTGACCCGCAGCGCCTCGCCGTCGAGGACGTACAGCTGCCCCCCCGCCCAGGCGAGGCTGACCGGATCGAGCAGTTCGCCCTCGCCCAGGCCGTAGCGCCCGAAACTCCGCAGCTCGCTGCCGTCGGGGGCCAACTGCCGGATCAGCCCGGCCGTCCCCGCCCGGCCATAGTCGAGGACGGCGGCGTAGAGGTGCCCGGTGTCGTCGGCGGCGAGCGCACGCGGCGC
>NZ_JASNGB010000407.1 GCF_030271215.1 Deinococcus rhizophilus | reverse complement strand
GCGCTGGCGGGCGGCCTCGGGGAACCGGAAGCCTTCCTGCTGCGGCCCAGCGGCGCCCTGATCGAGACGCTGGCGACCTCAGCCCCGCCCCGGCTGCCGGGCGCGGTGCTGGCGCAGGTCCGGGCCGGGGAAACGGTCACGCTGGTCGAGGGGCCGCGCCGCGCCGGGTGGTGGGAGGTGTTTCAGCCGCAGATGACCGTTCACACGCGCGTGGTGGCCCATCCCATCTACGGCTTCGGGGCCGGGGGGTTCGGGGTCGCGTACCTGATGGTCCTGCGGGCCCGTGACGAGCAGACGGTGGCCGCCCTGACGCGGGTCCGCGCGGCGGTGCTGGCGTGGCTGGGCGCCGGGCTGCTGCTTGCCGCCGCCGCCGGGTACCTGCTCGCGCGGGTGATCGCCTCGCCGGTCGCGGCGATGGCCCGCACCGCCCAGGCTGTGCAGGACGGGGACCTGGG
>NZ_JASNGB010000406.1 GCF_030271215.1 Deinococcus rhizophilus | reverse complement strand
GGCGCTGGTGGGCGGGGTGGGGCTGGGGGCGGTCAGCGCCGCCATCAACGCGGCCTATGCCAGCATCGGCACCCGCGCCGCGAACCTCGTGAACGCGGTGTTCGGGGTGGGGAGCATCCTCGCGCCGCTGCTGGTGCTGGGGCTGGGCGGCCTCTCGCTGGCGTGGCCCTTCGTGGTCGTCGCGGGGCTGAGCCTGCTGACGGTCGTTGCCACCCGCATCTGGGGGGTGCCGGGGCTGCGTCCTCCCACCGCCGGAACCCAGGCCGCCCGGCCGGGGCCGCTGCTGGGGCTGTTCGCGCTGATGCTGGGGCTGTACGTGGGCATGGAGGTGGGCTTCGGGGCGTGGCTGGCGCGGCACCTGGGCAGCGTGGGCTTCGCGGCCCCGGCGCTGATTCTCAGCGGGTACTGGGGCGGCCTGACCCTGGGGCGGGTGCTGACCGGGCTGGCAGGGGGCCGCGTCG
>NZ_JASNGB010000405.1 GCF_030271215.1 Deinococcus rhizophilus | reverse complement strand
GAGCGGGTGGCGCTGGCCGGGGGCGAGCTGGAGCTGGAGAGCGAGCCGGGGCGGGGCACGGCGGTGGTGTTCGCGCTGCCGGGGTAGGCCGGTCGCGCCTCACCCGTGCCGCGCCAGGAACGCCGCCCGCTCCATCCACGCCAGCCTCGGCTCCGGCTGGGAGGTGGGGACCCCCGTGCCGTACACGCGGCGCATCAGCCGGAAGCCCAGGCTGTAGAGCCGCGCCCGCAGCGGCGGCAGGGGCAGGACCTGAAAGCCCTGCTGCGCCAGCGGCCCGTGAAAGAGGGTGATGGCGACGACCCCCGCCACGTCCGCGAACCCGGGATCGTCGCGCAAGGCGGCGGCCACATCCCGCAGCGAGCGGGTGCAGGCCCGGTAGGCGGCGAGCGGACTGCGGGCATTGAGGCCCACCAGGCGCGGCGAATGGACATGCAGTTCGGCCACCGCCGCGCCGGGCGGCCAGCCCAGTCCGGGCG
>NZ_JASNGB010000404.1 GCF_030271215.1 Deinococcus rhizophilus | reverse complement strand
CGCCCCCAGCCGCGAGAGCAGCCGCGCCACGTTCGGCTCCAGCCAGGTCACGCTCAGCCGGGGCCACAGCAGGGGCTGCCGCAGGCCATGCAGCCCGTACACCCCGCCCAGCTGCGCCCCGTACGCGATCTCGCCCGGCCCCACCACAAAGGCCAGGGTGGGCAGCAGCGCGTCCTGCACGACCGGGCGCAGGCCTGCCGCCGGGGTCAGCCGCGAGGGATCGGCGGCCAGGAGGTCCAGCAGGTCCTCGCGGGTGTACTCCCGCGTCTCGGTGGCGAAGCGGCGTCCGCCGAACCTCAGCAGGCGCCGCCCCCCGTCCTCCTCCTCCACAAAGAGGTTGGTCGCCCCCGCCGGGCGGCGCAGTTGCGGCTCGTAGCCCGCCGCCGACAGTCGCGCCGCCGCGTCCTCGACGAGCGCGGGTCCGGCCAGCGGGTCCTCCAGTTCGCGGGCCAGGGTGGGGGCCATTCGCCGCGCCAGTGCG
>NZ_JASNGB010000403.1 GCF_030271215.1 Deinococcus rhizophilus | reverse complement strand
GGTGGCCTCGGCCTGGGTCGCCGTCCGGGGCGCGGACGCCTCGGCGGGGGCGGCTTCGGCGCTGGCCGTGCCCGCGCCGTCTGCGGCCTCGTCGGCCAGAATCTGCTTGATCAGCTCGACGGTGTCTTCCTCGATGGTGCTGCTCACGCTCTTGTACGAGACGCCGAGGCCGTCGAGGATTTCCAGCATTTTTGCGTTGTCCACGCCCAGATCCTTGGCGAGGGAATAGATACGAACTTTCGACATGCTCACCTCCGGTGAGACCTGCGCCGTGGCAGGCAGGGGGTTCAGGTTGTCATGGCTGGTCTTGAGGCTGGTCCTGGGACTGGTCCTGAGAAAAGGGGCCGGGGGGGGCCGCGTGCAGCGCCGCGCTGACCGCCGGGGCGTCTCCCCGGAAGGTCCGGCGCAGCCGCTTCTCGGCCCAGCACTCCGGGGAGGCGGCGCACAGGTAGGCCCCGCGTCCGCTGCGGCCCCTGTGCCCG
>NZ_JASNGB010000402.1 GCF_030271215.1 Deinococcus rhizophilus | reverse complement strand
AGAGCCTATCCGGAAAGTTTTGGGGAGCAGGCTACGGGGGCCAGTTTGCGCCAGATGATCAGGCAAGCCGCGAGTTGAACGAAGCCCAAATAGAGGTCCTGACGCTTTTCCCAACGCGTCTGGAGGCGTCGAAACCGGTTGAACCAGGCGTGTCCAACTTCCACCACCCAGCGCCTGGCTGGGTGTCGCGCCGGGTCTCCCGGCGCGGGAAGCGGTCGTTGTTCCGTCGCTTTGGGAGGAATGTGGGCCACGAAGCCCGCTTGTACGGCTACCTGTCGGCAGGTCGGCGTAGCGTACCCGCGATCTAACACCAAATGTCGCTGTTCCTGCTCTGCAAGAGCAGGAACAGCGATGACCACGGCTTCCAACACCTCAGCGAGTTTCTGGCTGTCATGGCGATTGGCCCCGCACAGCACGACAGCGAGCGGAATCCCTTTGGCATCGGTCAGGAGGGTCCGTTTGCGGCCTGCTTTGCCTCGATCC
>NZ_JASNGB010000401.1 GCF_030271215.1 Deinococcus rhizophilus | reverse complement strand
GCGGGGACGGTGGCCGTGCGCGGCGGGGGCCGGACGCTGGCGGCGCTGCCCTCTGGCCCTCTGACCGGGCGGGTCAACCTCCTGCCGCGCCTGGGTGGGCAGCTTCAGACCGACCTCTCCCCCTTCCTGGCCCCCCTTCCGGCCGACGTCCGGGCTGAACTTGTCGCCGGGCGGCTCGTCGCGGACGTGACCCCGGACGGCGCGACGCTGGGCAACTCCGGGAGCCGCTACCTCGGGCAGCCGCTGGGCCTGCGCGGGGCCGTCTCCTGGCAGGGCGGCGTGCGGGCCAGCGCCGAGCTGACCCACCCCGGCACCCGCATCCCGCTGACCTACGACGGGCGCGACCTCGCCGTCCGGGGGGCGAGGCTGGATGCCCTCGCGCTGCGGCCCCTCGTGGAGGCGACCGGGCGCATCACCGCCGACCTGACGGTGCCGGGGCTGGATTTTGGCCGGGCGAGCGGGCGGGCCGACGTGAAGCTCGCCGCCGCCGGGCAGAGGGC
>NZ_JASNGB010000400.1 GCF_030271215.1 Deinococcus rhizophilus | reverse complement strand
CGCCAGGTGGTGAAGTCCTCGGCCACATTCCGCCACGCCCCCACCCGCTCACGGTGCGCGGCCTGCTCGCGGGCCAGCGTCCCCGCGTCGGGCTTGGCCAGGGCCTTTTCAGCGGCCTGCCGCTCGCGCTCCAGCTTTCCGGCGCGGGCGGCCAGACGCTGCAGGTCGGTGACGAGGCCCCGCCGCAGCCGCTCCAGCGCCCCGCTCGCCAGGGTGCCGGGCAATTCCACGCACAGCTCGTGGCGCCCGGCCCGGACCTCGTTCGCGGCGGCCTCGGCGTCGGCGCCCGCGCCGGGAGCCTCGGCCGCCACCTCGGTCCGCAGGTCGCGGGCGGCGTTGCCCACGAAGGTCGTGGTGACCTCGCGCCAGGCTTTCAGGTCGCCCTCCAGCCCCTTCAGCCCCGCCTCGTCCTGGCGGCGCAGGTCGCGGGTCGCCGCGCGAATCTCCTCCTGCTGGTCACGCAGCGCCTGGGCGCCCGGATACAGGCGGCGCAGCGCCTCCAGCT
>NZ_JASNGB010000399.1 GCF_030271215.1 Deinococcus rhizophilus | reverse complement strand
TGGTTCAGCTTCTTGCGGGACCGCAAGATCAGACGGTGTATTCGGATTCGGGAAAACACGCTGATCGACGACTCCCCTGCACGTGACGCCTTCCAGGACTTGAAACCTGGGGAAGTCCGCAGCGTCTTCGAGCGCGCTCTGGTCTACGGCAGCTTCATGCAGGTGGTTGCGACGCTCTCCCCGCAGGGAGAGCGTGTCCTGGTGGCCTCGGATTTGTCCCTCTGGGACACCTTGACCACCTATCGGCTCAGGTGGAGCATCGAATGCACCTTCTCAGCCATGAAAACGCGGGGCCTGAACCTCGAACAGACGCACATGACCCACTCTGACCGTCTTTCACGGCTGTTCGGGCTGCTCAGCCTCGCGTTGGCCTGGATGGTCCGCATCGGGGAATGGCGAGCCGAGCAGCAGCCCATCCCCACGAAGAAGCATGCTCGCCCGGCGATCAGCCGGGCGAGCTACGGACGCGAACTGCTCTGTGCCGCTTTACGCTGGGGGAAAACCACG
>NZ_JASNGB010000398.1 GCF_030271215.1 Deinococcus rhizophilus | reverse complement strand
GCCTGGCTGGTGGCCGCGTCGGTCGTCGGGGTGGCCGTGGCCGGGGTGCTGGCGGCTGCCCCGGACCCGGTGGGCGCGGGAGCCGGAGCCGACGCCGACTCGTCGAGGGTCTCGAGCCACATGGAGCCCACCACGTTGCGGGCGTCGCGGCTGAACTTGTGCAGGCGCTCGGCGGCCTCGGGACTGACGCCCTCCACCGCCTTCAGGATGCCCTGACGGGCAGCGGGCACGCGGGCCAGCAGGGCGGCGCCGCCGACGAGGGCGATCAGCAGGGTGGTGCCGCCAAAGCCGCCCCCAGCCTCCGCTTCCTTGCGGTCATTCCGGGCACGGGCCACTGCCTTCTTGCCGTCCTTGTCGAGTCGGGCGAGTTCGCGGCTGACCTGCTTGCTCAGAGGCGCGATCTGCTTCTCGACCTCGCGCTCCAGGCGGGCCTGGTCCCAGTCACGGCGAGCGGACTTCAGCTCGCGCTCGGCCTCGCGGCGGGCGCGGGCGAGGCGGCGTTCGGCGTCCCG
>NZ_JASNGB010000040.1 GCF_030271215.1 Deinococcus rhizophilus | reverse complement strand
AAGGCAGTCACGCTGGTGGTGGCCCCCAGGTGCGCGACGACCACCCGCGCGTCTTGCAGGCGCATCCCGACCTCGTGCGCGGCGCGGCGGGCGACCACGCGGGCGTTCAGCGCATGAAAGCGCGGCTCGCGGGTCACGCCGGGGACGCCCGTCTCGCGGGCCTCGGGCAGCAGTTCGTTGACGCTCTGGGGGTCGACCACGTAGGCGGGCACCCCCCGCACCTGCCCCAGCCGCAGCGCCAGCGCCGCCCCCAGCCCGTCGCGGCCCGGTTCGGCAGCGTAGGCGGCCAGCGAGGGCGTGACCCGGTAGGTCCCCGCCGCCACTGCGCCCAGCCAGCCTCCCCGCCCCACCACCGCGTCGGGAGTGGGCCAGCCTGCCGTGGCCTCCAGAATGGCGGCGATCAGGGCATGCGGGTCAGACGCGGTCGCCAGCGGCACTTCCGCCCGCTCCAGACTGAGGCGCAGTTGCCCCGGCAGGGCCGGGTTGTCACTGGACAGAATGGTCGCGCACGCGAGTTTCACGCTGCTGGTTCCGGGGTTGACCACGTGCGCGATCATGAACACCCCACCCTAGCAGATGGCCCGCCCTGCCGCCGGAACAGGCAGGAGACAGGCGGAGGGGGAGAGGAGCGGCGGCGGCGCAGGCTCCTCTCCCCCTCCGGGGGCGGCCGCTCAGTTCGGCTCGATCAGCCCGTAGTGCCCGTCGCGGCGGCGGTAGACCACGCCGACTCCCTGCGAATCCATGTTGCGGAAGACGTAGAAGTCGTGGCCCAGCGCTTCCATCTGGGTGACGGCGTCCTCGGCGCTCATGGGGCGCACGTCAAAGCGCTTGGTGCGCACGATCTCGGGCTCGAAGTCGGTCACGTCGCCCAGCCCCGCGTCCACCTCGGCCTCGGCCAGCCCCGGCTCGGGCTGGGGGGCGGCGTCCTGGCGATGCTTCATGTATTTGGTCTTGAACTTGCGCAGCTGGCGCTCCAGCACGTCGCTGGCGCGGTCGATGGCCGCGTACATATCGGCGTGGTGTTCCTCGGCGCGGATGATGCCGTGCGGCACGTTCAGCTGCACCTCCACGCGGTTGCGCCGTCCGGCGTCGCGCACCTCACGGACCGTCAGGACCACGCGGGCGTCGGTGATCTGGTCACTGTAGCGGTCCAGGCGCGTCAGCTTCTCCTGCACGTAGTCGCGCATCGCTTCCGTCACGTCCACGTTCCGGCCAGACAGCTCATAGATATGCATAACTGGTCTCCTCGTTCTCGGTTCTCCGGGGAAGATGGCCCCGGGCACCTGCACTCTAGGCCACCTTTCGGGAGCGCGTCAGGCGACGCGGCCACAGCCGCCCCCGGCCGGGTGAGCTATGGTGCAGGGGTGAGCCCGCCCTGCTCCCGGCACGGCAGCAAAACGCCCACCCCCGCAGGAGTGGACGGACAACGGTTTGGAAGAGGTGGCCGGGGTCCCTAGCGGCGGTCGCGCACCCGGACCGGCACGGGCACTGGCCGGGGCTGCGGCGAACCCCTGAGCGCCTCGCGCAGCCAGTCGATAAATTCACGCAGGCCCTTCATGCACAGAGTGTAGAGGCTGAGGCGGAGGACAGATGCGCCCCCGCTTACGATGCCCCCATTGCGGAAAACTTCACCGGGAACGGGAGGTCGCCTCACCGGAAAGGCCCCGCCGGAAGTCGTCTCCCACAGGGCCCCCGAAGTGAAGCTGTTACTGCGCGAAGCGCTTCAGCACGTCGCGGCTGATCACCAGACGCTGCACCTCGTCGGTGCCCTCCCCGATGCGGGTCAGGCGGTTGTCGCGCCAGTAGCGCTCGACGGGGTACTCCTTGATGTAGCCGTACCCGCCCAGCATCTGGATCGCCTCGTCGCAGGCCTCCACGCCCACCGTCGTAGCGAACAGCTTGGCGCGGGCCACGGGCACCGTGAAGTTCATGCCCGCGTCCTTGAGGTCGGCGGCCTTGCGGATCAGCAACCGGGCGGCCTCCAGCCTCGTGTCGAGGTCAGCCAGCCGGAAGGCGATGTCCTGGTTGTGCGAGATCGGCTTGCCGAACTGCTCGCGCCCGGCGGTGTAGCGGGCGGCGTACTCGTAGGCGGCGCGGCCCAGGCCCAGGCCCATCGCGGCGATGCCCACCCGGCCCCCGTCGAGCACCTTCATCACGTCCTTGAAGGCGTTGCCGCGCTCGCCCAGCAGCGCGTCGGCGGGCAGGTGGATGTCCTCGAAGATCAGCTGCGCGGTGTCGCTGGAGCGCAGGCCGAGCTTGTCCTCCTTGCGCCCGATGGAAAAGCCCTGCACCTCGTCGCGGTTGAAGACGAAGGCGCTGATGCCGTCGTTCTTGCCCTTGCCGGGGCGGGCGGCGTCGGTGCGGGCCAGCACGACGTAGGTGCCGCCCACGCTGCCCTGGGTGATGAAGTTCTTGGAGCCGTTCAGGATCCACGAGCCGTCGGGCTGCTCGCGGGCGTTGGACACCATGCCGCCGCTGTCGCTGCCGCTGCCGGGTTCGGTCAGGCCCCAGGCCCCCAGCTTCTGCGCAGAGGCGAGGGCGGGCAGAAACTTTGCCTTTTGCGCCTCAGTTCCGCCGATCAGGATGTGGCCCTGGCACAGCGAGTTGTGCGAGGCGACGGTCAGGCAAAGAGAACCGTCCACCGCCGCCACTTCCTCGATGATCATGGCGAAGGTGGCGGTGTCGAGGCCCGAGCCGCCGTACTCCTCCGGGGTCTGGGCGCCCATGATGCCCATCTCGCCGAGTTCGCGGACGATCTCGAAGGGAAACTCGCCGGTCTGGTCGCGCTCGGCGGCGCCGGGCTCCACCTTCGACTTCAGGAAGCTCTTGAGCGCCGAGACGATGGTGCGCTGGTCGTCGTTGAGGGGCTGGGTGTTGGGGTTGGCGGGACGGTCGAGGGTGCTGGTCATCAGTTCTTCTCCTTTATCAGGGCATCTTCTTCGGCTCCGAACACCGTGCCGATGGTGAGGAGGACTTCTTCTGCAAAGAGGGTCAGCCCCGTGAGCAGGAGTTGAATCTGGGCGGGGCGCAGGTCAGACAGCAGAAAGGAGGCGTCGGTCAGCAAGACGGGTTCTTCACCTTCACCGCCGTCGTCACTGAACACCACGCTCCGTGCAAACACGCATTCCTCGCGCACTTCTTCCAGGCGCTGCCGGAGCGTTTCCAGATCTGGCACCTCCTCCTGTGGCAGCGGCAGAAAGTGCTGGGCGCGGACGGCCAGCGCCCTCGGCCCCAGCTCCAGAGGCGAGAGCGCGAGTTCCAGGCCGTCATCCGGGAGGGAAGCCCCACCCCGGATCACCGCGAACAGGACTTCTTCCTCGTAAGCCGTCTCGATATCCAGAGCACCGAGCTTCTCGATCAACTCCTTGACCAGTGGGTTCATCGTCTCCTTCATACCTGGAACACGCCCACTTTGAACTCTTCCTGATGTGGATTCTGGGCGCAGGCCTCCAGAGCGCGGATCAATCGGTCGCGGGTGTCCTGCGGCGGGATGATCTCGTCCACCCACAACCGGGCGGCGGCGTAGCGGGGGTCGAGTTCGGTGTCGTATTTGGCCTTGACCTCGTCGTAGAGGCGCTGCAACTCCTCGTCGTCGGGCTGGTGGCCCGCGCGTTTGAGGGCCGCGAGCTGGATGTCCAGCAGCGTCTTGGCCGCCGCGTTGCCGCTCATCACGGCGTACTTGGCGCTGGGCCACGCGAAGAGGAAACGCGGCGCGTAGGCCTTGCCGTTCATCGCGTAGTTCCCGGCCCCAAAAGAGCCGCCCGTGATGATGGTGATCTTGGGCACGACGCTGTTGCTGACGGCATTGACCAGCTTCGCGCCCCGGCGGATGATGCCTTCTTGCTCGGAGTCGCGGCCCACCATGAAGCCGGTCACGTCCGAGAGGAACACCAGCGGCACCCCCGCCTGGTTCGCGTCGAGGATGAAGCGGGCCGCCTTGTCCGCCGAGTCGCCGTAGATCACGCCGCCCACCTCGATGCGGGTGCGCAGGCCGGGTTCGCCGCCCGACTTGAGCTTCTTCTTGATGACCGTGCGCTGGTTGGCGACGAAGCCCACCGGAAAGCCGCCCACCCGCGCGAAGCCGCACACGATGGACTCGCCGTATTCGGGCTTGAACTCGTGGAACTCACCGCCGTCCACGACCGAGGTGATGAGGTCCCGCACGTCGTAGGTCTTGGACCCGTCGAAGCCTACGAGTGCGGTGAGGTCACGCTCTGGGGCGGGCTGCGTCTCCTTGCGGCGCCGGGCGAAGGGAGCCGGGTCGCCCTGCGCGTACAGGTCGGCCAGGGCCCGCACCCGCGCGAGCGCCGCGTCGTCGTCGGGTTCCTTGTAGTCCACCGTTCCGGCAATCGCGGCGTGCATGTCCGCCCCGCCGAGTTCCTCGGAGTCCACGACCTGCCCGATGGCGGCCTTCACCAGCGCGGGTCCGGCGAGGTAGAGGCCCGACCCCTCGGTCATGATCAGCGTGTCGCACATGACGGGCAGGTACGCGCCGCCCGCCACGCAGTTGCCCATAATCGCGGCAATCTGCGGGATGCCCCTCGCGCTCATGCGGGCATTGAGGTAGAAGACCCGCCCGAAGTCGTCCTGATCGGGGAAGATCTCGTCCTGCATGGGCAGGTACACGCCCGCCGAGTCCACCAGATAAATGACAGGGAGATGGTTCTCGAACGCGATGGTCTGCGCCCGGATCACCTTCTTGGCGGTGATGGGGAAAAAGGCGCCCGCCTTCACGGTGGCGTCGTTGGCGACGATCATCCAGGGGCGGCCCCCAATGGTGCCGATGCCGGTCACGGTGCCGCCGCTGGGGCAGCCGCCGACCTCCTCGTACATGCCGTACCCGGCGAAGGTCATCAGTTCGTCGAAGGGCGTGCCCTCGTCCACCAGGCGGGCGATGCGTTCGCGGGCGGTCAGGCGGTTCTTGTCGTGCTGGCGCTGCTGGGCCTTGGGACCGCCGCCCGCACGGACCGTCTGCTGGTCGGCGGCGAGGCGGGCGAGGGCGTCCGTCCAGGCGTCTGGCGCGGAAGAGGGCGGCGCCGGGGCGCGGGTGTCTGGTTGGGTCATCTGCCCGGGCAGTCTAACAAACGCCCGTTAGGGTTGGGGTGACGTGTCCAGCGTGGCAGAGCGGCCCTAACCGGCGCGGTCCAGCCTCCGCCCCAGCCACCACAGGGCCGCGCCGGAGAGGACCAGACCCAGCGCGGCGAGGGCAGCCAGAAGCAGCGCAGACTCCCGGGGCACGGGCGCGTCGGGGCCAAACCCCAGCCGCAGCGCTGCCAGTACCCCGAAGAAGCACGCCACCACCCCCAGAACGGACAGCCCGAACAGGACGCGCAGCAGGAGCGGGGGCATGGGCCCAGGCTACGGCAGCGCCCGCTCCAGCTCAGGCGGAAGCGTCGGCAGGAAGGGAAAGACCACCCAGCCGGGGAAGCCGTAAGGGCCGTGCTTCGTCACTCCCGAATATGGCGGCTCGGTCGGCACCCAGGGCGTGAGCTTGCGGTGCTCGCCCGGCGTGAAGACGGCGGCGTAGGCGTCCATCCCCGGCCGCACCCGTTCGATCAGGTGGACGGCGAGCAGCGGCGCACTCGCCCGAAAGGACAGCGGGCGCGGGCGGCCCCGGTCATCCTGAAAGCAGCGCGTAACGCTGGAGCGCACGTCGTCCACCACGAAGGCGGCGGGCAGTTCGGCCCGGTCGGGGATCAGGTCAGGCTGCGCCGCCCACAGCCGCTTCCCGAGCGTGCCGGAGGTGAACCCCCCGTCATAGGTCATCCACGGGTCGGTCTGGAGTCCCCGGCAGTCCACGCGGACAGCGGGGAAAAAGGCGAAGAGGAGCAGGCCCATCCCCCACAGCCACGGCGCGAGCGGTGTGGTGAGCGCCACACGCCGCGCCGCTCCCATCCGGCGGCGAAAGACCACCAGCACCCCGAGCGTCAGCAGCAGCAGCCCGGCGACCGGCGGCGCGAGGACCAGCGTTTCACCGTTGCCCGCCAGGATGGGGAGGGCGAACACTCCCACAATCAGCGCCACTCCCAGCCCCACCGTCAGCAGCAGCGTCAGGAAGGCGCCCACACCCCGGTCGCGCCGCACCCCGTAAGCGAACGCCGCCGCGCCCACCAGCAGCACCATCACCATGATCTCGGCTGGAACGCCGTACAGGAACCAGCACAGCAGATACCCCGTCGGCAGGGCAAGGAAAGTCAGGACGGCGGCGCGGCTCATCCCCGGCAGAATAGACAGAGCAGGGGCCGGACGCCCCCGCAGAAGCGCCCGGCTCCCTCCCCCTCCCCTACTCGTGAATCGTCGCGCCCGTCTTCGCCCGCAGCTCGTCCAGCGTGACGCCTGGGGCGAGTTCGACCAGCTTCAGACCTTCCGGGGTCACGTCCAGCACGCCGAGGTCGGTGATGATGCGGTCCACGACGGCCTTGCCCGTCAGCGGCAGGGTGCATTCACGCAGAATCTTGTGCGCGTCGCCTTTCGCCACGTGTTCCATCAGCACGACCACGCGCTGCACGCCCGCCACGAGGTCCATCGCGCCGCCCATTCCCTTGACCATCTTGCCGGGAATCATCCAGTTGGCGAGGTCGCCCCCCTCCGAGACCTGCATCGCCCCCAGAATGGCGAGGTTGACGTGCCCGCCCCGGATCATGGCGAAGGAGTCGGCGCTGGAGAAAAAGCTCGCGCCGGGCAGCGCCGTCACCGTCTGCTTGCCGGCGTTGATCAGGTCCGGGTCCACCTCAGCTTCGGTGGGAAAAGGGCCGATTCCGAGCAGCCCGTTCTCGGACTGGAGCATCACGGAGACGCCTTCCGGGATGTGGTTGGCGACCAGGGTGGGCAGGCCGATGCCCAGGTTCACGTAGTAGCCGTCTTGCAGCTCGCGGGCGGCGCGGGCCGCCATCTCGTCTCTCGTCCAGGGCATTACTGCCTCACCGTCCTCTGCTCGATGCGCTTCTCGGGGTTGGGATTGAGCACCACCCGCTGCACGTAGATGCCGGGGGTGTCGATCTCGTCGGGGTCGAGCTGTCCGACCTCCACGATCTCCTCGACCTCGGCCACCGTTACGCGGCCACAGGTGGCGGCCATCGGGTTGAAATTTTGCGCGGTCTTGCGGTACACGAGGTTCCCGCTGCGGTCGGCCTTCCACGCCTTGACGAGCGCGAGGTCGGCCTTGATGCCGCGCTCCAGGATGTACGTCTCGCCGTCGAAGTCCTTGTGCTCCTTGCCGTCGGCGACGACGGTGCCCACGCCGGTCTTCGTGTAGAAGCCGGGAATGCCCGCGCCCCCGGCCCGCATCCGCTCGGCCAGGGTGCCCTGGGGGGTGAACTCCAGCTCCAGCTCCCCGGCGAGGTACTGGCGCTCGAACTCCTTGTTCTCGCCCACGTAGGAGGAGATCATCTTGCGAATCTGGCGGGTCTGGAGCAGCAGCCCCAGGCCCCAGCCGTCCACGCCCGCGTTGTTGCTCACGGCGGTGAGGTCGCGGACGCCGCTGTCACGCAGCGCGAGGATGAGTTGCTCGGGAATCCCGCAGAGGCCGAAGCCCCCCACGGCGACGGTCTGGCCGTCGGCCACCACATCTTGCAGCGCCTCACGGGCGCTCGGGTACACCTTGTTCATGTCGGCTCCAGGGTAAATCAGGACAGGGACCGGAGGAAGTTCTCCAGCAGGGCACGGAAGGCGGCGGGGTCTTCCTGCGGAAAGCCGTGGCCCAGGCCCGGCAGCACGGTGGCCGAGGTGCCCAGCGCCCTCGCCTGCTCGCGCACCAGTTCGGGCGTGACCAGCGCGTCCAGCTCGCCCCCCAGCACCAGCACGGGCAGCCCGGCGAGGCGGGAGGGGTCCACGCTCCAGCTCGCCAGGGCGCGGGCATTGCCGCTGTAGTGGCCCGGCGCCATCTGGCCCGCGTGGTCCAGCAGCTCCGGGAAGTTGTCCGGGCGGCGGGAGGGGAACAGCGCGCCCAGGCTCATCTCGCGCAACCCCGCATTGCCGCGCAGCAGCTCCAGCACGGGGTAGTTTTCCTCGGGGGTCACCAGGCCGGTCAGGGGAGCCGACGCCGCCAGGATCAACCCGGCGTAGGCGTCCGGGCGGCGGGCCGCTGCCTCCAGCACGACCGCCCCGCCCAGCGAGTGCCCCAGCAGCACCGGGCGGGTCACCCCCTGACCCTCCAGCCAGCCCTCCAGCCAGTCGGCGTAGGCGGCGATGCCGACCTCGCCGTCGTGGGCGGTGCCCGCGAAGCCGGGGAGGTCGGGGGCGAGGACGCGCCAGCCCCCCGGCGGGTCGGCGAGCAGGTCCGCCCACCACGCCGAGGACGCGAAATTGCCGTGCAGGGCGACCAGCGTGCGCTCAGGCATGAGGAACCTCCCCCGCGCCTGCCAGGTCCGGCGGCAGCGCGGCAGCGGCGAGCGTGTCGTCGAGCAGGCCGCGCAGCAGCCCCGCGAAGGGGGCCGTGTCCTGCACGCACCCCAGGTGTCCCCAGGCCGAGCCGTACTCGAAATGGGTGTGGGCCACGCCCGCCGCCTGGCTCGCCTCTGCGAAGGCCCGCATCTCGTGGGCGGGGAAGAACCCGTCCCCCCGGATGTTCACGGTGAGCAGGCGCAACCCCGCCTCCCGCCAGCGGGCGAACAGCTCGGGGCGCGGCGCGACCGCGTGCAGGTCGTGCGTCTGCACCACCCGCGCGATGTCGAGGATATGGGCGAGGCTGGCCGTCCCCGAGCGCGAGCGCAGGTAGGCCCCGAAGTCGGTGTCCCGGAAGGCGGCCTCCAGCCCATCCGACCCCATGCCGAACAGGGAGATCAGGCGCAGCGCCCCCTCCAGTCCGCCCGTGGGGGCCACGTCGCGCATCAGCGGCCCGAAGGCGCCCCGCAGGACTGGCCCCGCGCAGGGGCTGGTCGCCACCGCCGCCACCCGGGGAGCCAGCTCGGGCGTGCGGGCCGCCCACTGGAGGGCCTGCATCCCCCCGAAGCTGGGGCCGATCACCGCGTGCCAGCGCTCCACGCCGAGCTGCCGCATCAGCTCCAGTTGCAGCGCGTGCAGGTCGGCAAAGTTCCAGGCGGGAAAGCGCTCGCCCCAGGGCTGGCCGTCGGGGTGCCCGGTGTCGGGGCCGGTCGTCACGACCGCCGGGTCGCGCACCTGCACGTTCGACAGCGTGTTCATGGCGACCACGAAATAGCGGCTCGTGTCCACCGCCCGCCCCGGCCCGATCAGGGGGGCCCACCAGCCCGGTGTCCCGTCTGCCCCCATCCCTGCCGCCTGTGCGGTGCCGGTGTAGTAGTGGCACACCAGCACGGCGTTGTCCCGCGCCTCGCTGAGCCGCCCCCACGAGCGTCCACCCAGCCGCACCGGCACCCTCACCCCCCCCAGCGCAGCCTCCACCTCCAGCGTGAATGCCGCGCCCTCCCTGTCCTCGCCCCTGCCCTCACCTTGTCGCATGTCGCCTCCGAGGGTAGGGGGAAGACGTTACGGGGCGGTCACAGCCCCGGAGCGCGGCCCCCCGGCTGTAACGCGGGCGTGATGGCCTGCGGCTACACTCACCCCGAACATGAAAAAGATGCTTCTGACGGGCGTACTGCTCGCGCTGTCCAGCGCGGGCGCGGTGAAGGTCGGCGCGTTGCTTCCCCTCTCGGGGGCGGGCAGCGTGTCGGGGCAGGCGGCCCGCAACGGCTACCTGCTGGCACTGGAGGAGATCAACAAAGCAGGCGGCGTGCTGGGGCGGCCCCTGGAACTGGAGTTCGCCGATGACGGCAGCAGTCCGGCCAAGGCGGTTCCGGAGTTCGTCAAGATGGTGACCGTGGAGAAGGTGGACTTCATGGTGGGCGGGGTCAGCAGCGCCACCTCCATCGCCATCAGCGGCCCGGCCAAGCAGTACAACACCTTCATGGCCTGGATCGGCGCGGCGGCGGTGCCCGTCGAGGACGCCTTCGCCGACCACAAGTACTTCTTCCACTACCACCCCTGGAGCTACTACAACTTCGAGGCGATCCTCGACTACTTCAAGCACCTGCGCGTCACCAAGAAGGCCCGCAACATCGCCATCGCCTACGAGGACGGCCCCTTCGGGTCGGCGGGCATCAACGACACCGTGGCGGCCTTCAAAAAGGCGGGCTTCAACGTCGTCATGACCGAGAAGTTCAAGACCGGCAGCGGCAACTTCGGCCCGATCGTCAGCAAGGCCAAGGCCGCCAAGCCCGACATCTTCTACTGGGTGGGCTACGACACCGACGCCCTGCCGCTGGCGACCGAGATCAAGCAGCAGAACCTCAACGTGGGCCTGATCTACGGCACGCCGCCCTCGTGGCCCGTCGGCTTCGAGAAAAACCGGCTGGCCGACAACGTGGCGGGCCTGAGCCTGTGGCTGCCCACCAGCCCCAACAGCCAGAGCCGCGCCTTTGTCAACGCCTACCGCAAGAAGTTCGGCAACGTGACCGAGGAGTATTTCGCGCCGCTGGCCTACGTGAACCTGAAGACGCTGGCCGCCGCCATCAACAAGGCGGGCAGCACCGACAAGGACAAGGTGGCCGCCGAGCTGGCGAAGACGAACACCCAGACGCCCTTCGGCCCGCTGACCTTTTCCAGGAGCAACAAGACCCGCTACCAGGGCTTCAAGGCCGGAAGCTGGCTGAGCTTCCAGTACCTCGCGGACGACCGCGTGCCCGTCTACCCGCTGAAGTCGGCCAAGAAGACGACGGTCTGGGGCAGGTGAGCCAGACGGGGTCGGTGGTTGACCCTCTGACCTAGACCTAGAGCCCGGCCACCGACCCGCCCATCAGGGCCGCCCGCCACCACCGGGGCGGCTCCCCCTTTGCCTCCCCTCCCCTTCCCTTTCCTCTCCCCCACGGAGCCCTGCATGGAACTCTTCTTACAAACCCTGCTCAATGGCCTGCTGCAAAGCGGCATCTACGCGCTCGTCGCGTCGGGACTGGCGCTGGCGGTCGGCGTGGTGGGCATCGTGAACTTCGCGCACGGCGAGTTCCTGATGATCGGCGCGTTTCTGGCCTGGGCGCTGAGCGCGTACCTGGGCGTCGATCCGCTGATCTCGCTGCCGTTCGCCGCGCTCGCCGTCTTCGGCGTCGGGGCGCTGACCTACCGGGTGAGCATCCGGCACGTGCTGCTCGCGCCCGAACTCAACCAGATGCTGCTGACCTTCGGACTGGGCATCCTGCTGCAAAACCTCGCGCTGATCTGGCTGGGGGGCAACACCCGCACGGTGACGACCCCGTACCAGGGCAGCAGCCTCTCCATCGGGGAACTCAGCGTGGGCGGGCCCAAGGCCATTGCGTTCGGGCTGGCGGTGCTGATTCTGGGGGCGCTGTACGGGGTGCTGTACCGAACCACCCTGGGCCGCCAGATGCGGGCGGTGGCGCAAAACCGCCGGGGCTCGCAACTCATCGGCATCGACGTGGAACGGGTGTACCTGATCGCCTTCGGGGTGAGCTGCGGACTGGCGGCCATCGCAGGCGTGCTCGTCGCCGTGCTGCTGTTCGCCTCGCCGACGGTGGGGCTGGTCTTCGCGCTGAAAGCCTTCGCGATCATCGTGATGGCGGGCCTGGGCAACCTGACGGGCGTGCTGTGGGCGTCGGTGGTGCTGGGCGTGTCGGAGGCGCTGGTGCAGACCTACGTGCCGGGCGGCGGCGGCTGGAGCGACGCGGTGTTCTTCCTGCTGATCTTTGCCACGCTGGTGTTCCGCTCGTTCAGGGGAGCCAGATGAGCCGGGCGATGGACGGGGGCCGCGCCGTGGTGCGCCGTCCCGACGTGCCGCTGCGGGCGCTGCTGCCGCTGGGTCTGTTCTTCCTGCTGGCGCTGGTCTTTCCCTTCCTGCCGCTGGGAGAACGGAGCGAGTACCTGCTCCAGATCGCCTTTTTCACGCTGGTTGCCGGGGTGCTGGCGCTGTCGTGGGACATCCTGGCCCGCAGTGGGCAGGTCAGCCTCGCGCACGCGGCCTTCTACGGGCTGGGCGCTTACGGCTTCGCGCTGCTCGGCAAGGTGATGCCCTGGTTCCTGGCGATGCCCGCCGCCGCCCTGATCGCGGGCCTGATCTCGCTGATTCTGGGGGCCGTGACCATGCGCCTGAGCGGGATGTACTTCGCCATCGCCACCCTCGCCTTCACAGAGGTCGTGCGGACGATCATTCAGAACCTGCCGGAAGCCACGGCGGGCGGCGCGAACGGGCTGCTGGTTCCGGCGCTGCTGGGCGGGAATGCGCGGGCGCAGTATTTCCTGGCGTTCGGCATCCTGCTGTTCACGGCCCTGGTCAGCCTCGCCATCCGGCGGTCGCGGCTGCACCACGCCTTCGCCGCGATCCGGCAGGGCGAGGAAACCGCGCGGGTGCTGGGGGTCAGCGTGGTGAAGTACAAGCTGCTGGCCTTTTTCATCTCGTCGTTCCTGGCCGCGCTGGGCGGGGTGCTGTACGCGGGCAAGACCTTTTTCATCAACCCGCTGGAAACCTTCAGCCTCGCCAACTCCATCGCGCCGCTGACGACCTCCATCTTCGGGGGGCTGTACACCACGCTGGGGCCGATTCTGGGGGCGACGGTGCTGCGGGTGGCCGAGGAGATCCTGCACAACTCCATCAAGAACGGGTACCTCGTGGTCTACGGGCTGGTGCTGATGCTGAGCATCCTGTGGCTGCCGCGCGGGCTGATGGGGCTGCTGAGGCGCGGCAAGCATGGGGGGGACGTATGACGGCAGTGGGTGTGCAGCCTTCAGCGGTGGGCCGGGGGGACGTGGTGCTGCGGGCAGACGGCCTCAGCAAGCGCTTCGGGGGGCTGCTGGCGGTGCAGAACGTCAGTTTCAGCCAGTACGACGGCGAGATTCTGGCGGTGATCGGGCCGAACGGGGCGGGCAAGACCACGCTGCTCAACCTGCTCTCGGGCGTCTACCGGCCCAGTTCGGGGCGGCTGCACCTGCTGGGGCGTGACGTGACGCAGGAGCCGATGGAAGCGCGGTGCCACGCGGGGCTGGGGCGGGCCTTCCAGATCGTGCGGCCCTTTCCGGAGATGACGGTCCACGAGAACGTGACGGTGGGGGCGCTGTTCGGCACACGCGGCACGACGCTGGGGCAGGCGCGGGAGCGGGCCTATGACCTGCTGGAGCGCACCGGCCTCGCCGCCCACGCCGACAAGGAGGCGCACGAGCTGACCCTGCTGCAGGACAAGCGGCTGGAGGTCGCCCGGGCGCTTGCCACGCAGCCGCGCGTGCTGCTGCTCGACGAGGTGATGGCGGGATTGCGGCCGGGGGAGGCGCAGGAGGCGGTGGGGCTGGTCCGCAGCGTGCGCGACAGCGGCGTCAGCGTGCTGTTTATCGAACACATCATGCCGGTGGTGCGCGACCTCGCCGACCGGGTGGTCGTGATGGACCAGGGGCAGGTGCTGGCCGAAGGCACCTACCACGAGGTCACGGCGAATCCGCAGGTGGTCGCCGCGTACCTGGGGACGGAAGAGGGGCTGCACGCATGACAGCGACACAGATCAACTCAACGGGGACACGCCTTCAGGGCCAGGACCTCGTCATCGAGAACCTCGCCGCCGGATACGGCAAGGTGCAGGTGCTGTGGGACGTGAGCCTGCGGGTCGCTCCCGGCGAGTTCGTCGCCATGATCGGGGCGAACGGGGCGGGCAAGACGACCACCCTGCGGGCCGTGAGCGGCGTGGTCAAACCCTCGGCGGGGCGCATCACGCTGGGCGGGCGGGACATCACCCGCGCCGCGCCCTCGCAGATCGTGGGGCTGGGGCTGGGGCACGTGCCCGAGGGCCGCGAACTGTTCCCGCTGATGACCGTGCGCGAGAACCTCGAACTCGGCGCGGCGATGCGCCCCGAAGCGCGGGCGGTGCAGGCGCAGACGCTGGCGCACGTCTACGAGCTGTTCCCGCGCCTCAGCGAGCGGGCGGGGCAGCTCGCCGGAACGCTCTCGGGCGGCGAGCAGCAGATGGTGGCGGTGGGCCGGGCGCTGATGGGCCGCCCCTCGGTGCTGGTGGTGGACGAGCCCTCGCTGGGCCTCTCGCCGCTGATGACCCAGACCGTGTTCGGGGCGCTGAGGGCCGTCAACGAGCAGGGGGTCACCGTGCTGCTGGTCGAGCAGAACGTGGGCCTGAGCCTGAGGCTCGCGCACCGGGCCTACGTGCTGGAAAACGGGCAGGTCGTGAAGGAGGGGAGCGGGACGGAGTTGCTCGCGGACCCGGCGGTGCGGGAGGCGTATCTGGCGCTGTAGGCCGGAGCAAGCGGAACGGGGGGCGTGGGAGAGGCAATCCTGCGCCCTTCGCTTTGGTCTATTCACGGAGAGAAGGGCGCTGAATCTCCCCTGCCCCACCTCATCGGAGGGATTCAAGTTCGCCCCCAACACAATGCCCATAGCAAACTTCACTCCTGCCCAATAGCACCGTGCTGCAAGATTAAGGGGAGCGAGCCGAGGTTAAGGCCACTCCAGTCCTCCAAATGCTGATGCACCCCCGGCTGGCGTTCGGCGAGGTCAAGTAGCATTCGCGCAAGCGTCCGCAGGCCTGCCGCATTCCCCTGTAGGACGAGAACACCGTCGAATTCCCGGAGGTCAATTGCTGCGTCAGCCTCCCAGGGGTCGCCAGATTGCGGTTCACCTGTCATACGGACAAACTAGCCGTTATGGGAAGCGGTTTGAAGATGCTTACCCCCCCGTCAAAAACCGCCCCGTCTCCCGGTACAGCATCTCCACCGCCTCCAGCGAGTCGAAGGTGTGGTTGGCGCCGGGAATCGCCACCGCGTCGCCGCCGAGGGCCTGGGCGTAGCGCACCCCGTAGGCGGGTGGGCAGACCGTGTCGGCGTCGCCGTGGAAGACGCGGGCCACCCCTCCCCAGCGGGCGGCAGCTTCCAGGGGTTTCACGCGGGGCATCTCCAGCAGGAACTCGCGGCCCAGCGGCCAACCGCCGTAATCGCGGATCACCGGGGGCGCGTAGCCGCCGCGCAGGAACCCCAGCCACAGCTCGGGCAGCGCGGGTGCCCACAGCGCGAGGCGGTGGGGCCGCACCCGCTCGGCGGCGAGGGCCGCGACGAGGCCGCCCATGGAAAAGCCCAGGAGCATCACCCGATCGGGGTCGAGCATGGGCAGGCCGCGCAGGTACCCGAAGGCGGCCTCCGCGTCCTCCACCTCGCGGGCGACCGTCATCTCGGAAAAGTCGCCCTCGGACTCGCCGCTGCCCCGGAAGTCGAAGCGCAGCGAGGCCACCCCCCGCGCCGCCAGATACCGCGAGAACAGCGGCAGCAGGCGGTGGTCCCCGGCGCGGTTGCCGGTAAAGCCGTGCAGCATGACCACGCTGGGCCAGCCCTGCGCCGGACGTCCCCCGCCCAGGCGGTGTTCCCCGGGGCCGCGCTCCTCTGGGCCGCGCTCCTCGGGGACGTGCAGCATCCCGTAGACCCGCTGACCGCCCACCACGAACGCCGCGAACTGTTCCATGCGCCCGATGATGGCAGAGCGGGCCGCCCCCCTGCCCCTGCTAGCCTGCACCCATGACGAAGGCGAGCAGGCTGGCGAGCGTGACCCTGAAGCCGGGAGCGGTGCGGCGCGTCTCGGGGCGCTACCCCTTCGGGCACGCGGGGGACATCGGGGAGGCGGGGCCGGGGATAGAGCCGGGCGAGGTCGTGGACGTGCGGGCGCCGGACGGGACGCTGATCGGGCGCGGCTATTTCAACCCGCAGGGGGCCACGCCGCTGCGGATGCTGACGTGGACGCCCGGCGAGGCGATTGACCTGAAGTTCTACCGCTCGCGGGTGCGGGCGGCGCTGGCCCGGCGCGAGGGCCGTGTCGTGGGCACCGACGCCCGCCGCGTCCTGTACGCCGAGGCCGACGGGATGCCCGGCGTGGTGGCGGACCAATTTGGAGACGTGCTGAGCGTGCAATTCCGCAACGCGGGCGTGGAGCGCCACCGCGACCTGATCCTGCGGGCGCTGCGCGAGGAGACGGGCGCGACCTCCGCCTTCGAGCGCAGCGACACGGGCGAGCGCCGCCGCGAGGGGCTGGAGTTGCACACGGGCGTGCTGTGGGGTGACGTGCCCGAGCGCGTGACCTTCCATGAGGACGACCTCACCCTGCACTTCTCCCCCTTCGACGCGCAGAAGACCGGCTTTTTCCTCGACCAGCGCGACAACCGGCGGCTGATGCGCTCGCTCGTCCGGCCCGGCGAGGGCTTTCTGGACGTGTACTCGTACACCGGGGGCTTCAGCCTGCACGCGGCGCGGGCGGGGGCCAAACCCGTCGCGCTCGACAAGGATCAGGCCGCGCTGGGGGTGCTGGAGCGCGAGGCCCGCGAGAACGGCGTGGGGGTCGGCATACGCTGGGGGGACGCCATCGAGACGCTGACGGCCCTGGAGCGCGAGAAACGGACCTTCGGGGCGGCCGTGCTGGACCCGCCCACCCTTGCCAAGCGCAAGGAGGACGTGCCCCGCGCCAAGCGCATCTTCACCGACGGCGCGGCCCGCGCCCTGCGGATGCTGCGGCCCGGCGGATACCTGCTGGTCAGTACCTGCGCCCACTACATCCGGGTAGACGACCTGCTGGACGCGGCGAGGGTCGCGGCGGGCGAGGCCGACTGCGGCGCGGAGGTCGTGGCGATCACCTACCAGCCCGCCGACCACCCCCACCTGCTGAGCGTGCCCGAGAGCCTGTACCTCAAGAGCGTGCTGCTGCGGAAGGAGGCGTAGGGCGAGGGGCGAGGGGCCTCCTTCAGTCCGGGTCCGCCGCCTCCAGCGACACCTGATCGAGCGCCGCCGGGTTGAGCAGGGTCACGCTCTGGGGACCGACGCGCAGCAGGCCCTGGCCCTCCATGCGCCTCAGCACACGCACGACCGTCTCGCGGCTGCTGCTGGTGCGGGCCATGATGTCGGAGGTGGAAAGGGGCAGCACCTCCGGGCGCGGGACGCCCGCCGACACCCGGACCGCGTGCAGGTGGCCGAAGACGTGCGCGAGGGCTGCCTCGGTGTTCAGCCCGAAGGCGATCAGTTCGTCGTTGAGCAGGGTGACCCGGCGGGCCAGCATCTCGGCGAGGTTCCACAGCACCTGCGGGTGCTGGCGCAAGATCAGCTCGAAGTGGCTGCGGTAAAGCATCAGGGTGCGGACCTCTTCCAGCGCCCGCACCGACGCGCTGCGATCCTGCCGGGCCAGCACCGCCGTCTCCCCGATCACGCCCGGCGCGTAGAGGTCGCCCAGCACCCGCTCCCGGCCTCCCACGCTCACGCGGCTGACGCGAACCACCCCCCGCGTGACAAGGTGCAGGGCCTCGCCCTGGGCGTCTTGCTCGACGATCAGCTCGCCGCGCCGGAAGTGCCTGGGGGTGACGATCCGGGCGGCCTCGCGCACGGCGGCTTCCGGCACGTCGTGAAACAGCGGCGAAGTTCTCAACTCGTCCAGACCGGGCATCCCGCCCATGCTAGAGCATTGNCCTGGGGGTGACGATCCGGGCGGCCTCGCGCACGGCGGCTTCCGGCACGTCGTGAAACAGCGGCGAAGTTCTCAACTCGTCCAGACCGGGCATCCCGCCCATGCTAGAGCATTGGACAGAATTACGGCCCCCGGGGAAGGGCGCCCCAGGTGCCTCCATTCTGCCCAATGCTCTTCTTCAATTCGCTCGCTCTGCTGCGCAGCTTTGCAAGTCCGCTCGGCCAACGAATGCGGAAACCCATCGCATTCTTATGGCAAATGCTCTAGAGCATCGCCCGGCCCGCCCGCACCGTGCGCTACAGTGCCGCGCGTGACCGCCGCCCCTGCCCCCCCTCCCCCCGCCCTGGAAGCCCGCGAGGTGCGGCACGGTTTCGGGGACCAGACGGTGCTGCACGGCGTCTCGCTGGCGGTGGCGCCGGGCGAGGTCGTGGCTGTCTCGGGGCCGTCGGGCAGCGGCAAGAGCACGCTGCTGCACCTGCTGGGCGGGCTGGACACGCCGCAGGGGGGCGAGGTCTGGTGGGCAGGCGAGCGGATCGACACGCAAGGCACCCAGGCGCGGGCGCGGCGGCGGGCCGGGCGGGTAGGACTGGTCTTTCAGCACCACTACCTGCTCGAGGACCTCAGTGTGCTGGACAACGTGCGGGTGCCCGCGCTGCTGAGTGGCGAGGAGGGCGCGGAGCGGGCGCGGGGGCTGCTGGAGCGCGTCGGCCTGGGGAACCGGGGGCGTGACCTTCCCGGTGTCCTCTCGGGCGGCGAGCGGCAGCGGGTGGCCCTGGCCCGCGCACTCGTGACCCGCCCCGCCATCGTGCTGGCTGACGAACCCACCGGGAGCCTCGACCGCGCCAACGCCGACCGGGTGGCCGAGTTGCTGCTCGGCCTCGCGCGGGAGGAAGGCTCGGGGGTCTTGCTGGTCACCCACGACGAGCGGCAGGCAGGGCGGGCCGACCGGGCGCTGCATCTGCTCGACGGGCGAATACAGGCAGAACAGGGGCTGGGGGAGGAACGCGGCCACCACGCCTCCTGACGCTCCCTGCTGACGCTTCCGGGCCTCCTGACGCTCCTTGCTGACCTGAGCGTCCCCTGTGCCCGCCGTTAAGGGGCCTTGCGGACGCGGGATTGTACGGCCTCCTACCCCACCGGGGGGCAGGCGCCCTTACGCTGCGGGAGCCTTCCAGGCAGTGGAATTCGTCAAAAGCGCAGCCGACACCCGGTTCGGGAGGGACAGGCCCTCCTGACGCCGCTGCCGCTGGAAGCCGTGTTCAAGGAGGATCACCATGAAGCAGCGCCTGATGTGGATCAGCACCGTACTCCTGCTCGCCCCTACCGCCGTCGCGGGGGGTGGCCAGAGCGTGCCTGCGGGCAACACCATCGCCGCGATCGTCTCGAACGATCCGAACTTCAGCACGCTGCTCGCGGCTGTGCAGGCCGCCGGGCTCACGCAGACCCTGGCGCAGCCCGGCCCCTACACGGTCTTTGCGCCGACCAACGCGGCCTTTGCCAAGATTCCCGCCGATCAGCTTCAGGCCCTGCTGAACAACCCCGCGCAACTCCGCGCCGTGCTGCTCTATCACGTCGTGCCCGGCCGGGTAACGGCGGCGCAGGTGACCCGCCTAAGCAGCGCCCGCACCGTGCAGGGGGCCAACGTGACCATCAACGCCAGCGGCGGCATGGTCATGATCAACGACGCGACCGTCACCCGTGCGGACGTGCGGGCCAGCAACGGCATCATTCACGTCGTGGACACGGTGCTGCTGCCCCCCAACTGACCCGGCGCGGCAAGGAGGGGGTCAGGCCCGAGGTGGCGACTGACCCCTTTCTCATCCCGCCCTTCTGGAGGACGCCACGATGACTCTCCCTTTGACCCTGCGGCGCGGAGCAAGCCGCCTCGCCCTCCTCGCCGGAGCCCTGCTGCTTGCCGCCGGACAGGCTCCCCCGGTGCCCCCTGGCGTGGACCGGGAACTGCGGCCCCAGACCCTGCGCCTGAAGGTCGTGGCCCCCGAACCCGTGCTGATCGGCGGGGCGATTCGTTCCCGCGACCTCGTGCAGACCTACCCCCTGACGCTCAGCGCCCAGGAACGGCGCCGGGTGCAGGAGGGTCAGGTCGGTCCCGAACTCGCCCGGCGGCTGGAAGGGCTGTATGCCCGCATCGAGGCGCGGCGGCCCCGTGACGCCCGCTTCGTGCGGGAGGGCGGGGCGTGGGTCGCGCAGGCCCGGACCGGGTGGGCGGTG
>NZ_JASNGB010000004.1:33195-52396 GCF_030271215.1 Deinococcus rhizophilus | reverse complement strand
GGCCACCGTCCGCGCGACCGCCGTGAGCGGGGTGCCGCCCGGCAGGTCGCCGCCCGCCGCGAGGACCACCGCCGCGACCTCCGGCCGCTGGGAAGCCAGCATCACCGCCAGGAACGATCCCAGCGAGTAGCCCACCACGCCCACGCGCCCAGTTTCCCCCCGCAGAAAGTCCACGCCCGCCCCGGCTTCCCGCAGCGCGAGCCGCCACAGCCGCGCGAGTTCCAGCGGGTTGCGCAGGGCCTGCAGCTCCAGCGGGTTTCCCCGTGTCCCGTGCAGCGGCAGGTCGGGGGAGAGGGATGCCACCCCCCGGCGCAGCAGGGCTCGGCCCACCGTGCCCGCCATCACGTCCCCGCGCGAGGAGAAACCGTGCAGCAGCAGGGCGGCGGGCTGGCCTGGGGCGGGGGTCCCGGGGCGCAGCCAGACGGCAGGAACCGGCTCGCCTCCGGCGGAAAGGGTCAGGCGGGTGCGGATGCCAGTGGCAGTGGGTGTGGCGGCAGTCACCCGCCGAGGCTAAGGCCCCGGCCGCCGCGTGTCCGTGACCGGGTTGCCCGGGTGGGCGGGCGGCGCCAGGACGTCCCCGGCGCTGACGCCCGGCGCGAGTGCCCCGTGCAGGATCAGGCTGAAGCGCTCCTGCCAGTCGCGCAGCACCTCGCGCTGGTCGCGGTGCCCGCCGTGCAGCAGCGCGAGCAGGCAGGCGTCCACCAGGAGGGCTCCCGCCATGCGGGTATCCACCCCCTCGCGCAGCACGCCCCGGTCGCGCATGGCGATCAACACGGGTTCGACGAGCGCCACCAGCGTGACCGCCGTCCTCAGCGCGTCCCGGTCGGCCTCCGCCTGACCGCCCGGCACCTGCCGCGCCCCCAGCACCGCCTGCCCCACCGCCCCGACAAGGTGGCGGTAGCGCACCCCCAGGTCAGCCATCCGCGCCGTCATCTGCGCCCATACCTGCTGCGGATTGGCCCCGGCCCGCAGGTGCTCGACCGCGTCGTCGCGGCTGGCCTGCACCGCCTTCTCGAAGTGCGCCAGCAGCATATGCACCTTGGAGGGAAAATAGCGGTAGAGGTTGGTGCGGCTGACATACGCGGCGCGGGCGATGTCCTGGGCACTGACCGTTTCCAGCCCGCCCCGCGCGAACAGCTCGAAGGCCACCCGCGCGATGCGTTCGCGCCGGGCCTCGTCCTGCTCGTGGCGGTCGACTTTCACGTTCTTCAGGGTAGCGTGCCCGGTCTGACGCTGCCGTGGCCGCAAGGCTCCCCACGCTGAGGGGGCCTTCATCTGGCTGGGGCCGCCCGGTCCCCATTGTGCCGGGGCCGATGCACTATCTTGCCGGGCGTGCAGGTCCCCCCCGACAGCGGCCACGACGACCTCAGCCCGGACCAGCAGCGCCCGGCGCCTCCGCCCGCGTCTGCCCGCACCCCGGACGCCGACGACCACGGCATGCCCGAGCTGCGGGCCATGATCGCCGACCGCCCCCAGCCTGAGCGCGGGGCGGTCGAGCGGGCCTACGTCTTTGCGCGGGACGCCCACGCCGGGGTCTTTCGCAAGAGCGGCGAACCCTATATCACCCACCCGGTCGCGGTGGCGGTGATTCTGGCGCGGCTGGGCATGGACACCGAATCCCTGATGGCCGGGCTGCTGCACGACACCGTCGAGGACGTGGACGGGGTGACCTTCGAGATCGTCGAGCGCGAGTTCGGGGAGGGCGTGCGCCGCATCGTGGAGGGCGAGACGAAGGTCTCCAAGCTCTCCAAGCAGGGCAGCCAGCAGGCCGAGGTCCGCGACACCGGCCGCGACATGCAGGCCGAGAACCTGCGCCAGATGCTCGTCGCGATGACCGGCGACATCCGCATCATCGTGGTCAAGCTGGCCGACCGCCTGCACAACATGCGGACGCTGGGCTCCATGAAGCCCGAAAAGCAGGTCCGCATCGCCCGCGAGACGATGGAGATTTTCGCGCCGCTCGCGCACCGCCTCGGCATCGGGCAGATCAAGTGGGAACTGGAAGACCTCGCCTTCCAGTATCTCCAGCCGGACGCCTACGCCTACCTCCAGACCCGGCTGCGGACCCGGCAGGAGGAACGGCAGCAGCTGATCGAGCAGGCGGTCGCGGAGCTGCATGAGGCGCTGGCCGACGACCTCGAACTGCCCGAGTGGGTCAGCGACATCGACATCGCCGGGCGCAGCAAGCACCTCTGGAGCATCCACAACAAGATGCAAAAGGAGGGCAAGGCGCTCGAGCAGATTTTCGACCTGCTCGCCATCCGGGTGATGCTGACGCCCAAGGAGCTGACCATTCCTCCCGGCACCGACGAGAAGCGCCGCGAGCGGGCCGAGGAGACGCGCGAGAAGCGCATCTGCTACCACACGGTGTCCATCGTGCATTCGATGTGGACGCCGCTGCCGGGCCGCTTCAAGGACTACATCGCGGTGCCCAAGCCCAACGGCTACCAGAGCCTGCACACGACCGTGATCAGCCAGAGCGGGCAGCCCATCGAGGTGCAGATTCGCTCGCGGCGGATGCACGAGGTCGCCGAGTACGGCGTCGCCGCCCACTGGATGTACAAGCAGGGCAGTTCGCTGGCCGAGCGTGACCGCGAGAACTGGATCGCGCAGTTGCGCGAGCTGCAAAACGAGATCAACGACGCCTCCGATTACATGGACGCGGTCAAGACCGACATCCTCTCGCAGCGGGTGCGGGTGTTCACGCCCAAGGGGCTGGCGATCAGCCTTCCGGCGGGCAGCACGCCGGTGGACTTCGCCTACCACATCCACACCCGCATCGGCGAGACGACGGTGGGGGCGCGGGTTAACGGGTCCATCGTGCCGCTGCTGCACAAGCTGCAAAACGGCGACATGGTCGAGATCGTGACCTCGAAAAACAGCAAGCCGAACCTGGGCTGGCTGAATTTCGTGGTGACGCGCTCGGCCCGCGCCAAGATTCGCCACTATTTCCGGCAGCAGGAGCGCGACGAGGCGCTGCAACGCGGCCACGACCTGCTGGAGCGCTACCTGCGCAAGCGGCACCTGCCCGTGCGCCAGCTGATGCGGACCAAGCTGCTCGAGGACGCCGCGCAGAAGCTGCTGGGCACCCGCAACCCCGACGACGTGTATATGGCCCTGCATGCGGGCAAACTGACCCCCAGCGTGGTGGGACGGCTGCTCTCGCCCAGCCTCGCGCAGGAGCAGGCCGACGCGGTCGCCCGACGCGCCGCGCCTGCGCCCCGGCCCCCCACGCCCGGCGGCGTCTATGTCGAGGGCCTCAGCACGGCCACCAAGCTCGCCAACTGCTGCACCCCGATCCGGGGCGACCAGATCATGGGCTATCTCACGCGGGGGCGGGGCGTCAGCATCCACCGCATCGACTGCCCCAACATGATCCGGCTGCTCAAGGACGAGCCCGAGCGCTGCGTCGCCGCCTCCTGGGATTCGGGCACGCCGGGCGGCACCATCGTGGACCTCGACGTGGTCGCGCCCGACCGCCAGGGCCTGCTGGCCGCCGTGCTGGGGGTCCTCAGCACCGAGAAGCGCAGCCCGATGAAGATCGAGGCGGGCGTGGGGGCCGACGGCGTGGCGCACATCCACCTGCGGCTCGCGGTGACCGGGCAGGCCGACCTGGAGACGGTGCGGGAGGCGATCCGGCGGGTGCCGGGGATCACCGACGTGGTGCGGCTGGGGAAAAGCGGGGGGCGGGGGCGGGCGAGTGCGTGAGGGGTCGCTGCCTGATACGCCAGGGCCAGCTCACCCCCTTCCCACCTCGCCCCGTGGGCGACTCGTGGAGCCGCATGGCGGACTTGGAAAGCTCCGCAGGACGCAGGAAAGGGGCGCCCGCGAAGCAACGGGGTGAAGGGGCGTCTGACCACCGCTCCGCAATCAACAGCCCCTACCCCCGCCGCAGCCAGCGCCCCAGCAGCAGCGGCGCTCCCTCCGCCGCGACCCACACCAGCACGGCGTAACGCAGCGCCCGTACCAGCGGCAGGTCGCTCAGCCCGCCCAGCACCGCTGCCAGCCCGAAATACACCGCGAAGACCATCAGCAGGCCCAGCCCGGCGACGATGGCCCGCCCGGTCCAGTCACCCGGCGGCTGGTAGGTCGGCCGCACGAACCAGAACCCCGCCGTCAGCCCCAGCGCGACCGCGTATTCACGCGGCGTGGCGGCGGGCAGGACGAGCGTGACCGCCACGAACAAGGCCGGAATCAGCCAGCGGGCTGCCCCCGCTTGCGCGAAGTGCCCCCACGCGGCGAGGGCCGCGAACGCCGCCCCCAGCCCCAGTCCCACGATCACGTCGCTGGGGTAATGCACGTTCAGCACCAACCGCGAGGCGGCGATCAACCCGATCAGGAGCAGGGCGACGGCCCACGCACCGGACCGTCCCATCTGCGCGGCAATGCCGCCCCACAGGGTGGCCGCCATCTGGGTATGTCCGCTGGGCAGCCCCGGTCCCAGTCCGGTCTGCTGCGCCGCCGCACTCGCCACCGCTGAACCGTCCTGGTAGGGGCGCGGCAGGTCGAGGCCGAATTTCAGGGCGGTGTTCACCAGATACGACAGGGCGAAGGCCACTCCCAGATTTCGCCCGCCCCAGGGGTTGACCAGCCAGGTGTAGAGCGCGAGCACGACGATAAAGACCTCGTCACGGCCGAGGTTCGTGACAGCCAACCAGAACGCTTCCATGTGTCTTCATTGTGACGTGTGCCGCGTTCCGGGGGGTCGGGGGTCAGCCCGCTACACTGGGGGTATGACGGTCTCCACCCCCGACGTGCTGCACGCCGCGCCGCACCGCGCCGAGTCCGCGCTGGAGCTGCGCGGGATCACCAAACGTTTTCCCCTGGTGCTTGCCAACGACAACATCACCATGAACGTCAAATGGGGCAGCGTGCACGCGCTGTGCGGCGAGAACGGCGCGGGCAAGAGCACCCTGATGAAGATCGTGTACGGCGCCCAGCCCCCCACCTCCGGCGAGATCGTCGTGGACGGCGAGGTCGTGCACTTCACCGATCCCTCGCAGGCCATCGCGCGGGGCATCGGCATGGTGTTTCAGCACTTCATGCTGGTGGACACCCTGACCGTCACCGAGAACGTGATCCTGGGCGCCGAGCCGACCTCGGGCGGGGCCATCGACTACGCCTCGGCGCGGCGGCGGGTCGCGGAGCTGATCGCGCAGTTCGGTTTCGCGCTCAACCCCGACGCGCTCGTCGGTGATCTCCCGGTGGGCCTCCAGCAGAAGGTCGAGATTCTCAAGACGCTCTACCGGGGCGCCCGCATCCTGATTCTGGACGAGCCCACCGCCGTGCTGACCCCCAGCGAGACGGACGAACTGTTCGACTTCCTGAAAAACCAGTACGCGGCCAGCGGCAACGCTGTCATTTTCATCAGCCACAAGCTGCACGAGGTGCTGCACATCTCGGACACCATCTCGGTGATTCGCGACGGCAAGATGATCGGCACCATTCCCGCCCAGGGCGCGACCACCGAGACGCTCGCGCAGATGATGGTGGGGCGCGAGGTCAGCCTGCGCGTGCAAAAGACCGCCGCTCAGCCCGGCGAGGTCGCGCTCGACGTGCGCGGCGTCAGCGTGCCGGGCGAGCACGGGTACGCCGTCAAGAACGTGTCCTTCGGGGTTCGCGCGGGCGAGATCGTCGGGATCGCGGGCGTGGAGGGCAACGGCCAGAGCGAACTCGTGGAGGCGATCACCGGCCTGACCCCGGTCGCGGGCGGCGAGATCACCTACCTGGGCCGCCGGGCACACGGGGTGCGTGAGGTCGAGGCTTCTGGCCTCTCGCACATCCCGGAAGACCGCAACGAGCGTGGGCTGGTGCTGGACATGACCACCGCCGAGAACTACATCCTGGGCGAGCACGACCGTGCCCCCTTCGCCGGGCCGCTGGGCTTCCTGCGGCTGGACGTGATCGAGGAGAACGCGCGGCGCCTCAGCGAGAAATACGACGTGCGCCCGCGCAGCGCCAGCCTGCGGGCCGGGCAGTACTCCGGCGGCAACGCCCAGAAGCTGATTGTGGCCCGCGAGATGCGCAAGGAACCCAAGATTCTGGTCGCCTCCCAGCCCACGCGCGGAGTGGACATCGGCGCGATCGAGTTCATCCACGCCCGCATCGTCGAGGCGCGGGACCAGGGCCTCGCCGTGCTGCTCGTCAGCGCCGACCTCGGCGAGGTGATGAACCTCTCCGACCGCATCCTGGTGATGTACGAGGGCGAGGTCGTGGGCGAGGTCCCCGCCAGCGAGGCCACCGAGACGGGCCTGGGCCTCCTGATGACCGGCAGCGGCGGCACGAGCGGCCGCAGCGGCGAGGTCAGCGGGACGCAGGCGGTGGGGGAGCGGGGACTGTAGGGTTCGCTGGGCGAAGGAAAGGGCCGCCTCCGATCTGGGGGCGGCCCTTCCAACTGCATGAGATTAGACGTTGTCGTTGGTGGTACTTACAACGGTGCAGTTCGCGTACACGTCAACATTCCCGTTAGGGATAAGACTGCTGTTGAAGCTGTAGTTGGAGCTACCGGTATTGACAGTGAGGGCGGCGTGGAAGCTACCTGCCCGCTCGTTCGCAGTCACGATCTTTACCTTGCCCTGGGTGGGCGTGACGATGATCGACTGTGGCAGCAGGCCCGTTGCCGGATTTGCCGTGAAGGTCAGGCGGTAGCTTCCATTTCCGATAGCTGCGAGCTGCTGTCCGGTCACCCGTGCGGTGTAATTGTTGTCGTACTGAGGATCAGTGTTGCCCCGCAAGCCTACATCGACCGTCTGAACGCTCCCGGCCACCCGGAAGTACACCGACACCTGGGTCGTGGCAGACGCATTGTTGACATTGTCGCAGGCCACGAATTGCCCCGATGCCAGTCGGTACTCCGTCCGCACCTGACTGACGCTTCCGTTCCCGCTCCCGTCCGGTGCCCCGCCCACTCCGCAACTCGCCAGCACCGCGCTCAGGCCCACCGCTCCCAGCAGCATCTTTTTCATGCCTCTCACTCTCGCCCCCCAAACTGACGCGGGGGTGACTTTCCCTTGAAGGAACGTGAGGGCAACGCAAATCTTGGCGTGCGGGGTGACGGAAGACTCTGCCTGGCCCGTCAGGATGGACCCATGAGGAAGTCATTGCGTCCGCTCACCCTCGCCCTTGTCGCCGCTGCCCTGCTGGGGGCAGTCGCCGTTGCCCAGACCGCGCCGCCACAGCCCGCGCAACTCACGGCTTCTCCGGCCCTCACGCTGAGCCCCGCCGTCTCCGGCGAGCGGCGGTTCCTGACGCTGCCGGGCTTCGGGCGCGTGGCCTACTACGCCGACCCGCGCGGCAGCGGGCGCCCGCTGATCCTGACCCACTCGGTCAACGCGGCGGCGAGCGCCTACGAGATGAAGCCGCTGTGGGACGCCTACGCGGGCACCCGCCCCGTCTACGCGCTGGAGTGGCCCGGCTTCGGCAGCAGCGACCGCCCCGACCTCCGCTACACGCCCGAGCTGATGACCCAGGCCCTGACCGCGCTGGTGGCCGAACTGGGAGGGGAGGTGGACGTGGTGGGCCTGAGCCTGGGAAGCGAATTCGCGGCGCGGGCGGCCCTCGCGGAGCCGCGCATCCGCACGCTGGCCCTGCTCAGCCCCAGTGGACTGGGCGAACCGCGTGGCGGCACCCAGGAGGCCAGCGAGCGTGACGGCGGCACCCGCCTCTACCGCACCCTGGACGCGGTGGGCACGCCCCTGTACGCCGTGCTGCGGACCCGGCCCAGCATCGAGTATTTCCTCAGCCGCTCCTTCCGGGGGCCAGTGAACGAGGGGCTGATCACCTACGCCCTGGAGACCACCCGGCAGCCGGGGGCCAGGAACGCGCCCCTGTATTTCATCAGCGGGGGGCTGTTCACGCCCGACGCCTACCGCGACCTCTACAGCAAGCTTCAGGTGCCCGTGGCCGTGCTGTACGACCAGGACGGCTTCGTGAGCTTCGAGCGCCTGTCCCTCTTCGGCGCGCAGCCGAATGTGACGGCGGTGCGGATCGAGGGGACCGACGGCCTGCCGCACTTCGAGAAGCTGCCCGAGGTGCGGGCGGCGCTGGACGCCTTCTGGGCGGCGAACCGCTGAGCGGCAAATGCGCCCACGGGTCCTGGGGCCACGTGTCACCATGCCTCCCATGACCACCGACGCCCACACCCAGGCCAACGCTGATCAGGTTCTCCTGCTGCGCGAGGCCCTGGCGGTGGAGCTTTCCCCCGGCCCCGAGGTCACCGTGCTCGAGGAACCCGTTCTCGCGGACGTCCCGGTTCCCGCTTCAGAAGCCCCGCCTTTAACGGCCCGTTAGGGGCGGAGTCTGCCTCCCGCCGGGGGCCGTATGCTGCCGGGCAAACCCACCCCAGGAGGTTCCAACGTGACCCGAGACGAGCGCAACGACGAGAGCGGCACCAAGCAGAACGCGACCGGGGACATCCAGCCCGACACCGGCACCGACCTGACCGATCAGGAGGCCGCCAAGCTGAACGCTGCCCCCGGCCGGGGAGCGCGGCAGGAGCCCGGGGCCCAGGCCTCCGACGAGTACGTCGAGAAGCATATCGGGGGGACGGCGAGCGCCACCCCGGACATTCCGGACACCGGGCCCGACACCGGCAAATCCTGAGTTCGGACGACCCAAAAGAGAAGGTCCCACCCGTGCCGTCTGGCAGGGTGGGGCCTTCCTCTCTTCAAGCTCCTCGCTGGTCTGGGGCGCGGTCTGGTCATGGGGTTTCCCTACGGGTATGGCAGCCACGGCAGGTGAGGTGGGGGCGGCGGTCGGTCCAGTCGATCCTGAGAACACGACCGGGCCACAGGAAAGCGGCCCCACCCAACAGGCCAGGGCGGAGCCGTTGTTCAGCGACTCACCTCACCACGATATTGATGATCCGCCCCGGCACGTACACCTCCTTGACCGTCGTCTTGCCCTCCACGAAGCGGGCCACATCGGGATTGGCGCGGGCAGCGGTCAGGGCCTCTTCCTGGGTGGCGGTCTTGGAAATCTCGATCTGACCGCGCACCTTGCCGCCCACCTGCACGCCGATGGTGACGGTGTCGCGGGTGGCGGCGGCCTGGTCCACCTCGGGCCAGGACTGGACGTGGACGCTGCCCGTCCCGCCGCGCTCCACCCAGATTTCCTCCGCGATGTGGGGCACGACCGGGGCCAGCATCCGGTTAAAGATGTCCAGCGCCTCCTCCCAGGCGGGGGTCCCGAAGACCGGGGAGCGCTTGGCCTTGACCAGCGTGTTCGTCAGCTCCATCAGCGAGGCGACGATGGTGTTGAAGCTCAGGCGGTCGAAGTCGCCCGTCACCTTTTTCAGGGTGGCGTGGACGGCGTAACGCAGGTCGGCTGCGGTGACGCCTTCCTCCGGGCCGACCGCCTTCTCGTCGAAGTACAGCGCCCAGACGCGGCCCAGCCACTTCGCGGGGCCGTTGATGCCCTGCGGGTCCCAGGGGCCGCCCAGCTCCCAGGGGGCGATGAACATCAGGTAGGTGCGGACCGTGTCGACCCCGTACTCGCGCACCAGGTCGTCGGGGTCGACCACGTTGCCGCGCGACTTGCTCATCTTGTCGCCGTCCTCACCCAGGATCATGCCCTGGTTGCGCAGCCACCGGAACGGCTCGTTCTGGGTGGTCAGGCCCAGGTCGCGCATCACCTTGGTCCAGAAGCGCGAATACAGCAGGTGCAGGATCGCGTGCTCGATGCCGCCCGTGTACAGGTCGACGGGCAGCAGGTCGGCCCGGGCGGGGTCGAAGGGATGCGCGTCGTCGTGCGGGGACAGGTAGCGGTACATGTACCAGCTCGAATCCACGAAGGTGTCCATCGTGTCGGTGTCGCGCTCGGCGGGGCCGCCGCAGACGGGGCAGGTCGTGGCCGTCCACTCGCGGTCCAGCTTCAGCGGGCTCTGGCCGGTGGGGGTGAACTCCACGTTCTCGGGCAGCCGGACGGGCAGCTCCTCGGCCGGGACGGGCTGCGCCCCGTGCTCGGCGCAGTACACGATGGGGATGGGCGTGCCCCAGTAGCGCTGGCGCGACACCAGCCAGTCGCGCAGGCGGTAGGTCGTGCGGGCCTGCGCCACGCCCCGCGCTTCCAGCCGCCGGATGATCTGGTCAATGCTGGCCTTGCCGCCGGGCAAGCCGTCGAACTCGCCGGAGTTCACGATCAGCCCCTCGCCGCTGTAGGCCACTTCCGGCTGTTCGCCCATGCCCTCCTCGCCCTGGGGGCGGATCACCTCGCGGATGGGCAGCCCGAACTTCCGCGCGAAGGCGAAGTCGCGCTCGTCGTGGGCGGGGACAGCCATGATCGAGCCGGTGCCGTAGGTCACCAGCACGTAATCCGCGACCCAGATCGGCAGCGGGTCGCCGCTCACGGGGTGGGTGGCGTAGCTTCCGGTGAACACGCCCGTCTTCTCGCCCTCCTGCTGGCGCTCCACGTCGGTCTTGCGGCCCGCCGCCTCCACGTAGGTCCGCACGGCCTCCGCCTGCTCGGGGGTGGTCAGGGCGTCCACCTTGGCATGTTCGGGGGCCAGCACCAGGAAGGTCGCGCCCATCAGGGTGTCGGGGCGGGTGGTAAAGACGGTTTCCGGCCCGGCGGGGGTGGGGAAGGTGACTTCCGCGCCCACCGACTTGCCGATCCAGTTGGTCTGCATCAGCCGGACGCGCTCGGGCATATCGGTGTCACCGAAATCCAGCAGTTCCTCGGCGTAGTCGGTGATTTTCAGGTACCACTGGCTCAGGTTGCGCCGCTCGACCGGGGTGCCGCAGCGCTCGCACGAGCCGTCCACGACCTGCTCGTTCGCCAGCACGGTCTGGTCCCTGGGGCACCAGTTCACCAGCCCGCCCTTCTTGTAGGCCAGGCCCCGCCGGAAGAACTCGGTGAAAAACCACTGGTTCCAGCGGTAGTACTCGGGGTCGCAGGTGGCAAAGGAGCGGCTCCAGTCGATCATCGTCCCCATGCGCCGGAACTGCCCGGTCATGTGCTCGATGTTCGAGTAGGTCCACCCCGCCGGGTCCAGATTGTTCTTGATCGCCGCGTTCTCGGCGGGCAGCCCGAAGGCGTCGAAGCCCATCGGAAAGAAGACGTTGTATCCACGCATCCGCATCCAGCGGGCGCGGGCGTCGGGGGCCACGTTGGCGTACCAGTGCCCGATGTGCAGGTTCCCGGAGGGGTAGGGGAACATGGTCAGGGCGTAGTGCTTGGTCTTGCTGGGGTCCTCGCAAAAGGTGTACAGGCCCTGTTCGTCCCACCGCTGCTGCCATTTCGGCTCGGTGGCGTGGGGGTTGTAGCGTTCGGCGCGGGGTTCCTGAATGTCTGGCTTCTGGGTGGGTTCGGTCGTCATGGGCAGGCTCCTTGAGAGGTCAACCAAAAAATCGCCCCGGCTGACGCAGCCGGGGACACACGCGCGAGCTCTGAGCTAGGCGAGGTGTCCCCGGGTGGTAAGCGCAGAGCGGATCATGGGGTCAGTGTAATACGGATCGGGGTAGAAAGAGCGGCCCCTGAAGGCTGACCGCTCCCTCAGTACTGCCGCCCGAACATCACCCGCTTGTCATACGCCCCCGGCCCCCCGCAGCGCACGCAGGGGCCGCTGTCCTTCTCGGCGAAGAACTCGGCGTCGTCGAGGGGCACGTTGCGGGCGGTCGCCTTCGTGTCGTCCTTGATCGCCTTCTCGCACTCGGGCTGTCCGCAGTGGTGCGCCCGGACCCAGTTCCCGTCCTCGATGGCCTGCCGGAAGGTGCCGTAGTCGTCCGCCGTCAGCGTGTGCGAGAGCATGAAGTCGGTGGCGCGGGCCAGCAGCCAGTCGTGGATGCCGTCCAGCCGGGCGGCCATCCCAGCGACCGCTTCGGCGCGGCCCAGCGTCTCCTTCTCGTCGCTGTGGCGGTTCTTGACCACCACCACGCCCGCCTCCAGGTCGCGCGGCCCCAGCTCGATGCGCACGGGCACGCCCTTGAGTTCCCAGTCGTTGTACTTGAAGCCGTTGGTCACGCCGTCACGCTTGTCCACCTTGACCCGCAGACCCTGGGCGCGGAGCTCGGCGGCCAGCCGCTCGCCTTCTTCCACCATCTGATCGAAGTTGTCCTTGCGGCCCACCGGAATCACGACGACCTGGATGGGTGCGATGCGCGGCGGCATGATCAGCCCGAAATCGTCCCCGTGCGTCATGATGATCGCCCCGATGATGCGGCTGGAGATCGCCCAGCTCGTGGTGTGCGCGTACTCCTCCTTCTGCTCGCGGGTCTGGAACTTCACGTCGAACGCCCGGGAGAAGTTCTGCCCCAGGTAATGGCTGGTGCCCGATTGCAGCGCCTTGCCGTCGCGCATCATCCCCTCGATGGAGTAGGTGGCGACCGCCCCGGCGAATCTCTCGGAGGCCGTCTTCTCGCCGCGCACCACGGGCAGGGCCAGCACGTCGCGGCAGAACTCGTGGTAGAGGTCGAGCTGCTGCCGGACCTCCGCGCGGGCTTCCTGCTCGTCGGCGTGGGCGGTGTGGCCCTCGTGCCAGAAGAACTCGGAGGTTCGCAGGAAGGCCTTGGTCCGCAGCTCGGCGCGGAACACGCTGCCCCACTGGTAGTGCAGGAAGGGGAGGTCGCGGTAGGAGTTCAGCCACCCCGCCCACATGTGCCCGATGATCGTCTCGGACGTGGGGCGCATGACGTAGGGCTCGGCGAGTTCCTCCGTGCCGATCTTGCTCACGGTGAACAGCTCGGGCGCGAAGCCCTCGACGTGGTCGGCTTCCTTGGTGATGAAGCCCATCGGGATCAGGGTGGGAAAGATCAGCGACTCGTGCCCGGTCGCCTTGAAGCGGGTATCCAACCAGCGCACGATGTTCTCCCACAGCGCCGACCCGTAGGGCCGCACCACCATCGCGCCCGCGACCGGGCTGTTGTCGGCCAGGTCAGCCTTCTTCACGACCTCGTTGTACCAGTCGTTGAAATCCGTGCTCTGGGGCGTCACGCCGTATTGCTGCGCCTTCTTGTCCTGCCTGCCGCCGTCTTTCGTCATCGCCCGACAGCATAGTGGGCCGGGGCGCAGGCTGCAGGGGGGCCAGGTGGCCTACAGCGGGACCCCGTGCAAGGAGAGGTGGCGCTGAACGGTCCTCACGGCTCCCGTGCGGCCCGCCCGGAGGTCGTCCAGCGCGGCGAGCGCGTCGGGCAGCAGGGGAGAGGGCCGCCGGTCCAGCGGGCACCATGCCAGGGCGCTGAGTTCTTCCGGCGCGGCCACCACGGGTTCTCCGGCGACGATCCGCCCCGCGAACACGTACGCCTGAATGTCCGGCCAGCCTCCGCCCTGAAGCAGGTAGGCACCCACGACCCCCTCCAGCGCGACCTCGACGCCGACCTCCTCCCGCGCCTCCCGCACGGCAGCCTCCAGCGGCGTCTCGCCGGGGTCCACGATGCCGCCGGGCAGGCCCCAGAATTGCCGTCCGTAGGCCTGCCGGACCAGCAGCGCCTCGCCCCGCCCGTTCGTGAGGAGCACGGCGGCGCACTGACGGGGCGGTGGGGTCATGAGGGCATTCTGCCCGCTGGAATCAGTTCCAGGGTGGCCTCTATCCTGGGAAGCGTGCCCACTTCCCGTTTCCCCGTCCTGTCCCCCGCCGCCTTCCCCGACGGGCGCGACGCCGACACGTTCGCGCTGCGGCTGGAGCGGTACGGCGACGACCTGCTGGAGACGCTGCAGGCGGTGTACGGCGCTGATCTGGGCGACCTTCCGGCGCGGCTGCTGGAGGTGCTGACGCGCGGGTTCCGGGAGCGCCCCGCCGACCTGCGGCGACTGGACGAGGCCCGGCTGCTGCGCCCCGACTGGTTGCAGGGGCCGGAGCGGAGATGGTGGGCTACGTGGCCTACGCGGACCGCTTCGCCGGGACGCTGGCGGGGGTGGGCGAGCGGCTGGACTACCTGGAGGGCCTGGGCGTCCGCTACCTCCACCTGATGCCGCTGCTCAGGCCCCGCGAGGGCGAGAACGACGGCGGCTACGCGGTGGCCGACGACCGGGCGGTGCGGCCCGACCTGGGCACCATGGACGACCTCGCGGCCCTGGCGCGGGGGCTGCGCGGCCGGGGCATCAGCCTCGTGCTGGACCTCGTGCTCAACCACGTCGCCCGCGAGCACGGGTGGGCCGAGCGGGCGCGGGCGGGCGATCCCAGGTACCGCGCCTACTTCCACATCCATCCCGACCGCAGCGTGCCCGACCTGTACGAGCGCACGCTGCCGGAGGTGTTCCCCGACTTCGCGCCGGGCAATTTCTCCTGGGACCCGGAGGCGGACGGCTGGGTCTGGACCACCTTCAACGCCTACCAGTGGGACCTGAACTGGGGCAATCCGGACGTGTTTCTGGAGTTCGTGGACCTGATCTTGCACCTCGCCAACCGGGGGGTGGAGGTCTTCCGGCTGGACGCCATCGCCTTTCTGTGGAAGCGGATGGGCACCGCCTGCCAGAACGAGCCGGAGGTCCACTGGCTCACGCGGGCGCTGCGGGCGGCGGCCCGGATCGTGGCCCCGGCGGTGGCGTTCAAGGCCGAGGCCATCGTCTCCCCTGCCGAACTGATGGGCTACCTGGGGCGCGGGGCGCACCACGGGCGCGTCTCGGACATGGCCTATCACAACAGCCTGATGGTGGGGCTGTGGTCCAGTCTGGCGAGCCGCGACACCCGCCTCCTCGCCGGGGCGCTGCGGGCCTTTCCCCCCAAGCCGACGAACACGGCCTGGGGCCTGTACGTCCGCTGCCACGACGACATCGGCTGGGCGATCGCCGACGAGGACGCCGCCCGCGTGGGGCTCGGCGGCCCGGCCCACCGCCACTTCCTCTCGGACTTCTACAGCGGCGAGTTTCCGGGGTCCTTCGCGCGGGGGCTGGTCTTTCAGCACAACCCGTACACCGGGGACCGCCGCATCAGCGGGTCGGCGGCCAGCCTCGCCGGGCTGGAGGCGGCGCTGGACGCCGGGGACGCGGGCCGGGTGGACGACGCCGTGCGCCGGTTGTTGCTGCTGCACGCGGTCATCCTGGGCTTCGGCGGGGTGCCGCTGCTGTACATGGGGGACGAACTCGCGCTCCTCAACGACTCCGGCTACGCCGACGTGCCCGAACACGCCGCCGACAACCGCTGGGTCCACCGTCCGCAGATGGACTGGGCACTGGCTGCGCGGGTGCAGGGCGAGCCGGACACCCCGGCGGGCCGGGTCAACGCGGGCCTGCGGCACCTGATCCGTGTGCGCCGGAGCCTGCCCCACCTGCACGCCAGCGTGGAGACCTGGCCTCTGCACAGCCCCGACGGGCGGGTGCTGCTGCTGCGGCGCGACCATCCCCTCGGCGTGATGGTGCAGGCGTACAACTTCAGCGAGCAGGAGGTCGTGCTGCCCGCCTGGGAGTTGCGCGGGGTGCTGGGCACGGAGGCCGCAGACGCGCTGACCGGCAGCCGCCTGGGTCTGGACCGCCCCACCCTGCGGCTGGAGGGATACCGGGCGCTGTGGCTGGTTGCCGCCGAGGGGAGTGGAAGCGTCGGTCTCGTATAGGCCGATTGGCCTGCATACGGCAAATCATCGAGAGCGAGCGGGAGCGGTCGCGTAGGCTGTCCCCATTCCTGCTGCACCCCGGAGGTTTCCCATGACGCGAACTGCCCCTGCCGATCACGCCGGACCGTCCACCCGCCTCCCGGTCACCGCGAGCCGTTCCTGATTGCCAGGCCAACGCCTGCCCGGTGACCCTCCCACCCGAGGTCACCCCTTGAACACGTACACGATCCAAACGCCCACGCTGAACACCCTGGCCGACTTTTTCGCGCTGCACCCCGATCCGCTGGACGTGGCAAAACGCCTTCCCATCCTGCGCGAGAACGTCGCGGCGGGCCGGGTCCGGCTGGAAAATGTGCTGATCCTGCGCTCCGAGCGGGGGGTAGAAGGGACGGCCCTGATCTCGGTCGCCCCGCAGATTCCGGTCTTCCCCCGCTTCCGCCCGGACGTGACTCCGGAGGGGATGACAGCCCTGGCCCGCGCCCTACGTGAGCGAGTCGAGCCGGAGCGCAAGCTGATGCTGCAAGACGATCTCGCGCCGCTGGACGCGGACGCGGTGCTGGCCGGGGGTTGGGTCAGTGACGCGCCCGTCCACGTGATGTACGACACCGACCTCCAGGCCCGTTCCTATCCCCTCGCACCCGATGCCGTGGAGGGTGGCGACGAGCTGCGCCAGCGCCCCGAGGTGGCCGTGCTGCTGGACACGTTGGGTCACGCGGACTGGGAATGGGCGGAAGGCTGGACGCTGGTGGCCCTGCCCGATACGGCTGGGCAGCCCGTCGCCCTGGGAGCCTTTGGCCCCAGCACCCGCCCCGGCTGGGTCAATCTGAACATGATCGGCGTCCACCCGGACGCACGCGGCCAGGGCCACGGCACCCGCCTCCACGCCCACCTGCTGGCCCGCGCCGCCGAGAGCTTCACCATGCACGGAGGCGGCACCGAGGCCGACAACCACGCCATGCGCCGCATCTTCGAGAAAAACGGCAGCCGCCAGACCGCCACCCAGATGTATTTCCGGCCCGCCTGACCCCTTGCCCTGGCCCCCAGTCCCCGCGTATAGTTCTCTCTTGGTCAAGTGGGGCAGGGCGACCAACGGTTTCCGCACAGGAGACGGCCCGCACCCCAGACAGAAGCCCCACCCAGGTGGGCGCGACTGGACTAAGGAGAGCACATGCCCAAGATGAAGACCAAAAAGAGCATGACCCGCCGGGTGAAGGTCACGGCCACCGGCAAGGTCATGGCGTTCAAGAGTGGCAAGCGCCACCAGAACACCGGCAAGAGCGGCGACGAGATTCGCGGCAAGGGCAAGGGCTTTGTCCTCGCCAAGAGTGAGTGGGCCCGCATGAAGCTGGGCCTCGTCGCTGGGAGGAAGTGAGCCATGCCACGCGTCAAGACCGGAACCGTCCGCCGCCGCCGCCACAAGAAGGTCCTCAAGCGGGCCAAGGGCTTCTGGGGCAGCCGCTCCAAGCAGTACCGCAACGCCTTCCAGACGCTGCTGAACGCCGCGACCTACGAGTACCGCGACCGCCGCAACAAGAAGCGTGACTTCCGCCGCCTGTGGGTCCAGCGCATCAACGCGGGCGCCCGCCTGCACGGCATGAACTACTCGACCTTCATCCACGGCCTGAAGCTCGCCGGGGTCGACCTCAACCGCAAGGTGCTGGCCGACATCGCCGCCCGCGAGCCCGAAGCCTTCCGCGCCCTCGTGGAAGCGTCCAAGGGTGCCCGGAACGGGTAAGCCCCGGCCTTGACCCCGGAGCCGCCTCCCGTGTGTGGGCGGTTTTTTGTGGTCTTTCCGGCGGCCTCCCACACTTTGTTACCCTGTACCCCATGAGCGTGATCCTGGGCATCGACATCGGCGGCAGCGGCATCAAGGGAGCGCCTGTGGACACGCAGACGGGCCAGCTCACGGCCGAGCGCTGGCGTATTCCCACACCTGCGGGCGCCCGCCCGGACGACGTGAGGGCGGTGGTGGCCGAGCTCGTGCAGCACTTCGGGCACGGGGGGCCGGTGGGGGTGACCTTTCCCGGCATCGTGCAGCACGGCAAGACCCTGAGTGCCGCCAACGTGGACGACGCCTGGATCGGGCTGGACGCCGACGCGCTGTTCACCGGGGCGACCGGGCGCGACGTGTACCTCGTCAACGACGCGGACGCCGCCGGAATCGCGGAAGCGCAGTTCGGGGCGGCGCGGGACGTGCCCGGCGTGGTGCTGGTGCTGACCTTCGGCACCGGGATCGGTAGTGCGCTGATGCACGGCGGGGTCTTGGTGCCCAACACCGAACTGGGGCACCTGTATCTCAAGGGCGACAAGCACGCCGAGAGCTGGGCCTCCGACCGCGCCCGCGAGCGCGACGACCTGAACTGGAAGGGGTGGGCCAAGCGGGTCAGCACCTACCTCGGGCACCTCGAACGCCTCTTCTCGCCCGAGCTGTTCGTGATCGGCGGGGGCGTCAGCAAGCGGGCCGAGAAGTGGCAGCCCCACGTCCAGACCGAGCGCACGAAGGTGGTGCCCGCCGCCCTCCAGAACGACTCCGGCATCGTCGGCGCGGCGATGATGGCTGCCGGGCGCCAGCACCCGGAGTCCTAGAGCATTTGACAGAATGACGGCTCCCGGGGAAGGGCGTNGCGCGGCGATGATGGCTGCCGGGCGCCAGCACCCGGAGTCCTAGAGCATTTGACAGAATGACGGCTCCCGGGGAAGGGCGTCCCAGGTGCCTCCCCGAATGCCCAATGCTCTTCTTCAATTCGCTCGCTCTGCTGCGCAGCTTTGCAAGTCCGCTCGGCCAACGAATGCGGAAACCCACCGCATTCTTATGGCAAATGCTCTAGCCGGAACTTCGCCGCCGCCCGACCCGTACTGTGACGCGTATGGGATTTCTGAAACGGATGATGGCGGCGGTCGGCGTCGGCGGGGCACGGGTGGACGCGCAGGTGCAGACCCCGGCGGTGCGGGTGGGCGAGAGTGTCACGGGCGTGGTCGTCGTGGAGGGCGGCAGCATCGAGCAGAAGATCGAGCGCCTGAACCTGGGGCTGGCGACCCGCTACAAGAGGGACGACAGCTACGTCACGCATACCCTCTTCACCCAGCCGGTCGTGCCGGGCTTCACCCTCCAGCCCGGTGAGCGCCGGGAGTTCCCCTTTGGGCTGCCCATCCCGCAGGGCACCCCGCTGACCCTGCGCGGCACGGCGGTGTGGCTGGTCACCGACGCGGACATCGCGGGAGCGGCTGATCCCGGCGACACGGATCAGCTTCAGATCCTGCCCAGCCGCGAGATGGAGGCCGTGATCGGCGCCGCCGAGCGCCTGGGCTTCTCGCTGGCGGGGAGCGAGGTCGAGTACCACCACGGGCGCATCGTGCAGGAGCTGAGCTTCCGGCCCCCCTACGGGCAGTACCGCATCAACGAACTGGAGATGATGATGCTCGCGGCTGCGGGTGGTGGCCTCGACGTGGTGCTGGAGGTGGACCGCCGCGCGAGCGGCCTCGCCAGCCTCTTTACCTCCGAGTTCGAGCAGCGGGGGAGATGGCACGTGCCCGCCGCCCTGCTCGCCGGGGGGCCGGACGCGGTGGCCCGTGAGCTGGGGGCGCGGGTGCAGGCGCTGGCGTAGGCGGGGACGGGCGCGGCAGAATGCGCCCCATGCCCGCCGCGCCGCCGCCCGATTCGCCGCCTGACCCTCACCTCCCCGAGCTGCTCACCGCCGACGTGCTGTACACGGGCGTCG
>NZ_JASNGB010000004.1:0-32966 GCF_030271215.1 Deinococcus rhizophilus | reverse complement strand
GTACACGGGCGTCGGGGGCGGGCACGCGCCGGGCGGGGTGGTGGTGTCGGGGGGCGTGATCGCGGCGACCGGGGACCCGGCCACCCTGCGGGCCAGCTTTCCGCACGCCCGTGAGCGCCGGGCCGGGGCCGTGATCGCGCCGCCGCCGGTCAACGCGCACACCCACCTCGACATGAGCGCCTACGACTTTCAGGCGCTGCCCTACTTCCGCTGGCTGCCCGAGGTCGTCATCGCCCAGCGCGGGAAACGCGGGGTGCCCGGGGCGCTCGCGGGAGCCGCCGAACTCGCCCGGCTGGGGGTGGGCGCGGTGGGCGACATCGTGTGGGCCCCCGACGTGATGGACGCGCTGCTCCCGCGCGAGGACCTGACCGGGGTGCTGTATTTCGAGGTGCTGGGGACCTTTCCGGGGCGGGCCGACGCCATCTTCGCGGAGGTCCGGGAGCGGGTGGAGCGCTGGCGGCGGCTGGAGCGGCCCGGCGGATTGCGGGTGGGCCTCACCCCGCACACGCCCTTCACGGTGAGCCACCGCCTGATGCGGTTGACGACCGAGTACGCGGCGGGGGAGGGCCTGCCTCTCCAGATCCACGTCGCGGAGCATCCCGCCGAGCCCGAACTCTTCCGCACGGGCGGCGGGCCGCTGTGGGACCACCGCCTGCCGGCTCTCTACCCGGCCACCTTCGCGGAGGTCATCGGGCGCGAGCCGGAGCCGGACCTCACCCCGGTGCGCTACCTCGACGAGCTGGGCGCGTTGCGGGCGCGGCCCACCCTGATCCACATGGTGAACGTGACCCCGGAGGACATCGCGCGGGTGGCCGCCTCGGGCGGCGCGGTGGTGAGCTGTCCCCGGTCCAACGCGCACCTGGACTGCGGCACCCTGCCCTGGGGCGCGTTCGCGGCGGCGGGGGTGGAGGTCGCGCTGGGCACCGATTCGGTCGCCAGCGGCGGCAGCCTTGACGTGCGCGACGAGGTGGCCTTTGCCCGCACCCGCTACCCCACGCTCGACCCCCGCGTGATCGTCCGGGCCGCTGTCAAGGGCGGGCACCGGGTCACCGGCACGCGCCCACCCCTGCTGCGGCGCGGGGACGCCTGGGACGACCGACTGGTCTGGTGACGTGCTATGCTTCTGCGGTTGCCCGTCACGCACAACGACGTGACGGAGGAGGTTCAACATGAAAAAAGACATTCACCCCAAGGCCGTTCCCACCAAGATCATCTACCAGGGCAAGGTCGTCATGGAAACCCTCAGCACCCGTCCCGAGATCCACGTGGACGTGTGGAGCGGCGTTCACCCCTTCTGGACCGGCGAGGAGCGTTTCCTCGACACCGAGGGCCGCGTGGACAAGTTCAACAAGCGCTTCGGCGACAGCTACCGCACCAACCGGAAGAAGTAATCGCCGCCCCGCCAGGGGCCGAGCGAAGCGAGCAGCGAATGAACCCCCGGGCCGCCCCGGGGGTCTTCTTCATGGGAGAACTGCCCGGCGTGGTGGGGCGGCGTCTGTGCCCGCGTCAGGGCGTCAGGGTGAAGGGGATGAGCTGGCCATCGATCAGCCAGTGGTACGGCCCGGGCTTGAGGTGGGTCATCTTCGTGAGGGGGAAGCTGGGAAAGGTGAGCGTCTGCCCCGGCTGGATTAGGGCCGAGTTCAGTTCCTCGGTGCAGCCCACGCCGCTGTCTTCGGGAATCACGCGGCCCGTGCGGTCAGCCACGCGGACTGGGAGGCTGCTGCCGCAACTGTAGGGGAAGAGGAGCGGTGCCCCGGTGGGATTCGTGACGCGGACCTGGAGGCGCGGCACGACCTGATAGGGATCTCTGGCGGCCCGGACCGCCGCGAGGCTCACTGTACGCGGCTGCACGTCGAACCGCACGCGGGGCGTTCGCTCGTACTCGTAGGCGGATTCGACGAACTTCTCCACACCTGCCGCCCTCGCGATGGGCCGGAACACGCCCGCCGGGGCGTAGACCGTCACGCGGTTCAGGGTGGTGTTCACCCGCACGGTCAGGTTCGGGCTGCGTTTCTTCAGGGCCTGCGCCGCCTCGACCAACTGCACGCCGCTGTACCCCACAGGTTGAGAACCGCGCATGACCCCCTGTTTTCCCGTCCCGACCTTCTTCCAGAAGGGGTCCGATTGAAGCCAGCGCCGGGCCTGTTCCTCCCGGCCCGGAGTTGTCAGGGCCGGAACCAGCACCCTGGTCCCCTCGACCGGGACGAACGCCAGCCCCGCGAACCCGGGGACGGCGCGCGCGGCCCGCAGCAGGTGTGGCCACTGGTCCGGGGCCAGTTCGTCCACGCGGGACTCGGCGTGCGCCGCGCCAGCCAGCAGAAGGGACATCAGGAGGAGGGCGCGGCATTTCATGGGCCGAGGCTACCCCGCCCCACTGACCCGTGCGTGACCCCCAGCCTTCCCAGCCTGCTCCGGGGTGGCATACTTCCCCCCGTGCTGAAGTCCCCCTACCACGGCGGCCACCTCGAAGTCATCGTCGGGCCGATGTTCAGCGGCAAGAGCGAGGAACTGATCCGGCGGGTGACGCGGGCGGTGATCGCCCGGCAGCGGGTGGCGGTGTTCAAGCCCGCGCTCGACAGCCGCTACCACACGGCGCACGTCGCCAGCCACGCGGGCCGCAGTCTGGACGCCATTCCGGTCGCGGACGCTGCGGGCATCCGGGCGCACCTGCTGGGCGAAGGCGAGCTGCTGCCCGATCCGGGACGCACCCTGCCCGACGTGGTGGGCATCGACGAGGCGCAGTTTTTCGGGCCGGAGCTGGGGCCGCTGGTGCTGGACCTCGCGGCGGGGGGAGTGCGGGTGATTCTGGCCGGGCTGGACCTCGACTTCCGCGCCGAGCCCTTCGGCTGCATGCCCGACCTGCTCGCGCGGGCCGAGAGCGTGGAGAAGCTGACGGCCATCTGCACGGTGTGCGGCGCTCCCGCCACCCGCTCGCAGCGCCTGATCGCCGGAGAGCCCGCCCGGTACGACGACCCCGTCGTGCTGGTGGGCGCTCAGGAAGCTTACGAGGCCCGCTGCCGGGTGCATCACGCGGTGTATCCGGCCGCTCTGCCTGCTGTTTCCCCGCACGGGGCCGGGGTGCGCGGCACCTGAGCCCCCACCCCTGGGTCAGGCTTGACTAGAGCATTTGCCATAAGAATGCGGTGGGTTTCCGCATTCGTTGGCCGAGCGGAGCGAGCGAATTGAAGAGGAGCATTGGGCAGAATGGAGGCACCTGGGGCGCCCTTCCCCGGGGGCCGTAATTCTGTCAAATGCTCTAAAGTTCAGTCAGCCAGCTCAGGGCACAGGTCCTGCGGGAAGTCGCACAATGGGAGCAGATTCCCCCCGTCCCCCATTTGCCCCCGTCGCCGCCCGTCTGGAGGGCCTGCATGACCCACCCCGGTTCCGATTCCACCACTCCGCTGGGCTGGGAGGACACGGAGCGGACCCAGCGGCGGATGTTCGGGCAACTCGCCTGGGTGGGGGCCCTGGCCTGCCTGGGGACGCTGGCGTTTCAGTGGCCGACCCCCACCCCGCGTGACCTGATCGCGCTGCCGCTGCTGGCCGCGCTGCTGCTGGGGCTGCTGCTGGCGGTGCGGCGCGGCTGGCTGAGTCTGATTCCGGCGGCGCGGGCGGCGTTGCTGGGGCTCACGCTCTACTTTCTGGTGGGGCTGTGGCCCTGGCCGGGCAGCGGGGGCGGGCACCTCTCGCTGCTCAGCGAAAGCACCTACTGGTTTCCGGTGCTGTACGCCGGGGCCTTTTTGCTGTTCGCCCCGCGTGAGGCCCTGCGGTGGTCGGCGGTGACGTACCTGCTGGCGCTGGCGGTCTGCCTCTACCGCCTCCTGTGGGGACCGGAGGCCCGCAGCGTGGACCTCGCGGCGTCGGTGATCCAGTTTCAGATGGTCGGACTGATCATGATTCTGATGCAGGCGACCTTCGGAGCGCAGCGCGGGCAGCTGCTCGCCGCGCGGCAGGCGGCGCGGCAGGACCCCCTGACGGGCCTCGCCAATCGCCGGGCCGGGGAGGAACGGCTGGCCGAGCTCGCGCACGCCGGGCGGCCCTTCACGCTGGTGGTGTTCGACCTCGACCATTTCAAGGCTGTCAACGACACCCACGGACACGCGGTGGGCGACCGGGTGCTGCAGATGACGGCCCGGCTCTCGCGCGGGCTGCTGCCCCCCGGCGGCGTGGCGACCCGCTGGGGCGGCGAGGAATTCCTCCTGATCCTGCCCCCCCTGGAGCCGGGAGCGCTGCAGACCCTGCTGGACGCGCTGCGGGCGAGCCTGGCCCGCGAACGGGTGGACGGGGTCCGGGGGGTGACGGCCTCGTTCGGTGTGGCGGTCTCCGCCCCCGGTGAGCCGCCTGAACGGGTCGTCGCCCGTGCCGACGCCGCCATGTACGCGGCCAAGGCCCGTGGGCGCAACGGGGTGCAGCACGCCGAACTCGCGTCCGTGGACCAGTCCCTGCCGGTAGGAGACGCCTGACCCCGCCAGGCCCTTCGTAGAGCGCTGGACGAAGATGCTCGCCGGGTTGGTCTGGCCGCCACCTCATACGGGTCCCGTCCAATGCCTTTCCTTCCGGAACCCGTCGTTTCTCCATCTCGCCTCCGCTCGGACCTGAATCACTTCGTCAAGTCCGGCTGCGCCGCTGATCTTCCCAGTGCAGATCGAGCGTCACGGGGAAAGGGAGGGGCAGAGCCGCACTTGTTTTTCCTTCAAACGCGCTATGCCGAGCCGCGCACGATCAAGCGGGGCTCGAACCGGCGGGCGCGGGCCGGACCCCGGTAGCCGCCCAGCCGCCCCAGCAGCAGCCCCGCCGCCTCGAAGCCCATCGCCTCGACCGGCTGGTGCAGGGTGGTCAGGCCCCGGCCCGCCGCCCACGGCTGGTCGTCGAAGCCGATCACCCGCACGTCTTCCCCGATCTTCAGGCCCCGCGCGTGGACCTCGTCGAGCAGCGCCCCGGCCAGCAGGTCGGCCGACGCGAAGACCGTGCAGGGCAGCGCGGCCCCGTCCAGCAGGGTTGCGGCGACCGTGCGGGCGGCGGGAGGATCGAAGCTGGCGGTGAACTCGCCGCGCAGGGGCCGCCCCGCCGCCGCGAGCGCCTCCAGAAATCCGGCCCGGCGCTCCTCGAAGACGCGGGTGGTGAACAGCTGGTCGAGTTCGGTCTCGACCCAGACCGCGTACAGCTCGCCCGGCAACCCCGCCGCGTATTCCCCGGCGAGGCGCCCGCCGGTCACGTTGTCCATATAGGCGCAGTCCACGCCCTCGGTGTGGGCGTCGACCAGCACCGTGGGCTGCCCGGTGCGGACCCGGCGCTCGGCCAGCAGCGAGGTGAGGTTGTAGGTCGCCATCACCAGCCCGTCGGCCTGGTACGCCAGCGTGTGCGACCCCAGGTAGCGCTCCAGCCGCGAGCGGTCGAGCAGCGGAAAGATCGCCACGTCGTAGCGGGCGGCCTGAAAAGCACCCTCCAGCCCGTCGAGCAGCCGCACGTAGAACTCGGTGGTCACGACGGGCAGCAGCACGCTGACCGTGTAGCTGCGGCCCCCGGCGATGCGGCGGGCGTGCGGGTTGGGCGTGTAGTCGAGGTCGGCGATGGCCCGCAGCACGCCCTCGCGGGTGACGCCGCGCACCGAGGGGTGGTTGTTCAGCACGCGCGACACGGTGCCGACCCCCACCCCGGCCCGCCGGGCCACATCCTGAATCGTGGGTTTGCGCGTCACGTCGCCTGCCACCATAGCGCAGCCCGGTCGCCCCTTTCTGGCCCACCTGCCCCCGCCGGGTCCGGGGACAAAGGGCCGACCCCCCCCAGCCTAGACTGCGGGCCTTGCTGGCCCCTCCCCGTTTCCTCCCGCGTCCTTTTCCGGAGGTCCCCCAATCCTCATGTCCAGACCTACCCCCCTGCTGCTCTCGCTGGCGCTCGCCGCCGTCCTGATTCCCGCCGCCGCGATCCGGAGTCAGGCGGGGCAACCCCCGGCCTCTCCGGCCCATTCCACCCACGCGGCGGCCCCTCCGTCCTCCACCTCGGCCCGGCGGCTGCCCCTCACCGTGGGGGGGGCCAGCGTGATCGCCGTGCCGCCCGGCGCGTCCGAGACGAGCGCGGGCATGACCCTGCGGAACCCCGGCAAGACCCCCGTCGTGCTGACCGCCGCCCGCAGCCCGGCCGCCGAACACGTCATGCTGATGACCACCCGGCGCGACCCCCAGGGCCGGGTCGGGATGAGCGCGGTCAAGAGCCTGACTGTTCCGGCGGGCGGTTCGCTCGTGCTGAAGCCGGGCGGCAACCACCTGATGCTGATGAACCTGAAGCGTCCGCTGAAGCCCGGCGAGCGGATCGCGCTGGTGCTGGTCGCGCGGGATGGCCGCACCCTGAGCGTCTCCGCCCCCGTCCGCCTGCCCTGACCCACCGAGGAACCCTGCCCATGACTGACCCAACCCCACTGCCCCCCCCGCCCCGCCCGCGTCCCTGGTATCTCTCGGCGCTGCTGGCGGCGCTGGCGGTGGCGCTGGTGCTGGGCGGCGCGTGGGTGTATGCCCGCGTGCAGAGCCCCTTTCCCTACTACGGGACGGCCTACACGCCCCCGGTGGCGGCGGCGTCTTTCCGGGGCACCGACCAGAACGGTCAGCCCTGGACCTTCACGCCGGGCGGCACCGGCCGGGCGACCGCCCTCTTTTTCGGGTTCACCAAATGCCCTGCGATCTGCCCGCTGACCCTGGCGTACCTCGAACGGGCGCGGCAGGCGTTGCCCGCCGAGGACCGCGACCGGGTGGACGTGGTGCTCGTGAGTGTGGACCCGGGGCGCGACAGCCCTGGGCGCCTGAAGGCCTACGTCGAGTATTTCGGGGAGGCGACCGGGGTGCGGGTGCCCGAGCCCGCGCTCGCCGAGGTCGCCCGCGCCTACGGGGTGGGCTACCAGAAGGCCGACGTGAAGGGACCGGACGACTACCAGATCAACCACACCACCGCCACCTACCTGATCGACGCGGGGGGCAAGCTGCGCGTGCTGTGGGACTACACCCAGCTCACCGACGTGGAGCGGGTGGTGCGTGACCTCACGCACGTTCTGGAGAACCCGCTGCCATGACCCTTCCTTTAATGACCCTGGCCCCCGCCGACCTCAACCCCGGCCTCGCCGAGCTGCTGGCCCTGCGCTTCGATCCCCTGGTGTGGCTGCCCGTGCTGGCGGCGACGGCGCTGTACTTCTGGCACTACGTCCGCGCCCGCCGCACCCCGGAGGGCCGCGCGAACTGGCCGGTGTGGAAGACGGTACTCTTCGGCCTCGGCGTGGTGCTGCTCATTCTCTCTACCCAGTCGGCGGCGACGAACTGGACCCTCAACAGCATGGCCCTCTACATGGCCCGGCTGATGGTGCTGGCCGAGGTGGTGCCCCCGCTGCTGGTACTGGGGCTGCCGCGCGGCATCCAGATTGATCCGCGCCGCCCCTTCGGACGATTCCTGGGGGTGCTGCTGGACCCCTGGGTGGCGCTGGCGGTGTGGAGTGCGGTCATCATCTTCTGGAACGTTCCGGCCGGCTTCAACGCCTCGGTGGTCACCAACACGGCCGCCGCGCTGCTGCCCGCCCTGTACCTGCTGAGCAGCCTGATGGTCTGGAGTGTGGTGCTGCGGCCCCTGCCCACCGTGCAGCCCGCCCACATCGGCTCGCGCGGGTGGTTCGGGTTGATCGCCGCCCTGCCGATGATGGCGGTCGCCAGCGTGTGGCTGTACTCGCGGCAGGTGCTGTACACGCCCTACGTGGGGGCGCTGTGCCTGTGGGACCTCAGCCCGCTGCAAAACCAGCAGATCAGCGGCTGGATCATGATGCTGGCCGGACTGCCCGCGATGGCCCTGGCGCTGGTGCAGCTGATGATGTGGCTGATCAAGCTGGCCGACGGCGAGCAGGGGGGAACGCCGCCTGCGGTGGGGGACTGAACTTTCAACCAGAGTGAACAAAGCCCCGGCACCCGCTGGGGCTTCCTGCTTTGGCTGGTCGCTGGAAGCTGGCCGCTCTACCGCCCTGCCCGCTGCCGCGCCACAAATGCCAGAAACTCCGCCTGAGAGAGCGTGTTCACCACGTCCGCCGGGGTCAGACCGGCCTTGCGCGCCATCGCCACCCCGTAACGGGTGTCGCCCAGGCCGCCGGGCACGTGGGCGTCGGTGTTCACGGCGAAGGTCAGCCGCCCCCGCCAGCGCAGGGCGTCGCGCCAGTCGAGGTCCAGACGGTAGGGGTTGGCGTTGATCTCCACGACGGTGCCGTTCGCCGCGCACGCCTCCAGCACGGCGCCCAGGTCCAGCGCGTAGCCGGGCCGCCGCAGCAGCAGCCGTCCGGTGGGGTGGCCCAGGATGGTCACCAGGGGGTGCGAGGCCGCCCGCACCAGCCGCTCGGTCTGCCGGGCCGGGTCCAGGGTGAAGTGGCTGTGGACGCTCGCCACCACGTAGTCCAGGGTCAGCAGGTCCTCGTCGGGGTAGTCCAGCGAGCCGTCGGCCAGGATGTCCACCTCCGCCCCCGCGAGGATGGGCAGGCCCGCACCTTGCAGGGCACGAATCTCCTGCACGTAGGCCCGCAGCCGCTCCAGGCTCAGGCCGTTGGCGTAGCTCGCCGCCCGCGAGTGGTCCCCGGTGCCCAGGTAGGCGTGCCCCAGCGCCCGCGCCGCCGCGACCATCTCCGGCAGGGTCGCGCCGCCGTCCGACCAGACCGAGTGGGTGTGCAGCATCCCCCGGAGGTCCGCCACCGTGAGGAGTTCTTTGGGCGCGGGCAGCGTCTCCCACAGTGCGTCGTGCTCCGGCTCGCGGTACTCGGCGGGGCGGAGGGGGAGGCCCAGTTCACGGGCCACGTCAGCCTCCGTCGGGGTGGGAAGCAGGGGCTCGCCGCGCCTCAGCCCCCGCCCGCTGAGGTCAAAACCCTTCGCCCTGGCCCCGGCCCGCAACGATTCCCGGTAGGCCGTGCTGCCGCCCAGCATCAGATCCAGGGCACCGCGCACCTCGGCGGGAGCGTACCCGACCTCCACCGGAACGCCGTCCACCCGGCCCGCCAGAAGGGGCTTGCCCTCCAGCGGGGCGAGGCCCTCCACCACGCTGCCCAGTCGCTCCTGCACGTCGTCCGCCGTCCCCGTCACCGTCACCCGCGCCGTCCGCACCGTCTCCAGCCCCCGGCGCGCGTCCCCGGCGGGGCGGGGGTCGAGGCCGTCCAGCCGCGCGAGCAGCCCCTCCACCACCGCCCGCCCGGTCGAGAGGTGCTGGCGGTCCTGTGCCCCCAGCGCGAACTCCACCGCCTCCAGAATGGTTCCGGCACTCCTGGCCCCGAAGCCCTTCAAGGCCGCGACCCGGCCGTCGCGGGCGGCCTCGCGCAGCCCCTCCAGCGAATCGATTCCGGCGTCCCACAGCGCCCGGATCTTCTTCGGCCCCAGCCCCCGCACCCGAAAGAGGCCCAGCACCCCGGCGGGCACCTGCGAGGCGGCGTCCTCCAGCGGCCCGAAGCTGCCGCCCCGGGCGTAGGCGAGCAGCTCGGCGGCGATGCCCTTGCCCACCTTCGGCACCCCCGCGAAACCGGAGGCGAGCAGCGTGGGTACGTCCACGTCCAGCGCCTCCAGGCTGCGGGCCGCGCCCCGGTACGCCTGGGCCCGGAACGGCTCCTCGCCCAGCACGTCGAGCAGGTCGGCGGTGCTCTTGAGGGCCGACACCAGCGCCCCCCGGGTGACCTCAGCCACGCGCCTGCCTCCCCGCGAAGGTCACGACGCGCCCGCCCGCCTCCGCGAGCTGCGCCAGCGCCTCCCCGAGGCGGAAGCCCACCTCGCCCGGCGCGTGCGCGTCCGAGCCGAGCACAAACGGGATGCCCCGCGAGGCCGCCGCGCGGGTCAACTCCGGCGAAGGGTACGCCTCCGCGACGGGCTTGCGCCAGCCCGCCGTGTTGAAGTCCAGCGACAGGCCCAGCCCGGCCACCACGTCCAGCACGCGCAGCAGCGCCGAGTCGTCCGGGGCGCGGTGCCCGAACTTCTTGGGCAGGTCGAGGTGCCCGATGGCGTCGAAGAGGCCCGTCCGAGCCGCTCCCTCCACGAGCGCGGCGTAGTGGCGGTAGAGCCCCCCCAGGTCGCGGTCCCCGTACTCGGCCACGAACTCGGGGTTGTCGAAGCCCCACGCGCCGAGGTAATGCACGCTGCCGATCACGTAGTCCCAGTCGTGCGCGGCGAGAATGCGCTCTACATAACGCTCGGTGCCGGGGTGGAAGTCGGCCTCCAGCCCCAGCCGCACGTCCAGCCGCCCGGCAAACTCGGCCTGGACCTCCCGCACGGTGTCCACGTATTCGTCCAGTTGGTCGAGCCGCATCCGCCACGGCGCGTCGTACCACGCGGGCATCGGGGTGTGGTCGGTGAAGCACAGCCCGGCGAGGCCCGCGTCCAGCGCCGCCTGCGCGTACTCGCGGGGATGCCCGGTCGCGTGATTGCACAGCGGCGTGTGCGTGTGCGAGTCGTGGAGGGGAGGGGAAAGGCTCATGGGAGACAGGCTAGCGTTCCCCGGCTTTGCGGCGTCCGCCCAGCACATGCAGCACCAGCCCCGCCAGCACCAGCCCGGCCCCCAGCAGCTTGAGCGCGGGAAACGCCTCACGGTAGAAGACGGCGCTCGCCAGCATCCCGAACACCGGCACCAGCAGCGAGAGGGGCGCGATCCGGGCCGCCCCGTGCCGCTGAATCAGCAGGCTCCAGACCCCGAAGCCCAGCACCGTGTTGCCCAGCCCCATGAACAGGACGGCGGCCCAGAACGTGGCCCCCGACCCCGTCAGCGTGCCCACCACCGCGCTCCAACCTTCGGTCAGCACGGCCAGCCCCGCGAGGGGCAGCGGCGCGATCAGGCTGCTCCAGACCACCAGCGCGAACACGTTGGCCCCGCCCGACGCCCGTACCAGCAGGTTGCTGACCGCCCACCCCAGCGCGGCCACCAGCGTGAGCCCCAGCCCGATGGGGGTCACGTCCCCGCCCGAGGCCGTCCCGATCACCGCCATTCCCCCGAACGCCAGCGCCATGCCCAGCATCTGTGGCGGCGTGATGCGCTCCCCCAGGAAGCGGGCGGCGAGCAGCGCCGTGAAAAACGCCTGCGTCTGCATCAGCAGGGACGCGACCCCCGCGCTCATGCCGAGCTGCACCGCCAGGTACAGCAGCCCGAACTGGACCACCCCCACCGCGAGCCCGTACCCCCACAGAATTCGCGCGGAGAGGCGCGGGCGCGGCACCAGCAGCACCGCCGGAAACGCGGCCACCGCGAAGCGCAGCGCGGCGACCAGCAGCGGCGACGCCTCCGCCACCGACCACTTGATCACCACGAAGTTGACCCCCCAGATGAAGGTGATCAGCAGGGCCAGAAGCAGGCTGCGGGCGGGCAGGGGAGAGGAGGCGGGGGGCATCGGCTCCGGAGTGTACGCCGGGGGCGGAAGGGAGGCGCGTCGGGCAACCCCTCAGAGCTCCCCTGGGGAGAAGCCTTCGCAACACACGAGCATGGGAGGACGTTCCTCACGAAAGCCTCCCTTTCAAGGGGAGGTGCCCCGGAGGGGCGGAGGGGTTGGCCGGGGCCAGCAACCCCACGGCTTATCCACTTATCCACAAGGCGTCCGCCTCCGTTCTGCATCTTCTTGCAGCGCCGCGTATACTTACTCGCCATGACGCTGGACGCCCCCGCCCGCCTGACCCCCGATACCTTGCCCGCCCCGGTGATGGCCGGGCGCGATTTTCTGAGCAACCTCGACATGACGCCCCTGGAATTGCGGACCGTGCTGGACACCGCCCACTCCATGCGCCGGGGCGAGTGGCGGGACGTGAAGCCGCTGGCGGGCCTCAGCCTCGCGCTGGTGTTTGAGAAGGCCAGTCTGCGGACCCGCACGACCTTCGACGTGGGCATGTATCAGCTCGGCGGGCACGCGATCACCCTCAGCAACCAGGAGATCGGTCTGGGCACCCGCGAGCGCGTCAGCGACGTGGCCCGCAACCTCGAGCGCTGGGTGGACGGGGTGATGGGCCGGGTCTACCTCCAGCAGACGCTTCAGGAACTCGCCGACCACGCCGCCATTCCGGTCATCAACGGCCTGAGCGACATGCTGCACCCCGCGCAACTGCTCGCCGACTACCAGACCATCGAGGGGGAATTCGGCACCGACCTGAGGGGCCGCCGGGTCGTGTATATCGGCGACGGCAACAACCTCGCCAACAGCCACATCCACCTCGGTGTTTTGACTGGCACAGACGTGACCATCGTGACCCCGGTGGGCTACGAGCCGAACGCGGGCGTGCTGATGGACGCGGTGAAGGCGGGCGTGCAGGTGACGCTGACGAACGACCTCGCCGCCATCGAGGGCGCCGACGTGCTGTACACCGACGTGTGGATCAGCATGGGTCAGGAGGCCGAGGCCGACATCCGCCGCCGCGCCTTCCGGGGCTATCAGGTCACGCCCGCCATGCTGGAGACCATCGCCCCGCACGGCATCTTCCTGCACTGCCTCCCGGCCCACTACGGCGAGGAAACCGTGCCCGAGGCGACCGAGCATCCCAAGAGCCGCGTCTTCGATCAGGCCGAGAACCGCCTGCACGCGCAAAAGGCGCTGCTCTATCACGTCATGGGCGAGATGAAGCCGCGCTGGTGAGAGAATCGGGCGCATGAACGACGTGGAATGGCTCGACCTCGTGAACGGGCGCGACGAGGTGATCGGCAGCGTGACCCGAGACGAGGCGTGGACGCGGCGCCTTCCCGTGCGGGGAGTCAATGCCTTTCTGATCAACTCGCGCGGCGAGCTGTGGATTCCGCGCCGCACCGCCACCAAGCGGATGTTTCCCGGTTGCCTCGATATGAGCGTGGGCGGCCACGTGGAGCGCGGCGAGAGCTACGAGGCCGCCTTTCGCCGCGAGACCCGCGAGGAACTGAATCTGGCCGTGGAGACGCTGCCCTGGCGGGAGATCGGCGCCTTTACCCCACGCGATGCGGGCCTGAACATCTTCATGCGAGTCTACGAACTCCGCACCGATACGGCCCCGGCCTACAACCCCCACGACTTCAGCGGGGCCGAGTGGCTGACCCCCGCCGCCCTGCTCGCCCGCCTCGCCGCAGGTGACCCGGCCAAGAGCGACCTCGCGCCCCTCGTGCGCCTGTGCTACGGAGACCACCTGACATGACACTGCCCCGCATCTTTATCGACGGCGAGGCCGGAACCACCGGCCTGCAAATCCGCGCCCGGCTGGAAGGCAGAGGCGACCTCCGCCTCCTGAGCATCGACCCCGCCCGCCGCAAGGACCCCGAAGCCCGCCGCGAGCTGCTCAACAGCGCCGATGTCGCCGTCCTGTGCCTGCACGACGACGTGGCGCGGGAGGCCGTGGCGATGATCGAGAACCCGGCGACGCGCGTGCTGGACGCGAGCAGCGCCCACCGCACGGCCGGGGGGTGGGCCTACGGGTTCCCCGAACTGACCCGGCAGAGCCGGGGCGAGATTCGCGCCGCCCGCCACGTCAGCAACCCCGGCTGCTACGCGACGGGGGCCATCGCCCTGCTGCGCCCGCTGACCGACGCGGCGCTGCTGCCCCCCGACTACCCCCTCAGCGTGCAGGGCTTTTCCGGGTACTCGGGCGGGGGCCGGGCGCTGGTGGACGCGCACGAGGGGCGTGCCCATCCCGATGAACCCGGTCACCCGATGGCGGGGCCGTTCAAGAGCTATGCCCTGACCCTGACCCACAAGCACCAGCCCGAGATGGCCGCGCACGCTGGACTGAGCCAGCCGCCCCTGTTCACCCCCCACGTCGGCGGGTGGCGGCAGGGGATGCTGGTGCAGATTCCGCTGCATCTGGGGCCGCTGGGCGTCACGGCGGCGCGGCTGCACGAGGTGCTGGCCGATCATTACGCCGGGGAGCGCTTCATCCGGGTGATGCCCTTCGAGCGCGGCCAGCCCGCCGACCCCATCCTCGACCCGCAGGCGCTCAACGGCACGAATGAGCTGGAACTCTTCGTCTACGCCAGCCCCGGCGGGGACCACGCCCTGCTCGTCTCCCGGCTGGATAACCTCGGCAAGGGGGCGAGCGGTGCGGCCGTGCAGAACCTCGACGTGATGCTGGGGCTGGAGGGGGCGGGGCACCGCTACGGGGTGGCGGAGGGGGTGTAGGAGAATCGCCATCGGGGCCGGGCTTTGCCCTACCCTGCGGGCATGGCTCGCCGTCCATCCCAGTCCACCTGGCCCGATCCCACCCCGGAGGCCGAACCCCTGACCTGTGCCCTCTGCGGGCGCGAAACTCCTACGCTGACCCAGCACCACCTGATGCCTGTCTTGCAGGGACGCCGCAAGGGCCTGAAAGTACAGGACCTCCCCACGGTGGGGCTGTGTTCGGCGTGCCACGGGTACGTGCACAGCACCTTTTCCAACGCGGACCTGTCGGGGCCCTACAGCACGCTGGAGGCCCTCACGGAACACGAGGGCGTGATCCGCTTCGTGAAATGGGTTCGCAAGCAGCCCGAGACCAAGGGGGTCAAGGTCAAGTAACGGCCGCCCGCTTGCAGGCTCCCCACCGGTTACCCGGCCGAACGGGGTTCAATCCTCCGCGAGGTGCGACACCACCCGAATCTCCCCGTAGCTGCCCTCCTGCTCCACGCTGAAGGCCCCCTCCTTCACGCCCTCCAGCAGGGCGGCGAAGTAGGTCGTGCGTTCGCCCCAGTCCCCGGCCGGGACGCCCCCGAAGGTGAAGGTCCGCAACCGCCGCCCGAAGGCCCGCAACGCCCCCAGCGCGTCGGCCAACGTCAGGCGCTCGCGCGAGAGCAGCGGCACCTCGACCTGCCGCACGGCGTTCTGCGCGGCCTTCACCAGCCGGGCGAGGCTGCGGGCGGGCTGGGCGGGGCGCTTGCGGCGGGGGAGGTCCAGCGGGACGGCACGCCCGGGAATAAGTCCCTCGCGCTCGCGGCGGCGGGCGGCCAGGAAGCCCACCAGCGCGTCGAGTTCGGCCAGGGCTTCGACCCCTTCCACCAGATCGTCCAGCGGGTCCGTGTCCCACTCGCCCTCGGGGGAGGGGTCGGGGTCGGGCGCGGGCAGCAGCAGCCGCGCCTTGAGCGCGATCACGCCCGCCAGCGCGGGGAGCGCCTCCGGGTGTCCCTCGACCCCCTGCGCCCGCGCCCACCCCAGCACCTCGCGGGTGAGAGCAAGTAGCCCCACCTCGCCCGGTTCCACCCGGCCCGTCCGCAGCGCCGAGGCCAGCTCCGCGAGGCTGCCCTCGAAGGCCGGGAGCCGCACGACGAAGCTGGCGGGGAGGGGTGGGGCGAGGGCCGTCATGCCTCTGTGCGTCAGCCCGGGCGGGACTTCAGGAAGCCGACCTTCTCGCGCACTTCCTCCATGACCGGGCGGGCGATCGCGCGGGCTTCCCTTGCCCCCTGCTCCAGCGCGTCGCGCACGAGGTCGGGGTCCGAGCGCAGGTCGGCGGCCCGCGCCTGAAGGGGCTCCAGCTCGCGCCGGACGCCCTCCATCAGCATCTTCTTGCAGTCCACGCAACCGATCCCGGCGGTGCGGCAGCCCGCGTACACCGTCTCGATGGTGGGCAGGTCGGAAAAGAGCTTGTGGTAGTCCCCGATCAGGCACCTGTCGGGATCGCCGGGGTCGGTGCGCCGGACGCGGGCGGGGTCGGTGGGGGCCACCCGCACCTTCTGCCAGATGGAGTCCAGCGGTTCCAGAATCCCCAGCGTGCTCGTCTCGCCCTTGCTCTTGCCCATCTTGCCGTGGCCGTCCACGCCGGGAATCCGCAGGGCGTCTTTGGCATACACGGCCTGCGGCTCGGGGAAGGTCTCGCCGTAGGCGTGGTTGAACTTGCGGGCAATCTCGCGGGTCAGCTCGATGTGCTGGGTCTGGTCCTCGCCGACGGGCACGGTGTCGGCCTTGTACAGCAGGATGTCGGCGGCCATCAGCACCGGGTACATCAGCAACCCCGCCGGGATGCTTTCCAGCTCCGCCGTCTTGTCCTTGTACTGGGTCATGCGCTCCAGCTCGCCCACCGGGGTCAGCGCCGTGAACACCCAGCTCAGCTCCTGATGCTCGGGCACCTGCGACTGCACGAAGAAGGTGACCCTGGAGGGGTCGAGGCCCGCCGCGAAGTTGGCGACCGCCATCTCGAAGGTGCGCTCGGCGAGCCGGGAGGGGTCGTGGGCGGCGGGGTTGGTGATGGCGTGCAGGTCCACCACGCAGTAGATGGAATTCTTGCCATGCTCCTCGCCCAGCCGCACATAGTTCTTCATGGCCCCGAAGTAGTTGCCGATGTGGGGGTCCCCGGTCGGCTGGATTCCTGAAAAGACGCGCGGCATATCGGGGGATTGTAGCGGGCCGGGGCCGGAACCCGCCTGCGCTGTCTGGCGGAGCAAGGGGCAGGGGCGGCCCCCCGTCCGGAGAGTCGCCCCTGCCCCTTGCGTTTGGCCCATGCGCTTGGCCTGTGCGCCTGCCCTGAATTACTCGGTGGCCGGGGCCTCGGTCTCGGCGGGGGTGTCGGTCTGCGCCTCGCCCTCGCTCCCGTCGGGCGTTTCCGTCTGGTCGGCGGGAGCGGCCGCGTCTTCCGCGTCGCCACCCTCCTGAGCCGCGCCCTCCCCCTCGCCCTGGGCCTGTCCGGGGGCGGCAGGGGGCGGAGCGGCGGCGGCCACACGCTTCTCCTGCGCGTCCAGCACAGCCTGCAGGTTGTTCTTGGGCTCCAGTTTGGCGACCTCGTCGGTCAGGAACTTCTGCCCGGCTTCCGAGCGCTTGGTCGCCAGGACCTGCTCGCGAATCTGGTCGCGGACCTCGGCCAGCGGCTGCACGACGGCAGGCTGCAGCCCGGTCACGTAGGCGACCACGTAGCGCTCGCCCACCTTGACCACGTCGCTGACGCGGCCTTCCCCGGCGGCCCTCAGGTTCTCGGCCCCGAAGACGGCGGCCTCGACCTCCTCGCCCAGGGTGCCGCTTCCGGCGGTGACCTCGCCGCGTTCGGAAACGGTACCGCCCGCGCGGGCCGCCGCACGAACGGGGTCGCCGCCCGCGAAGCTCTGGCGGAAGGCGCTGGCCTTCTGCTGGTCGGCGAAGCTCACCTCGGCGACGGTGGCGCTGGCCGGGGTCTCGAACTGCGAGCGGTTCTGGGTGTAGTAGGCCCGGACCTCGGCGTCGGTGACTTCCACGTCCCGCCCACCGTAGGCCACCAGCCCGGCGGCCTGCTCCTGACGGGTGCCGGTCAGGGGCAGCTTGAGGGTCTGCGCGACCTGCGGGGCCGCGTAGGTCTGGATCAGCTGCTCGGTGATCTGCGGCTTGAGCAGGCTGTTGACAAGCTGCCCGGCCTGCTCGGCAGGCACCTGCCCCAGCAGCGAGGCGAACTGCTCGTTTTGCACGACCTGCTCCACCACCGCCGAGTAGGGAATCTGCTGCCCGGCCACGCTGGCGACCGCCGGGTTCTCGGTCTTCCAGTTGGGGTCGCTGGCCTCCACCTTGATGTCCTGTTCGATGCGGCTGAACCACTCCTCGACGGCGCGGTTCTTCTTCTGCTCGGCGACCGTCTTCTGGGCGTCGGCCCTGGCCTGCTCGAAGGGCTTGACGGCGGGCGCGAGGTAGTCCTCGACCTGCACGATGTAGAACTTGCCGCCGCTCTCCACCACATCGGTCACGCCGCCCCCCGTCAGCGCAAAGGCCGCCGCGCCGACCTCGCTGGGCAGCGCGACCTGCGCGACCGGGCGGGGCTTGCCGTTCTCGATGGGTCCCAGGGCGCCGCCCCGGTCCCCAAATTCCGTGCTGTTCGCGCTTGCCAGCTCAGCGAAATCTGCCCCACCGCGAATCTGGCGCAGCAGGCCCTCGGCCCTGGCCTTGTCGGACACCACGATCTGACGGCCCACGATGCGGGCGTCGCTCTGGTAGCTCTCCGGGTTCAGGTCGTAGTGCAGCCGCACCTCGGCGTCCGTGGGGGCGGGAGCCGCCTCCTTGATCTGGTCGACCTTGCGGTTCACGGCCAGCTGGTCGCGCACCTGGGTGCGGAAGGCGGCGTCGGTCAGGCCCAGGCCCTGCAGGGCGTCGGTCCAGGCCTTGTTGTCGGTCAGGCTGTTGGCCTCGCGGATCTTGTCGACCTCCGCGTTCACGTCCGCGCGGCTCACGTTGATGTCGCTCGCCGCCTGCCGCAGCGCGACCTGCCGGGCCTGCTGGGCGACCACGTAGGTCTTGAAATCGTCGGCCAGCGGTCCGCTCTGCACCCCGGCCAGCCCAGGACTCTGCTGTTCCAGCGACTGCTGCAGCGCGGTCAGCTCCTGCACGCTCACGGTCTCACCGTTGACGGTCATGGCCGGGGTTCCCTTGTCCCCACCGCCGAACAGCGAGCCCACGTTGGGCGTGAACTGGTAGGCCATCCCGACCACCAGCAGCAGCGAAAGCACGCCCAGCAGGATGTTGAGGGCTTTTTTGTTCTTCACTTGATCTCCTTATGCGAAGGTGCTAGGTTACCTGGGCTATGCACTCGTAGCTCAGGTGGATAGAGCGTTGGCCTCCGGAGCCAAAGGCCACAGGTTCGAGTCCTGTCGAGTGCACCACATCCGCCCAGCGTCCTGCGGGCACCCAGACGCCACCCTGCGGGGTGGTGTTTTTGTCTTGGCCCGCTCCCGTTCATCTGGCGGGAGAGGGTGGAGGTCCGGAAACACACGCGGGCGAGTCTAGCATGTTTGCCCAAGGTCGCATGAAGCCAAAAACGTCGGCGTGGGCGCAGTTTTCCCGGTTCCTCTCATGCCCGGTGTACCCTGGGGACATGGACCTGCTTTCCCTGCTGACCCGCCTCCCCGGCTCCTACGCGGGGCCCACCCAGCCTGAACCCGGCCCGCACGGGCTGATCGGGGTGGGGGAGGGGACGCTCGCCGCGCACCTTGCCGCCACGCTGATTCCCGCCACCCTGACCCGCACCGGCACGCAGTTTGTCGTCTCCAGCGCCGACGCGCAGGGCGCGGCCCGCGACTACGCCGACCTCGCCGAGGTGGCGGGAGCCGGGGTCCGCCGCATCAGCACCGGGGGCGTTCCCGACGATGTGGACGTGCTGGTGCCGGGCGGCGTGCTGACGGCCTACCACGCGGCGCAGTACCTCGCCCACGCCTCCGGCCACGCGCGGGAAGCGGCCGAGGCCGAGGCGCTGCTCGCCACGCTGCGCGACCAGTGCCTGCCGGAAATCCTGGAGGGCAACCCCGCCCGTGACCTCGCGTGGTCGCTGTGGGGCCGCACCCCGCTGCTGCTCGCCGCTCCCGACGCCGAGGCGCTGCCGCACGCCTGGCAATCGCTCCTCGCGCGGGTGGGCAAGACGCTCGCCGTGCCCGTGCTGGGCGACCCGCTGGCGGTGGCGACCGGGGCCTTCGAGGCCCAGCACGAGAAGGGGGACGCCAAGGTGGCCCTGATCCTGGGAGACGCCGACCCCGCCCTGCACGTCGTGCGCGAGGTGCTGGAATCGCGGATCGACGAGGTCCTGCACGTGCCCTTTCCCCAGAGTGCGGGTCCGCAGGGCGAGGGCAGCACCCCTCCCAGCGGGTACGCGGGCAGCCTCGCCCTGTGGTACTTCGGCGCCTGGGTGGCGGCCTACCTCGCCGAGCGCTACGGCGTTCAGCCCGGCGACCTCCCGGTCCTGGCCCGCGCCCAGTCGGCCCTGGCCGGGGAAGAGGACCCCGACGCCCTCGGCCTGGGCCGCCCGGAGGACGTGCGCCGCACCCGCGTGGAGGATGTGGAGGATGAGAGCGCCGGGGACTTCGCGGACGACTTCGGCGACGGGGCCGATCTGGACGAGGAGTGAGGGCCGGAGGGCGGGGTACAGGAGAGTCCCCGCCCTCCGGGGCAAGAAGGGTGCGGACAGGGGTGCGGTCTTCCGGTGTGGTGCCAACAGGAAATCGCGTGCAGGGCGCAGATAACCTTTCTCCCTGCAACGTTTGAGGTGCAACAGTGAAAACGCTGTGTGGGTGTGGGGGTTGGCGGTCGGAGCTCGCCTTCGTGTTGGACGGCAAAAAGAGTTCTGTGGTCCTCGTCCAACCTGCAAGGCACATCCAGCGTTTGCGGGAGGGGAGGTATGCAGGGGGGTGGACGGCCACCGTTTCCTCCTGCTCGCCCGGATCGGCGGCAGCAGGTTTCGTCACTGTTCCATTCGGGCAGTCGGAGTCTGTATCAGTCGTCCGCCGCCGCGAGCTCTGCCCGGGGGCTGGTCTCCGTTTCCTCCGGCCCGGTCAGGCCCAGCAGGTGCTGCACGGCCGCACTCCATCCCTCGTCGTCCAGCACGCGGTAGAGGTGCGCCCATTGCCAGCGGCGGTAGGCGTCAGCGGCTTCGGCCATCCGCGCCTCGTCCGTGCTCGGCTGGAGGTGCCGGGCGGTGAGGCTGCCCTCCAGTTCGCCCAGCGTCTTGGGGCCGAGGGCAAAGGCGACCTGTCCTTCCTTCACCCAGGCCCGCAGGCTGTCCTCGTCGGGAAGGGCGTAGAGGATCAGCTCGCCGCCGGGATGCGGGTCGCCCGCCTCCACCAGCCTCAGCCCCGGCAGCTGGCCCGCGAGGTACGCCGCGACCGGGCCGTCAGCGTAGGCGCTCGCCCCGGTCCGCAGGTGGTTCATCGCCTCACGTGGGTCGAAACGGGGAACCGGGGCGGCGGCGGGACCGCTGTCGAGGCCCAGCCGTGCGGGGGGCCGCAGCGCCTGCCCCTGCCATTCCAGCCGCGTCCGCCCGCGCCACTCGCCTTGCACCAGGTGCGCGGCGAGGTCATGGTCGCCGTCGGCGGCCCGCGTCTCCCCGTGCTTGATCCCCCGCAGGCCCCCCGCCTGGAATTGCAGGCTGGTGCCGCGCCCGCCCACCAGCCGCGTGCCCGAGAGCGGCGAGCGCACGTGCCACAGCGGCGGCGTGTGCCCGGTGCCGAAGGGTTCGAGGGCCGAGGCCTGATGCGCGAGGTCCCCCGTGGCGGCCAGCGGGGGCAGCGGCGCGTCCAGCCGCCAGGCCGGGACCGGACGGGGAAACTGCCCCACGTAGCCGTGAATCCGGTCGCGCAGCGCCGCGAAGTTCGCCTCGTCCAGCGAGAAGCCCGCCGCGCCGGGATGGCCCCCGAAGCGCCGCAGCAGGTCCTTGCTGCGGAAGAGTCCTTCCACCGCGCTGATGCCCGGCGTCGAGCGCACCGAGCCCTTGCCCTGCGCGACGATGTACACCGGGCGGTAAAAGGTCTCCACCAGCTTGCTCGCCACGATGCCCATCACGCCCGCGTGCCAGTCGGGGTGCGTCAGGACCAGCGCGGGATCGGCAGGGTCGGCCAGCGCGAGGGCCTCGGCGTACATCCGGTCTTGCAGCACCCGGCGCTCGCCGTTGCGCGACTCCAGGTAGGTCGCCAGCGTCTGCGCCTGGTGGTCACTCTCGGTGGTCAGCAGGTCCAGCGCGAGGTCAGCTTCCCCCAGCCGCCCCGCCGCGTTCAGCAACGGCGCGAGCAGGAAGGCCACGTCGCGGGCGGTGGGCCGCTCGACCTTCTTGGCCTGGAGCATGGCCCGCACCCCCGGCAGGACCGAGTGGGCCAGTTCCTCCAGCCCTCGCCGCACCAGCGCCCGGTTCTCGCCGATCAGGGGCGCCACATCGGCCACCGTTCCCAGGGCCGCCAGCGCGGCGAGGGGCGCCGGCTCCGGGAGGCCCAGCGCCTCGTGCACCGCCCACAGCAGGTGATAGGCCACGCCCGCCCCGGTCAGGTTGTGAACCTCCGGGTCGTAGTCGGCCGTCTCGTGGGGGTGCACGACCAGCGTGGTGGGGTAGTCCTCGCCGGGCGCGTGGTGGTCGGTCACGATGACCTCCACACCCAGGGCCAGCAGCGCCCGCACCTCCTCCAGGTTGGTCACCCCGCAGTCCACCGTCACCAGCAGGTCACAGGCGGCGGCGTGTTCCTCCACCCGGTCCGGGTGAATGCCGTAGCCCTCGTTGAGGCGGTGGGGAATGAAACCGTGCACCTCGGCCCCCAGTGCCCGCAGCCCCCGCACCAGGATGGCGGTGGCCGTCACGCCGTCGGCATCGTAATCGCCGTGGATGCGGATGCGCCGCCGGGCCTGCACCGCTGCCACCAGCCGCCGCGCCGCTTCCCGCAGGGCCGGGTTGGGCGTCAGTCGCAGCGCCGGGTCCAGCCGCGCCGGAGTCAGGCCCCGCCCACGCAGCACCTGCGCGAGGGGAGCGCAGACCCCCCAGGTGCGCATGCTGTCCAGCAGGGCGTCCCGGCTGGTGGGCGGGGCCAGCAACCAGCGGGCTTCCAGCGGTGTGGGGGCTGGTGTGAGGCTGGGGCGACTCACGCGTCCTCCGGGGTGGACGGGGCAGAGGAGGCGGGCGGAACGGTCCCCAGCCGGGCTTGCAGGGCGGCCGTCAGCCGGTTCTCCAGCAGGACCCGTTCCCGGCGGCCCCGGCGCTGCTGCCATGCGGAGGACCACAGCGGGGGAAGCAGCAGCAGCGCCATGTACGCCGCTCCCAGCGCGGCGAAGAGCACGACCGCAGTGCCCAGGGGCAGCAGCGCCTCGCCCTGTCCCAGCGGCAGCGGCAGCCGCACCGGCACTGGATTTTCCAGCGCGACGAGCAGCAGGTACCCGCCCAGCGCGAGCAGCAGCAGCACCTGAACCAACTGCACGAGTCGCATATCTCCAGAGTCTACCGCGCCGCCCGGCCGCACACAGAGACGAAAAAAGGTCCCCCGCAGGGGACCCCGTTCAGCCGTGGCTGGACTCGGCTGGAGATCAGAAGTAGAACTTCAGACCCGCGCGGACGGCGGGCACGAAGCCGCGTTGCTCGGTGTCGATGTTCGTGTTCTGCACCGAGCCAGCGCCCTTGCTGCTCAGGTAGTAGCGGCCGTTGCCTTCCACGAAGGCGGCGATGGAGTCGGTCACCTGGAAGTCCACGCCGACAAGCGCGTTGACATAGGTGTCCGTGACGTTGGTGCTGGCGGTGGCTGCCGTGCGGCCGTTGCTGCTGGTCAGGCCCAGGCCCACGCCCGCGTAGGGCTGAATGTTGGTGCCGGTGTTCAGGCCGACCGTCGCGTTCACGTCCGCCGAGATGGCGTTGCGGCCGGGCTTGTAGTCGGCCGAGACGCGGGCGCCGAAGGGCCCGACGAGTGAGGAGGTGCCCACCATGCCGCCAAAGCTGGCGCAGAAGTTGACCTCGCGGCCGTCACTGTTGGGGACGTAGCAGGGCGAACCGCCCGCCGTGCTGGCACCCACGAAGACACCCGCGTACAGGTCGCCGCGTGTCACGCCGTTGGTCGTGCCCGCAGGCGTCTCGCCGATCACGACGGTGGTGGGGGGCGTCACGATGGTCGTGGTGCCCCCCGTGGTGGGCGTGGTCTGGGTGGAGCGGGCCTCGAGAGCCGCGATGCGGGCTTCCAGGGCCGCCGTGTCGGCTGCCGCACCTGCAGCACCGGCAGGACCAGCGGGGCCCGCCGGACCCGCGGGACCCTGGGGACCAGCGGGGATGTTGCGGATGGCCGTCTCCAGCGCATCGATGCGGGCGGTCAGCGCCACGGTGTCGGCGCCAGCGGTCCCAGCAGTGCCCAGTGCGTTGATGCGCTCTTCCAGGGCAGCGATGCGGGCCTGCTGCTCGGCATTCAGGCGCTCGAGGTCGGTCACGCGGGTGCTGATGGCGGCCAGCTCGGTGGCGACCTCCTGCATCCCGGCGGTGATGGTGGCGAGGTCACTCTGGCTGAGGGTGCCGCTGCTCAGCGAGCCGGACTGCAGCAGGCGGAAGAAGATCAGCGCCGCTTCGTAGCGGGTGATGTTCTGGTTGCCGCGGAAGGTGCCGTCCGGGTAGCCCTGAATCAGCCCGCGCTGCACCAGCAGGTCCACGGCGTCCTTGGCCCAGTGTCCGGCGGGCACGTCGGTAAAGGTCACGACCTGGGCCGGGGTGGCGGTGGTCGTCGTGGTGGTGGTCGTGTTGGTCTGGGCGCTGGCGGCACCCAGGGCCAGGGCCAGGGTCGAGACAAGAGTCAGGGACTTACGCATAATTCTCCTTTGAAGCGCGGGAAAGCGGCTGATCCGCCCCGTTGCACGGCCTCACCGTAGAAAGATGCCGTGAGGACGCCATGAACTGTAACCCCTTTCGCCATCCATCTCGTGACGGTTTCTTCTCAGAAACCTGAAGTCGGGGACTTGTCTAAATGCGGCATGAGGAGTCGCTCACCCAAGATGAGGAAGCTGACCCGCCTCTCAGAAAGGGGTGGGGCGGGAAGTTGACTCCGGGGTCACGCGGGCTGCCAGCCCTGAGGCGGGCTCCCTATACTGCCCCGCATGAGTCAGATTCACCTGCGGGCGCAGCCCGGTGACGTGGCCGAATTCGTGCTGCTTCCCGGAGATCCAGGCCGGGCACGCCGGATCTCCGAGACCTACCTGGAAGATGCCCGCCTGTACACCGAGCACCGCCAGTTGCTGGGTTTCACCGGGACCTACCAGGGCGTGCGCGTGAGCGTCCAGACGACCGGGATGGGCTGCCCCAGCGCAGCGATTGTCACGGAGGAACTCGCACGGCTGGGGGCGCAGACCCTGATCCGGGTGGGCACCCTGGGTGGCGCGACCCCCCGCGTGCAGCCCGCCGACTTGGTGGTGGCCACCGCCGCCGTGCCCAACGACGGCACCACCCGGCAGCTGCTGGGCGGCGCACCGTATGCACCCGCCGCCAGCTTCGAGGTGGTGGAGGCGGCAGTCGCCTCGGCCCGTGCGCTGGGGGTGCCGCACCACGCGGGGCTGATCATGACCGAGGACGCCTTTTATGCCAGCACGCCCGAACATGCCCGGCTGTGGGCCTCGCGCGGGGTGCTGGGCTTCGAGATGGAGGCCAGCGCCGTCTTTCTGGTTGCCGCCCAGCACGGCCTGCGGGCGGGCTGCCTGACCGCGTGCAGCAACGACATCGGGGACCCGCAACTGGTGCCCGACGAGGTGCTGGCGCAGGGGGTGGACCGCATGGTGCGGGTGGCGCTGGACGCCGTCGTGCGGCTGGCCGGAGCCGAAGGCCACTGACCCCGGCGGCCGGGCGTGGCAGGATAAACCCATGACGATGCTCGACGAGATCGACCTCCAGAATCTTCAGCTCGATCAGCACGGCCCCATCGCGGTGCTCACGGTGAACCGCCCGAGGGCGCTCAATGCCCTGAACGCCGACACCTTCGCCGAGATCAGTGCGGCCCTCGACGCGGTCGTGGACGTGCCCGAGATCGGGGCACTGATCGTGACCGGGGGCGGCGACCGGGCGTTCGTGGCGGGGGCCGACATCAGCGAGCTGGCGGAACTGGAGGACGTCTACCAGGGCCGCGAACTCGCGCTCGGCGGGCAGGACGTGATGCAAACGGTGGCGAATCTGCCCATTCCCACCATCGCGGCTGTGAACGGCTTCGCGCTGGGCGGCGGCCTGGAACTGGCGCTGGCCTGCGACGTGCGCGTGGCGTCGCCGGGGGCGCGGGTGGGGCTGCCCGAGGTGTCGCTGGGATTGATTCCCGGCTTCGGGGGCACCCAGCGCCTCGCCCGGCTGATCGGCGCGGGTCCGGCGCTCGACCTGATGCTGACCGGGCGGCAGGTCACGGCAGAAGAAGCCCTGCGCCTCGGGCTGGTGAACTACGTCGCCGACGACCCGCTGCAAAAGGCCCGCGAGGTCGCCGAGCAGATGGTGCGGCACGCGCCCATCGCCCTCTCGCTGGTCAAGGAGGCGGTGCGCCGGGGCCTGGACACCTCGCTGGAGGCGGGGCTGGAGATCGAGGCCGACCTCTTCGGGATGCTGGTGGCGACCAAGGATTTCCGCGAGGGTACGTCCGCCTTCCTCGCCAAGCGCAAGCCGGAGTTTCAGGGTGAGTGAGCCCCGGACGCCGCCTGAGCCGGAGCGTTCGGGCCGGGAGCGGCTGGAGCACGGCGCGGGTGAATCCAAGTTCACCCTCAGCGTGGCGGGCGGGCACCTTCAGGACGTGGAGGGGCGGCACGGCGAGGCGGAGGGCGTCACGGCCCCGCCGCCCGCCGCCGACGTTCCGGCAGACGGGCGCGTCGTGGAGTTCACCACTCCCCGCGCCAAACTGATCGCGGAAGCGGACGGCGCGATTCTCGCCGACCTTCAGGGCTACCCGCGTGCGCTCGCCGCCTACCAGGCCCTGCGCGGCGATCCCGAGGCGCTGGCCCACTGGGACATGGCGAATTACATCACCATGCGCAAGCTGGGCTACAACGACCACGGGCGGGTCCACTCCTTTATCACGGGCGCGGCGAGCATGGCGCTCACCGAGCTGCTGCTGGAAGCCGGGGTCCGGCCGGACATCATGGAGTCGGGCGTGGGCGACGCCGACGACGTGTTTCTGGCGGTGATCCTGGGCACCATGCTGCACGACATCGGCAACCAGATTCACCGCAGCGGCCACGAGGCGCACGGGGTCGCGCTGGCCCTGCCGATTCTCGACCGCATCCTGGGACCGGTCTATGCCGACCCCTTCAAGCGGACGAAGGTGCGCTCCTTTATCCTGGGGTCCATCAACAGCCATGACCTCAGCCCGGTGCCGCTGACGCTGGAGGGCGGCATCACGGCGGTCGCGGACGGCACCGACATCACCAAGGGGCGCGGGCGCAAGGCGTTTGCGATGGGCAGCGTGGACATCCACTCCATCAGTGCCCTGGCGGTCGATCAGGTCGTGATCGAGCGCGGGCGCGAGAAGCCGGTGCTGATCAGCGTCACCATGAACAATTCCGGCGGCATCTTTCAGGTCGAGGAGGTGCTGGCTCCCAAGGTGATTCGCACGCCCATGAGCCGCTACGTGGAGCTGCGGGCCTGCACCCGCGAGGACGGCGACGAGCAGATTCTGCGCCGGGTGCGGCTCGACGGCGACCACTTCGTGATGGACCTGGAGGGCGGCGAGCGGGTCGTCGCGCCCGTGGTCGACCGCCGGGAGCAGGTGATGCAGACGGTGGCAGACGTGCTGGAGGGAGCCAAGCCGGGATCTTGACCGCGCAACTCGCCTGACGGGGGTCCGGGAGGGCACTGGGCTTCACCGTCCCCGGCCTCCACATCCCCCGCCCGGCCCGCGCCGCTACACTGGCCGGGTGACGAGGGGTTATGCCACCGCTGTTTCTGCCGCCGCCTTGCTGGGCGGCGCCCTTGCCATGGGCCTCGCCGCCGGGGACACGGGCCGCCTCGCGCCGGGGCTGATGGTGGGCAGCGTGCCCGTCGGCGGCCTGACCCCCGCCGAGGCCCGCGCCCGGCTGACCGGGCAGACATCTGCCATTCCGCAGGTCACCGTGCAGGCCGGAAAGAAAACCTGGACTGTTCCGGCTGCCCGCCTGGGCTGGAGCGTGGACCCGGCCGCGAGTGTGGCGGCGGCGGTGCAGGCCTCGCAGAACCGCGACCTGTGGCAGAAGGTGCGCGGCATGGTCGGCCAGGCGCCCTCCCGGACGCTGCCGCTGGTGACGCGGGTGAACGAGGCCAGGGCGCGGGCGGCCCTGGAGGTCCTGACCCGCGACCTCGCCACCCGTCCGAAGAACGCGGCCATCTTCTTCGACAAGGTGAGCCACCGCTACGCCCTGAAGCCCGACCAGCCGGGGCGCCGTCCCAACGCGGCGGCGGCGGCCCGCGCCTTTGCCGCTGACCCCTCCCAGACGCGCCTCTCGCTGCCCGTGACCGAGTGGCCCGCCGAGCACACCGCCGCCGAGCTGCGTCCCCATGTCGAGCGCGGCAACCGCCTGATGCGCCCCCTCACAGTGAAACTGAATGGGACGGACCGCGCCGGGGCGCTCACTGCCTTGCAGGTCGCGGACCTGTACTGGGTGCGCGAGGGCGGGATCGAGCCCGACGAGAGGACCATCCGGGCCGCTTTTGACCGCCTGTCCGGTGAGCTCGACCAGCCTGCGCGCAACGCCCGGTTCCGCAACGAGGGCGGCAGACTCGTCAAGGTGCCCGAGGTGTCCGGCCGCGTCACCGACCGGCAAAAGGCGCTCGCGGCTTTCCGGGGGGCGGTGCTCGATCCGGCCAGGGCGTCGGTGGTGTTCGCCTCCAAGGCCAGCCGCCCTGGCCTGAAGCTGGCCGACCTGCCGGATCCCGGCAAGCTGGAGCTGATCGCGCGGGGCAGCAGCACCTACCACGGCAGCAGTCCCGAGCGCCGGACCAACGTGGCGGTGGCCGCCGCGAAGATCCACGGGTACGTGGTGCCCGAGGGCGGCGAGTTCAGTTTCCTGTCGGCGCTGGGCAGCATCACACCCGAAAACGGCTTTGTCGGTGGCCTGATCATCAGCGGGGGCCGCACGGTGGAGGGCCTGGGCGGAGGCGTGTGCCAGGTGTCCACCACCGCGTTCCGGGCGCTGTACCAGGCGGGCCTCCCCGTCACCGAGCGCCACCAGCACTCCTACCGGGTGGGCTACTACGAGCCGGAGGTGGGCTTCGAGGCCGCCGTGTACGACCCGGGCCTCGACCTGCGCCTGAAGAACGACACGGGCGGTCCCCTCTTTGTCAAGGCGATCAATGACGACGCGAAGAGCACGCTGGAAGTGCAGGTCTGGGGGATCAAGCCGCAGCGCAAGGTCACCGTCAGCCCCGCCGTCATCCACCGGTACACGCCGCACCCGCCCGCGCAGTACGTGGTGAACCGCACCCTCGCCTCCGGGGCCGTGCGGCAGGTCGACTGGGCGAAAGACGGCTACGACCTCTCCATCACCCGGACGATCAAGGACGCCAAGGGAACGCGCACCGACCAGACGAAGACGAGCTACCAGCCGTGGCGGGCCGTGTACGAGGTGGGGCCGAGGTAGGGGAGGGCCCCTACAGCCCCTCCCAGAAGTCCCGCAGGTCTGGCGCCAGCGGCGCCTCCGCCGCGAACTGCGTTCCCCCCCAGGGAAAGGCGATGCGGGCGGCGTGCAGCGCCTGCCGGGGCAGCAGCAGCCGCGCGGTCAGCTCCGGCGTCTGCCCCTGCTCCATGAAGTCGAGGAACGCCTGCGGATCGCGCCCGTAGATCTTGTCGCCCACCATCGGCAGCCCGAGGTGCCAGAGGTGGGCGCGAATCTGGTGCAGCCGCCCGGAGCGGGGATAGGCCTCCAGCAGCGTGAAGCCGCCGCGCCGCTCCAGCACCCCGAAGTCGGTGACGGCGGGCCGCCCGTCCGGCACCACGGCCTGCCGGATCACGATGCGGTTCGCGCCGCCCAGCCCCAGGTCGCCCAGGGGCGCGTCCAGCGTGGTCCGCTCCCAGCCCGGCGAGCCGTGGACGATGGTTTGGTAGGTCTTGCCCACCAGATGCTCCTTGAACAGGGTGAAAAAGCGCCGCGCGGCGTCCGTGTCGCGCGAGAGCAACTGGGTGCCGCTCGTCTCGCGGTCGAGGCGGTGCGGGGGCGCGAGGCCCGGCTCGCCCGTCTCGGCCCGCATGAAGCCCAGCACGTCGGGCACGTCCACCCGCGCCCGCACCGGGTGGGTCAGCCACAGCGCGGGCTTGTGGATCACGTAGAAGTCGGGATGCTCGACCAGCACGCGCGGCTTCTCGGTGGGGGGGAGCAGGGAAGCGCGGGCGGGCACGCCCGGCAGGCTAGCAGAGGGCCGGGGACATTCCGGAGCGGGCCGGGAGTACGCTGAACCTGACGGGGCGAGGCCAGCCGACCGCGCCCCTGCGAGGAGGGGTGCGAATGCGCTTACAGGACAAGGTGATTGTGGTGACCGGGGCCGCATCGGGCATGGGGCTGGCGATGGCCCAGCTGTTCACGCGGGAGGGCGCGAAGGTGGTCGCCGCCGACTGGAACGCGGCGCGACTGGAGGCCGCCGTGGGCGAGATTCGGGCGGCAGGGGGCGAGGTCACCCCCTCGCAGGGCGACGTCTCCGACCAGGCGAGCGCCGAGGGAGTGATCGACCTCGCGGTGTCCACCTATGGGCGGCTGGACGTGCTGGTGAACAACGCCGGGGTGATGGACTACATGGCGGGCGTGGGCGAACTCACCGACGAGGTCTGGACGCGGGTGCTGGGGATCAACCTGAACGGCCCGATGTACACCAGCCGCCGCGCCGTGCAGCAGATGCTGGAGCAGGGCGCGGGGTCCATCGTGAACGTGGCGTCCACGGCGGCCCTCAGCGGGGGGGCGGCGGGCGCGGCCTACACGGCTTCCAAGCACGGGCTGATCGGCCTGACCCGTTCGACGGCGTGGATGTACGCCCAGCGCGGGATTCGCTGCAACGCGATCTGCCCCGGCGCGACCCGGACCAACATCGCCGAGACGATGCCGCAAGACCGCCTCGACCCTGCCGGGGTCGCCCGCGCGGGGGCCTTCGCCGCGCTCATCCCGGCGTATCTCGACAGCCTCGACATCGCGCAGCTCGCCCTGTTCCTGGCGTCGGACGAGTCGCGCTACATCAACGGGGCGATTATCCCGGCGGACGGGGGGTGGACGGCGCTCTAGAGCATGTGCCCTAAGAATGCGGTGGGTTTCCGCATTCGTTGGCCGAGCGGACTTGCAAAGCTGCGCAGCAGAGCGAGCGAATTGAAGAAGAGCATTGGGCATTCGGGGAGGCACCTGGGGCGCCCTTCCCCGGGGGCCGTCATTCTGTCCAATGCGCTAGGCCAGCCCCAGTCCCGCCCGGATCTGCTCCTCGTCCGCCTGCGCCCCGACCAGCACGCGCTCCACCTGACCGCCGGGGTCCGTCACGAGCAGGGTGGGGAAGACATTTACCCCGTAGGCCCGGCGCAGCGTGCCGTCCCGGTCCAGCAGCAGCGAGCCGCCGTAGACCTGTTCGGGCACCTCGCCCCGCCGGGCGTCCACCACCCGCAGGTCCAGCCCGCCCGCTGCGGCCAGCCGCCCGATAAAGAGGTCGATGCCGTCGCAGGGGGCGCACCCCTCGCTCTTGAAGTACAGCAGCGTGCGCCGGGTCAGCCCCAGCGCGGGCGGCGGCGCGACCGTCCGCCCGGCTTTCACGGTGGAACGGGCGAGCAGCGCACCGAGGGCGCGGCCCAGGAAGGGGGGAAGACGCAGCCTGATCTGCCGGGGTGGATGGGTCATGGTGCCGGGGGATACGGGACGGCCCGCGCCGGGGTTCCCCGACCCGCCCTAGAGCATTTGCCATAAGAATGCGGTGGGTTTCCGCATTCGTTGGCCGAGCGGACTTGCAAAGCTGCGCAGCAGAGCGAGCGAATTGAAGAAGAGCATTGGGCAGAATGGAGGCACCTGGGGCGCCCTTCCCCGGGGGCCGTAATTCTGTCAAATGCTCTAAGCCACAAGGCCCACGTTCCCGCCCCGCCGCCGTTGTTATGCTCCTCCCCGACATGCCGTTCGACTCCCGCGCCCTGACTGCCCTCGACTTTCCGCGAATCCGCGACGCCCTCTCGGAGCGCAGTGCCACGTCGCTGGGGGTGGAACGGGCGCGGGCCATGACGCCCTCCGACGACGCCGGGCGCATCGCCCGCGAACTCGACGAGGTGGAGGATGCCCTCTTCGGCGTCAGCCTCAGCCTGGGCGGGATTCAGGACATCCGCGAGCTGCACGCGCGGGCGGAGGAGGGGCGGGTGCTGGCGGGGAGCGAGCTGCTGCAAGCGGCCTACTCCCTCGACGGCGCGATGACGGTCAAGCGGGCGATTGGCACCAACTCGCGTGGTCCGCTGCGCGACGTGGCGCTGGGGCTGGGCGAACACTCCGAACTTGTGCGGCGCTTCCTGTCGTCCCTCGACCGCGACGGCGGCGTGCGCGACGACGCCTCGCCCCGGCTGCGCGACCTGCGCGGGCGCATCGAGCCGCTGCGGGGCCGCATCCGCGAGCGCGTGACCGCCACGCTCGACAAGTGGGCCGAGGTCTTGCAGGAACACATCGTCACCATCCGCCGCGACCGCTACGTGCTGCCGGTGCAGGCCAGCCGGGTGGGGCAGGTGCAGGGCATCATCGTGGACGCGTCGGCGTCGGGGCAGACCTACTTCGTCGAGCCCGCGACCATCACGCCCCTGAACAACGAACTCGCCCGGCTGATTCTGGACGAGGAGGCCGAGGTCCGGCGCATCCTCACCGAGCTGTCGGGCCTGCTGGCGAACGACGCCGATATCCCGATGACCCTCGTCACGGTGGGCGAACTCGACCTGATCGCGGCGAAGGCGCGGCTGGCCCGCGACTGGCACCTCAACCGTCCCGAGCCGGTGGGCGATCACAGCTACGACCTGCGGGAAGCGCGGCACCCCCTGATCGAGAATCCGGTGCCCAACGACATCGCGCTGGGCGACACCAAGATGCTGCTGATCACCGGGCCGAACATGGGCGGCAAGACGGCGACCCTCAAGACGCTGGGCCTCGCTGTTCTCATGCACCAGTGCGGGCTGTACGTGGCGGCGGCCTCGGCGCGGCTGCCGGTGGTGCGCGACGTGCTGGTCGATATCGGGGACGAGCAGAGCATCGAGGCGAGCCTCAGCACCTTCGCCTCGCACCTCAAGCACCTGCGGTTCGTGCTGCGGCACGCGGCCCCCGACACGCTGGTCCTGATCGACGAGCTGGGCTCCGGCACCGACCCCGCCGAGGGCGCGGCGCTGGCGCAGTCGCTGATCGAGACGCTGCTGGGGCAGGACGCGCGGGGCATCATCACCTCGCACCTCTCGCCCCTGAAGCTGTTCGCGCTGGAGACGCCGGGTCTGAAAAACGCCTCGATGGGCTTCGATCTGGAGGCGCTGGCTCCAACCTACCAGCTGCAGGTGGGCCAGCCGGGGCGCTCCTACGCGCTCGCCATCGCGCGGCGGATGGGGCTGCCGGGGGACGTGTTGGCGCGGGCCGAGAGCCTGCTGGGACCCGACGCGGGCCTGATGGAACGGATGCTGGAAGGGCTGGAGCGCGAACGCGCGGACCTCGCGGGAGAACTGGAACGCACCGCCGCCGCTCGCCGCGAGGCCGAGGCCGAACTCGGGCGCGTGCGGCAGGAGCGGGGGACGCTGGAGCAGCGCCGCAACGAGATGATCGCGGAGGCCGCCCAGAAGGCCGAGACGCTGTACGCCGACGCCATCGAGCGCGTCCGCAGCCTGCGGGCCCGCGCCCAGGAGGACAGCGCCCGCCCCCGCGTGATGCAGGAGCTGCGCGAACTGCGCAC
>NZ_JASNGB010000397.1 GCF_030271215.1 Deinococcus rhizophilus | reverse complement strand
GCCCCCGGTGATGCGGGCGACCTCGGCGGCCAGGGGCGTGGAGGGCAGCTCGCCCGCGTCCAGGCCGTCCGTGATCCAGCGCAGCGCCGCACGGCCCAGGCTGAAGCCGCCGCCGTCGTCGCCGATGCGGTAGCCGCGCCCCCCGGCCCGGATCACCTCGCCGGGGGCCGTGACGTGGTAGGCGACGCTGCCCGTGCCCGCGTAGNGAAGGCCCGCAGGGTCGGCCAGTCCAGGCCCCCGGTGATGCGGGCGACCTCGGCGGCCAGGGGCGTGGAGGGCAGCTCGCCCGCGTCCAGGCCGTCCGTGATCCAGCGCAGCGCCGCACGGCCCAGGCTGAAGCCGCCGCCGTCGTCGCCGATGCGGTAGCCGCGCCCCCCGGCCCGGATCACCTCGCCGGGGGCCGTGACGTGGTAGGCGACGCTGCCCGTGCCCGCGTAGAGCAGCACGCCCCCGCCGGGCGGGAAGTGCGTCCGGTAGGCCAGGTCGAGGTCGCCCTCCACCGAGACGCACGCGGGGGGCAGG
>NZ_JASNGB010000396.1 GCF_030271215.1 Deinococcus rhizophilus | reverse complement strand
GGGCGCGGCGGGACGCGGCGGCGCGGGGCTACGACCCGGAGGTGCGGGTCAGCCGGGAGGCGCTGGGGGCCTACGGCAATCCCAGCGGCTACGTGGGCACCCTGCTGAGCCAGGGGCGGCTGGCGCGGGCCGACGTGTGGCTGCGTTACCTGCGCGACCTGCACCCCCGGTTCGAGGGCGGCGACGCGCTGTACGCCCGCTACGCCAGCCTGCTCGAGGCCCAGGGCCGGGGCGGGGAGGCCGAGGAATGGCGGCAGTTTGGGCGGGAGCTGCGGGCGGGAACCCTCTACAACCTGGGACCGCAGGCACCTGACCTCGTCCGGGCGGCCACCCGCACCCTGACGCTGGCGCTGCTGATCGCGCTGGCGGCGGCCCTGCTGACCCTGACCGCGCGGGCCTGGCGGGTCCAGGGCGAGGATCTCCGCCCGCTGGGAGGCCGCTGGCGTGGCTGGCGGCGCCCCCTGCTGCGGCTGCGGCATGTGGCGGTGCTGTACGCCACCTGGACCGAGCGGCTGGGCCTGACC
>NZ_JASNGB010000395.1 GCF_030271215.1 Deinococcus rhizophilus | reverse complement strand
TGCCCGCCCCCCGCCGGACTGGGAGCGGCGCGGCTGGCGTCGGGGCGGTAAAAGGCCTCGCCCAGCCGGGCCAGGGTCGGGGCGTCCACACCGGGGCCGTCGTCGCGGACCTCGATCTCGGCCCCGCCCGAGCCGTCCCCACGCACCGTGACGGTCACTGCGGCGCCGGGCGCGTGCAGCAGCGCGTTCGCGGTGAGGTTCCACACCGCCTGTCCCAGCAGCACCCGGTCGCCGTAGGCGGTCAGGGCCTGCGGCGCGATCAGGTCCACGTCGGCCTCCGGGGACAGCTCGCGGGCACGGTCCACCGCCTCGGCCGCGAGGTCGCGCAGGGGCACGGCCTCCCGCGACAGGGCCGCCGGGTCACGGGCGAGCAGCAGGAGGTGGTTGGTGAGGGTTGAGAGCCGCGTCAGGTCGGTGCCCAGTTCGCGCAGCTCGGCGCGGTAGCGTTCCGGCCCGCGGTCGCGGGTCAAGGCGGCGTCCACCCGCGCGGTGAGGGCCGCCAGCGGCGAGCGCAGGTCGTGGGCG
>NZ_JASNGB010000394.1 GCF_030271215.1 Deinococcus rhizophilus | reverse complement strand
AGCCCGCCGCGCGGCGGTCCGCTCCGGCCACGCCCACGCCCGCTCAGGAGGCTCCTGCGCCCACCCCCGCCCCCGTGCAGGGCAACTGGGCCGATGTGACCCGGCAGGCCACGATGCAGCTGCGCGCCTTTCTCAAGCCCGCCCGGATGCACGCCGAGCCGGGGTACGTGAGCCTGACCTACGACGAGAAAAACACCTTCCACGCCAAACAGATCGTCTCCAAATTCGACGAGGTGGCGGCGCTGGTCCTGAAGGTTTTCGGGCCGGTGACCTTTGAACTCGTCGCGCCCGAGGGAGGGCGGCGGGTGCGGCTGGGCGGCGGTGGGGACGGTCCGGGGCCGGGCGGCGGTGGGGGGGGAGGGGGCGTGTCGCCGTCTCCTGCCCCGGCGCCTGCTGGCCCCCCTCCAGCACGGGCGGCCGCACCTCAACCTCAGGCCGGGGGTGCCAGGGCCGACATTCCCGCCTTTGACCCCGCGCCCCGTCCCCGGGCGGCGCGGGGACCGGACTTTGCCCCGGTCGAGCGAACG
>NZ_JASNGB010000393.1 GCF_030271215.1 Deinococcus rhizophilus | reverse complement strand
GGCGGGTTGGGGGTCGGCGGCCGCCGTGCCCCCCAGCAGCCCTGCCGGGAGGGTGAAGGCTGGAGCAGGCGGGGCCGGGGCGGGTTCCGGCGCGGCCAGGGGCGTTTCGGGCTCCCCCCCGCCGAAGTCGAACACGTCCAGCAGGCCGCTCAGGGCGTCGGCGCCGAAGCTGGCGGTGACCTGCTGGGCGGCCTCGTACTCGGCGTGGGCCTCGGCGAGCAGGGCCTCGGCACCTTCGAGGGTCTGGGCGTAGCGCTCGCGGGCGACGGCGGACATCCGCCCCAGGCGGCGCTGGGCGCGGAGGGTGTCGGCCATCCGGCCCAGGCGCTGGGTGGTCTCGCCCGCGAGGTGCCGCAGGGTGTCGTACTCGTGCACGACGTGGTCGGCGCGGGCGTCGAAGTCCTCGCGCTGCTGGGCGGCCTGGGCCATGCGGCGTTCCAGGGCGCTCCACAGGGCGGCCACGTCGGGCGTCTCGCCCCGTTTCAGGGCCTCGCGGGCCGCTGCCAGCTCGGGGGCCAGCTCGTCGGCGG
>NZ_JASNGB010000392.1 GCF_030271215.1 Deinococcus rhizophilus | reverse complement strand
CCGCACCAGGTCGCCCAGACGTTCACCACGGCGGGCCGGGGCAGGTCGGCAAAGGGGAGGGCCGTGGTCTCGCCCCCGCTGGACACCCGGGTCACCGTCACGTGGTCGGCGTTCAGGACGGGTTGGGGAGCCGGGCGCAGCAGCAGCGGGAGCGCCGCGGCCCCGGCACTCAGCAGCAGCCCGCGCGTCAGGGCAGGCGGCCAGCCCCGCAGGCGCGTGCTGCAGTTTCCGGATAATCCGTTCTGGCCCCTCCGCTTTGCTCCGGTGCCTCCACTCCTATCCGTCACCGTTTTTCCTTCTCCCGCCGGTCGGGATTCACAGTCATTGCATAACTGTTCATCCGAAATTCTTATGAGCAGGTAGACCAGGCCAGCGGCGACCCCGGCGGGCCACACCCACTCGCCGGCACGGACGTCGAGGACGGTCAGCACGCGCCCGATGAAGGTGGGGGCCAGCTCGGACCAGTGCGGCAGGGCAGCGGCCAGCCGGGCCACGATCAGGGCCACGAGGGCGGCGGTGCCCGCGTGCCGGACG
>NZ_JASNGB010000391.1 GCF_030271215.1 Deinococcus rhizophilus | reverse complement strand
GGGGGGCGCGGGTGAGGGGGCCGGGACGGGGCCTGCTGCTCGCGCTCGCGCTGCTGGGCGGCGTGCTGGGCGGTGGTACGGGCGCCGAGCCGGTCGTGGAGGGCCGGACCCTGCGCGAGGAGGACGGGGCGACCCTGCGCTGGACCCGGACCTTTCCGGAGGCGCTGGGTGATCTCAGCGTTCCGGCGACCCTGGGGGGTACGGTCTATCTGGGAGTGGGTCCTGTCGTGTATGCCTTCGGGTCCCGGGGGCAGACGCTGGCCCGCTACGACCTTCCGGCGCCCGTGAGTAGCCTGGACTCCTCCGGCGGCACCCTGCGGGCCAGCGTGCGGGGGGAAGGCTACGAGGAACGTTTTACCCTGACGCCGGTGCAGGGCGGGGGCGGGGTGCAGGAGCGGGTGGTCCTGGCGCCCGACCCGTGGGTGACCGGCTGGCTGCGCCGGGCCGCCGCCCTGCCCGCCGAGGAGGCGCTGGGGCAGGCGGTGGCCCAGGACCCCCTCAACCCCTTTCTCGCGCTGCGTGAGGCGCGGGCGGCG
>NZ_JASNGB010000390.1 GCF_030271215.1 Deinococcus rhizophilus | reverse complement strand
GGGCGACGCTGGAGGTGGGCGCGGCGGCGCGGGGCCTGCGGGCAGTGCTCGCCGTGCGGGGCGGGCTGGACGTGCCCGAGGTCTTCGGGAGCCGCGCCACCGACCTCAGAACGGGCTTCGGGGGGCTGGAGGGGCGGGCGCTGCGGCGGGGGGACCGGCTGGGGTGGTTGCCCCGGCCGGAGGCGTCCCCACCAGGGGCCTTCCTCTCCCCCGGCCTGCGGACCCCCACCGGGCCGAACCTCACCCTGCGCGTCCTGAGCACCCCGGAGGCGACCCCGGCGCTGCTGGCGGCCCTCACGGGGGGCTGGTTCAGCGTGGGGCCGCAGGCCGACCGCATGGGCGTGCGGCTGACCGGGGAGGTGCCCGTGACCCACGACCCGGCGCGGGTCAGCCTGCCCAACGTGCCGGGCGCGGTGCAGCTTCCCCCGGACGGGCGGCCCATCCTGCTGCTGCCCGACGCGGGGACGCACGGGGGCTACCCCACCCCGCTCGTCGTGGCGGCGGTGGACCGCCCGGTGCTGGGGCAACTGCGCCCGGGC
>NZ_JASNGB010000389.1 GCF_030271215.1 Deinococcus rhizophilus | reverse complement strand
GGGGCTGCCCGCGCCGGGGCGGGTGGAGGCGGCGCTGGCGTGGCTGCGGGCGGGGGACTTCCGCTACACCCTCACGCCGCCCACCCTGCCGGGGCGGGACCGGGTGGACGCCTTCCTGTTCGGCTCCCGCGCCGGGTTCTGCGAACACTACGCGTCCTCGTTCGCGTTCCTGATGCGGGCGGCGGGAGTGCCTGCCCGGGTGGTGGGCGGCTACCTGGGCGGGGAGCTGAATCCCAGCGGCGGCTACCTGATCGTGCGCCAGCAGGACGCGCACGCCTGGGTCGAGGTCTGGCTGGAGGGCCAGGGCTGGGTACGGGTGGACCCCACCGCGGGGGTCGCGCCGGGCCGGGTCACGGCTGGATTGCCCACCGCCCTCTCGCGCCCGGAGGCAGAGGCGCCCCCGCCCCCCGCCGCCCTGGACCGGGTCGCCCTGCGGGTGGACGCCTGGCAGACCCGCTGGAACAGCTGGGTCGCGGGCTACGACGGCCCGCGCCAGCGCGACCTGCTGGACCGGGTGGAGGCCGGGGTGGGCGGGCGGCCCG
>NZ_JASNGB010000388.1 GCF_030271215.1 Deinococcus rhizophilus | reverse complement strand
CGAGCCAGCCCGCTGAACTCCGCGTCGAAGTAACGGGGAAGCTGCTCCGGGTCCTCGATATGCTCGAAGTTGCCGTCGCCCGCCACCGCCATGCCGCGCAGGAGATCCTCGTCGTAGCCGATGCCCAGCCCGATGGTGCTCGTGCTGACCCCCCGCTTCGTGAGGCCCGCGACGTCCGGAACGATCTCCCCCACGCGGCGCTTGCCCACATTGGCGTGGCCGTCGCTCAGCAGCAGCACCCGGTTGAGTGCCTGCGGGTCGAGATGCTGCGCCACCGACATCGCCCCGTCGAGCCAGCCCGCGTACAGGGCGGTGGACCCCCCGGCCGTGACGCCTTCCACCATCCGGCACAGGGCTTCCCGGTCAGCAGCGGGCTGCGAGGGAATGAGCACTTCCACCTCATGGTCGAAGATCACGACACTGACCCGGTCCTGAGGCTCGAGCTTCCGGAGCCCCACCTGGGCCGCCTGCCGGGCCATCTCGAGCGGGCGGCCACCCATGCTGCCGCTGCGGTCGATCACCAGGGCGAGGTTCAGCGGTGG
>NZ_JASNGB010000039.1 GCF_030271215.1 Deinococcus rhizophilus | reverse complement strand
CTCAAAACTGCCCCACAACCTGACCCTTTTCAAACACCCTCTCAGGGTTTGGCCCCGCGCATCGGTCAGGCGCACGGCGGCGTCCCCCAGGTTCAGAGCGAAGGTATGCCCGTCCGGACTGACGGCGGCGGTCTTCACCGTGCCGTAGGTCGCCTCGTCCAGACCACTCCGCAGAGTCCAGCGCTTGACGGTGCTGTCGGCGCTAGACGTCCAGAGCGCGTCTCCAGCGGGGGCGAGGGACCTTACCTCGTCCGCGTGTCCCACAAGCACCCGTTCCCGCCCCAGGTCCGGCAGGCCGAGCTGGACGACGCTCCTCCCGGAGGCGACCAGCACGCCCTTGCCACCCGGCCGCAGCGTCAGGGCCTGCACGCCGTCCGGCAGCAGGGCTTCCCCCAGCTTCCGGCCGGTCGCCAGGTCCCAGCGCTTCACCGTGCCGTCGTTCGCTCCGGAGATCAGGGTGCCGTCCGGGGCGAAGGTCATCCCTGTCACCCGCCCGCCGTGTGCGGTCTGGCCGTCAAGGGCCGCCTGAGTAGGCCGAGTCGAGGAAGACTGATCTGTGAGGATGCCGGTTCTCTGACCCGTCGCCGCGTTCCACACCACGATGCCCCCGCCGAAAGATCCGGAGGCCAGCACCCCACCCGCCGGGTGAACGGCCAGGGACAGGACGCGGCCGTAGAAGCTCTCCTCGCGGGACGGGGCCTCCGCCGCCGAGGCAATGCGGAAAGCGTCCCAGAGGCCCTTCCCCGTCCGCGCATCACTGCGGATGAGGTGCCGGTTCCCGACCGTGTCGAGGTGGGAGAAGTAGACCGCTGTTCCGTCGGGGCTGAAGACGACCGCGGGGCTGCTGGGGACCGCGTCGCTGGAACTGTGGCTCCAGCGGACCCGGCCCGTCGTCACGTCATAGGCCTGAACGTCCGAGCCGACGTTGACGAGGGTCTGTCCGTCGGGACTGAAGGCCAGCGCCCCGTCGTACGTGTTCGTGGTGGCGATCCGGCGAAGTTCCTGGCCGGTCCGGGCATCACTCAGGACCAGGGTGGCCCGGCCTCCCCGCACCCGGTCGAGCCGCAGCACCGCCACCGTCCGCCCGTCCGGGCTCAGGGCCAGCGGTCCCGTTCCCAGGTTGGGCGTCTGCACGGTGGTCCGCAAGTGAGGGGTCAGGGCCGTGGTCTGGGCAAGAGTCGCCGTGGGTACAGCCAGCAGGAGGGACGCCAGCAGCAGGGATCGGGCCATGCCACAGGCTAGGGGACGAAGCTGACCTCAGCCATACCAGGCCGGAAACGCTCTGCTGCACGTTCACCCGGCCCCAGCCTGAGCCATCCGGCGTGTTGCGCCGCACGGTTCCATCCCTCACCCTGGAGGGACCAGCCTCCGAGGCCGCCGAGAGCGTGGCCCACGCAGGGAGGCCGCCCTCCGGAACGCCGGGTGCCGCGCGGGGCCACTGGACCGGGCAGGGTGCGGCCCCGTAGACGCTTGCCTGCCCCCCGCACCACACAAGCTCCTGATGGATGGGACATGTCCTGGAGGTGCGCACCCTCCACAGGTTCAACGGGACATGTGCCGGACTCCAGGCGTATACTCTTCGGACACGAGTCCGGCTGGATTCGAAAGGAGATCGCTATGTCCCGGGCCACTCGCGCCATCAGAGAGCCGCTGCTCAACCAGCAGGCTCCGGACACCACCAACCCGGCGGTCATTCAGCGCCTGTCCAGGGGGCTGCCCGCTGGCATTCGCATGCTGGAACACATGGGCCTGAACCGGGAACAGCAGGCCTGGCTGCTCGGCCTCAGCGCACGGAGCCTGCAGCGCGCAGGCGCGGGGAACGGGCCAGAATTGACCCAGGACCAGCTCACCCGGCTGAGCCTGGTCGTCGGCATCTACAAGGCGCTGCACATCCTGTACGACGACGCTGCGGCCGATGGCTGGCTCAGGCGGGCCAATCGTCGGCATCCCTTTGTCGGGCAGACTCCTCTGGACTACATGAGCCGGGGCGGGATCCCCGCGATGTACGAGGTGCGCCGCCTGCTGGATGCCGACCGCAGCGGGATGTTCTCGGTCACGCCCGAGGCCCGGAAGGCCGCCTCGAACTTCGGGACGGTGGTGGACCTTTGAGGGAGCCTCCACCGCTGAGGGCACACCAGGCCCGGACCTCCCGGCTGATTCCCTCCCGGTATGAGGCCCAGACGCCCCGCCCGTCGGTGCTCGGCGCCATTACCCAGGACCCGGATGAATTCGACATCCTGCTCGACCTGGACAACCTCACCAACGGCCGGGTCACCAGCGGTCAGGGCGTTACCTACCAGCCGTACGAGCAGATGGTTTTGGCGGCTTTCGAGCACGCGGGCAACAACCGCTTCAACGTGCCGGTACCGGGACACGGCGCGTGGTACGCCGCCGACAGGCTGGTGACCTGCGTCCACGAGGTGGCCCATCACTTCAAGGCGAGGGCCATCGACGAGGGGCTGACGGACACACTCCACGTGACGGAGTACACGGTGTATGAGTGCGATGCCCAGGACACCTTCTACGACGCGATGCAGGATCCGGACTACCGCCAGCATCTGGCCATCGACCCCGATTCCTACGCCTACTCGCAGCCCCTGGGAGAGGAGGTGCGGGCCCAGAACCGGGCGGGCATCGTCTACGAGAGTGTGCGCGCCCCGGAACCCGGACAGACCTGCGTGGTGTTCCTCCAGCCCTGGGCGGTGCGCCACGTGGGCCGCACCAGTCAGGTCTACCTGCTGTGGGATCCGGCGCGGCAGGCCGCTGTGGCCACCCGTGTGCCGCCATCCCCAGCAGTGTTGCGGACATGACGGGGCCTGAGGCCGCCGGGCACGCTCCTTTTCACTGTCGTCAGGGCCAGAGACAGACCCACCTGGCCCCGTTTCTCACTGGAGCCGCCACCAGTCCAGCGCATTGCCATCGCGCACCAGCAGCCCTGTTCCTTCGGGCGTGAAGGCGGCAGTGGGCCAGGGGGTCGGGTAACCGCAGCCGGTCAGGCGGGTCAGGCCCGTGGTCAGTGCGGGGGGGAGCTTCACTTCCCGCCGCGCTTCTAGGTCAGCCAGACGCAGGCCGTAAAAGGCCGCGCCGCACCCGTCCCCGGACGCCTCATACAGCAGCACATGACGGCGGTCCCGGGCGTAGTCCAGCAGCCTCAGCCCCCGGTACACGTCGCGCAGGTCGCCCACCCGCAGGGCCAGGCCGGGATCTGCTCGACCCGTGCGGGGGTCGAGGCGGTAGAGGTACAGGTCAGACCGGTACGCCACACCCTTGATCGGACGGGCCACCCCCCGCACCACCGCCCGGCCATCGGGACTCGGCAGGAGATACGGGCGAGAAGTGCTGCGCCACGCCTCCTGCCACACGACCCGGCCCCTCTGGTCGGTGACGCCCAGCCGCGACTGGGAGCCCCCACCCGGCCGCTGCCGGACTTCCGTCCGCAGTTGCATCGTCCCCACCGGGCGGGCGTTGACCTCCTGGCTCAGCAGCCGTCCGGTCACCGCGTCCCAGGTGCGGCCCTGCCCGTCGTCGCCCCCACTCTCCAGCCGCGCGAACAGCGTCCTCGGCCCGGAGAAGCCCAACTCCGTCCGGTAGACGTTCTCCGGCAGCGCGAAGGTGTGCAGAGTCCGCCCGGCGCGGTCGAGGACCGCCACACTTTCGGAGCGGGCGGCGGCGATGAATTGCCCGTCTGGACTCACCGCCAGCCCGGTCACGCCCTCCAGTCCCGGCCCGCCCAGGCGCCGACCCTGGCTCCCCGGACGCACCACCCGCAGTTCGCCCTGCCCGTCGCCGGTGTCCAGTGCCAGCAAGGCGCTGCCGCCGGGCCAGGGCACCGACGCCGTGACCGCCGTGCCCAGGGGGCGCACGAACGCGCCGTCCGAGACGCGGCGGACCTCGGGCACGCTGCCGTCCCGAACGGTCAGGAACAGCGTGCCATCGGGCGAGGGCACGGCGTCGCGCAGTTCACCTCTCCCCACGATCCAGCGAGGCCCCTGACCGCTCAGGCTCCACAAGCTGACCTGATGCCCGCTGGCGCTGTACGTGACGGAGGTGGTCCGGGGCGTCGCGGTCAGCAGCCGCCCCGCGTCCACCCAGCGCACCTGGGGCTCACCGTCGCGCCTGACCCCGAAGCTGCCCAGCACCTGCCGCGACAGAACCTTACCATCCCGGGTGGCTATATCGAGGTACAGGACCGCATCCCGTTCATAGGCGCGCTTCTCCACCGTGCGCAGCGCCGCCACCCGCGTGCCGTCGGGCGAGGGTTCCACGTCCAGCACCTGTCCGGCGGGCAGGGTGATGTCACTCACCGGCCCCTCCCGGCCCGACAGGCGCAGGGTCGCCCGCCCCTTCTGAGGGGGAAGGACCGTCACGCCGTACCCTGCGGCGCAGCCGACCAGGTGATTTTGCGAGGAGGCGCAGATGTCGCCCAGCACGGCCCGCCCGTCCGCTCGCAGGGTGTAGGCGGTCTGGTAGGGTGTCCCCTTCTTGTAGCCCCGGACCCGGATGAACGGCCCGGTCAGCGCGCCGCCATCCGCGCGGTAGCCGTCCAGAAGCAACCTCGGCCCGTAGTCCGCCTTCGCGCCCGGCAAGCTGGTCGGAAGTGTCAACACCTGGCGCGACAGGGGCCTTCCGGTCTGTGCGTTCCAGCGGTAGAGGAGCCGCGTNCGTCCAGAAGCAACCTCGGCCCGTAGTCCGCCTTCGCGCCCGGCAAGCTGGTCGGAAGTGTCAACACCTGGCGCGACAGGGGCCTTCCGGTCTGTGCGTTCCAGCGGTAGAGGAGCCGCGTCCCGTCCAGGGTGTAGGCGGTGCCGTCCGGTCCCCAGGCCAGCCCCCCCGCGAAGCCCGCCGGGGAATTCAGCGTGTCGAAGGTGCCCGCCGCGTGGCCGTCGATGCGGGCCGCCCCGCCGGGAGAGAGTTGCAGAGCAGGGGCCGCGCCGGTCAGCACGGCGCAGGTCAGGGCAGCGGCCAGCCGCCAGCGGCGGGGCACCGAATGGGGCTTCGTCATGGGACTCCAGCCTAGGGGCGGCAGGCTGACGGGCCGTGAGAGGGGGGCGGGGCATGAGCGCGGGTGTCCGGGCCCCTGCCGGGCGTCCGGCCTCCGTTCTGGCGGGGCGGTACAGGTCCCCACGAACGCGAGGTCACGGTCAGCTCCCAACGGATCTTTGCCACTCCCCCGTACAGCCTGGCGTCAGACACTGGACGTAGCCTGAGGTCATGCTCGCTTCCCTGTGGACCCTGGCTCTGGCAGCCAGCCCGCTCGCGGCGTCCCCACCGCCCTCGGTGTGTCCCAGCATCTTCATCTCCCCAGTTTCCGTCACCGTCCAGAACGAGCGCGGCCTGGTTCTGGGCACAGCCGCTGCTGGTATCGGGGACTCCCGCTCTCGCGCAGACACCCTCAAGGTCTCCTTCCAGAAGGGCGCGGACGGGCGCTACACCGTCACGGCGTCCAAGCGCTGGTACCAGCCCACCACCGTGCGGGGCGTGCGCGTGCAAGAGGGAAGCTGCGGCCCGGTGAACCCGCCCCACCTCACCCTGACCTTGAGGCCCCGGCCCGACGCCCCGCTGATCCGCGACTTCCAGATTCGCTCCACCCGGGGCGACGTGAGTGGCTCCTGGCCCGCCTGGACGGCCTACCGGGTCTTCCTGGATGCCCCGGCGAGTGTCCGCCGCGACGCGACCTGGCACTCCAGCCGCCCGGAAGTCGCCACCATTGACCGGCTCGGGGTCCTGCGGACGAAGTGCCTCAAGACCCTCCAGACGACCGTCATCACCGCGACCCTGAAAGCGGACCCGACCCAGAAGGCTACCGCCCGGTACCGCACTGGCTCGGCCCGGATCGACTGCCGCAAGGCCAGGGGACAATAAGGCGTGGTGAAGTGGGCCCGCCTGCTGGCCATCCTGGCGACCCTGGGTGCCGTGGGCCTGTTCGGGCTGGCGCTGGCGGTGGCCGTCTTCACTTCGATGGATGAGATCTCGGGTGTGCATCTGCCCCAGCTCTACTGGGCGGCGGCGGCACTGGCGCTGACCGGGGGCCTGGTGGGCTGGGGCGCCTTCCGGCTGTGGGACCGCAGCGACCGGGAGGAACCGTGACGCCAAGGGGACGCCATGACTGGGGGCGGGCATGAAGGACCGGATGCGGTGGATGCGGCGCGTCGTTCTGGCCCTGGCGCTGATCGCCTTCGGGGCCTGGCTCACGTCGCCCAAAAGCCAGCAGATCCAGACGATCTGCACGCACACGCCCTTCTGCCTGGACCCCCTGGTCTACCTCCGGAACGCCGAGCGGCAACCCTGGCAAAGAGAGTTCTCGACCTCCCTCAACCTCCGCCCCGGCGAGACCCGGGAGGTCACCCTGCTCTTCGACCTGAATGGGGCGTTCCTGCCGACAGACCCGTGAATGTGGTGCAGGTCAACCGCCGCTGGCTGAACCGTTCCATCGGAGAGCTGTTCGCCCGCCCCCAGGGATTGGGCAAGGAGACCGTCTTCTACCAGGACCAGGACCTGAGGGTCCACGCCCGCCGCCCCTTCTTCCAGGGTGGTCAGCTCACGCTGAAGGTCACGGCGACCAGGGACGCCCGGCCGAGCCTCTTGGTGCTCGATCTGACCGTGCAGAAGCAGGGCACGCGCTGGGGAGCACCGGGCAGGCCACCATCCGCCTGTGGCTCCATCCACCCCGGTAAAGGGCCTCTTGCCCTGAGCAGGTCTCCCGCTCCCGGTCAGCTTCACCCCGTAGCCTGTCGCCATGCCCTGGAAGAAGTCTTTCCTGCTTACCTTGCTTGCCGCCACCCTGACGAGCACGGCCACGGCGGCTCACGTCGCGGTGCGCTTCGGTTCGCTGCACTGGATTGACGCGCAGGGCGGCCTGCCCCGTCTCGAGGCGGGCCGAGTGCTGGTCCCGCTGAAGCCCGCCTGCAACCTGCTGGGCCTCACCTGCCGGGTTCAGGGGCGCAACGCGCGGGTCGGGAGCCGCCTGATTCCTTTGAAAGACGGCTTCGTCCCGCTGCGAGCGCTGGTGGCCGAAAACGGGGGCTATACCCTCACCTACGACGACGTCGCTCACGTGGCCGTCGTGGGCACCCTTCCGGGCGTGGACATGCTGGCCACTCCCTGGATGCAGGCGAACAACGACTGGGGCGTCCACCTGCGTTCGCCCTACCTGGGGCCGCTTTCCGTGCGCGAGACCCGGGAAGCCGGGCGCATTCGCTACACGCTGTCCACGCACGGCAGCCGGCTGAGCGAGATGACCCTCCTGAGCGGCTTCCCGCCAGGCTGGGGAGCGAATGTTCAGTCGCTGGACGTGACGGGTGCTCAGCGGCCCAGCCTGCCGGACCATCCCAACCGCGACCCCGGGTGCAGAGGCCAGACCCAGTGCGCGGGAACGGTAGGCCGTGAGGCGCTGTGGGTGCTGGCCGCGGTGGAGCGGAAGTAGCTCCGTGAATGCCCTCCTACCTTCGGCCGATGCACCCGTCAGCCCTGCACCTTAGGGTGCGGCATGTCCCGCAGCCTGCTGCTCGCCGCCCTGCTGACCACGGCCTCCACCCCTGTCCTCGCGCAGGCCACCCCGCCTCCTACCGAACCCGCGCAGCAACTCGCCGAGCGCCTGTTCCGCAGCATGTACGGCCCCAACACCGACGTGCAGGTCACCTACGGAGCTGTCCCCGGTGCGCTGCCGATTCAGCTCGACCCTCGCCTGGGCGTGATCGCCAGCCTGCGCACGAGTAGCAACAATGGGCAATACGTCCAGCACCGCATCCTGACCAGCACCTCCCTGAAGCCCGAAGAGGCCCTGGCGGCCCTCACCCGCAGCCTGGAAGCCAGCGGCTGGAAGGCCCGGCCAAATTACGCGCCCCTTTTCGGCTTCGCCTCGGCGCAGACGGTGCGCAACGACAGCTTCTACCGGGAGGGGACCCCCCAATTTCTCCCTGAATGCTGGCATCTCCCAGCGGGCGGGCGTCACCGAGCTGGACATTCAGGTGGGCGTGGTCCCTGCGCAGGTCATCGCGTCGTTCAAGAAAGCGCCCACCTCTATTCCCCGGTCCAGCCTGCCGTTACTGAAGGTTTTCCCCGGCGCGACCATCAAGGGGACCTACCCGGCCACGTCGCCCAGCGGGGCGATGAGCAGCGCCCACGTCCAGACCGCCCGGTCCGCAAACGAGGTCCTGGGCTTCTACTCGGCTCAGCTCAAGGCGGCCGGGTGGAGGGCACGGACGGACACGACCGACGGACCATTGCGGGTGGTGACGTACAGCCTCAAGGATCTCAATGGTCGTGAGGCGCTGGGGACGCTGGGCATCAGGCCCTGGGAGGGAGCGGGCGGCGGGTACGTCCTGACGGTCACCGTGCAGGGCTTCAAGCCGTGGTGAAGCGGCGCTGGCCTGACCTGATCGTGACGCTCCGGAGCGTGCTGGGGCTGTTCGCCGCTGTAGCATTGCTGGGCTTCACGTTCCTGGATACGGCCGTGGCCGGGGACCTGGGTCTGGCGATGGACAGTGACAACCCGCACCCCCGCGTCGACCGGGTGCGCTACACGCTCACGGGTTTTAAATACCTGCATGGAGGTCTGGTGCTCACCGGGCCGCACCGCTCATTGCCCCTCACGCTGAGCTGGCTGGCTTTGACCGCTCTGCTGATGTGGGTGTTCTGGCGGCGGTGGAAGCTGCCCTCTGCCCGGCGTGCCCTGCGGGTCAGTGTGGTGTCTCTGGCGCTGGTGGTCGGGGTTGGTGGTCCTACTTTGCTTGTAGCGACCGAGAGACACAACTTTATATTGCAACCCACCCTGGACTTGCAGCGGCCCGTCAGCATGACCTCCGCCTCGGCGCTGACGCTGCACCTGTGGCGCTGCGGGCGCTGGGTGAAGGACCAGGGCTGTGCCCAGCACTGGACACCGTGGCCGAAGGCGTGGAGTCTCCGGCGGAAGCCGAACTCCTCAAGCAGATGGGATGCCATCTGGCCCAGGGGTACCTGTTCGCCCGGCCATGGCCCGCCACAGACCCCTTCTGGCAGCAAGAGGCTGGCTCACCTGCATCCTGATGCGCGACAGGTCCAAGGCGCTTTGCTTGCCAGGCGGTCGTCTAACGGTCAGGACAGGTCAAGGCGTCCTTGATGCGGGTGGAGATCATCTTGGCTTTCTTCCCCGCCACCGTCTTCCCCGCCACCATGGCCAGGATGTGCACGGTCAGCGAATCCACCTCGGGCATGTCCGCCGCGGGGAAGCGTCCCCGGCTTTCCACTTCGGACCGTCCACCCTGAGCCGTCGTCTCCTGCAGTTGCCAGACGGGGACCCCCTTGGGTCCACAGTGGGACCGAAATGGTGACAGGGCAACGGCTGAATCCAGGAGGCGTCTAGCCCCTGAGGAACCGACGCCTCTTCCAAGATATATGTCGTGGTCAGCGGTCTTAGGGAAGGTACGGAGTGATGAAGTCCTGAGCCAGCGCCGTGTCCAGGCGGAACGAGTAGTCGTTGCCCTTGCAGTTGGCGGTGACCCCGAACGAGGTGATGGCCGCGATGATATTGGTGTCGTTGAGGAAGGTCGGACCGCCCGAGTCGCCGAAGCAGGTCCCGCCGCCGCCATTGCCGTTCCCCGGGTTGTTGGTGAACTTCACGCTCTGGGTGCCGGTGATGCTGCTCCCCACCCCGATAAAGCGTTGCTGGCCCTTGTACCGGGCGTACTCGTCCGGAATCGGTTTGTTGCTGGTCGCGGGCTTCCAGGCCTGGGCCCCGTAGCCCACCGATTCGAACAGCTGCGCCTTGAGCCGGGCCTGGGAGGTTGTACCAAAGTACCCCAGGGGAGACAGCTCGCCGTAGGTCTCCATCGCCACCGCTTCACTGAGAATCACCAGGCCGATGTCGTAGGTGTCCGGAAACGCCGCGTAGTCGTCGTAGTTGGGATGCGGGACTACATCGGTCGCCAGGATCCACTCCTCCTCAAGCCATTCGCTGGTGGTGCCGTACTGGGACCGCGTCGCCAGTGGGTCCTCCGCGAAACTCACGTAGGTGACGTCATTCTCGTTGCCCCCCTCTTCGACGCAGTGCCCGGCGGTGAGCATCACGGTCGGCGAGAGCAGCGTCCCGGTGCAGCTGTAGTACCCCACCCCGTTCTGAACGAACAGCAGGGTGCCGACATAGGGGTGCTCCCCGGCGTCACGCTGGCCCCAGGTGATCTGGGCTTGCAACACGGGCGCCGGGGGGGCGTCGGCCTGGGGCCCGGAGGCGCAGGCCGTGAGAAGCAGCGGAGCCGTCAGAAGGGCACTCAGGACAGAACGGGCTGCGTTCATAGGTTCCTCCTGCCGGGGAGGGCTCACCATTCGCTCGAAATGCCCCAGGTGACCGCCTACAGGGCATCTGTCATCGCGTCCCGACTGAACAAGACCCCTTTACCGGGCTGAAGGGAAGGAGATCTCCCGTAAATGTGGTGTCTTCTTGTACGCCTCTCATCTCTTGGGTACGTGGGGAAGGCGACCTTCATCCTTCATGGAGGCCTCATGCCTCCACAGCGCGGCCGGGAAAGAGTGATCGAAAGAGCCCAGGGAGCAAGCTATCTGACGTCCCAACTGATGGGCTGCTCGCTTACCGTGCCGCCTCATTGAAGAGGCCTGTCGGGGGCTTCTCAGGAGCCGACAACTTCGCTTTCAGCCGCTCCTGGTGCTGAGAACGGTGCCATGAGCAGGGTCAGGAGATCGGGAAGCTCATCCAGACCCCACCGCAGGGCCTGGCGGAACCACCCAGCGCCAGATCGGATCGGGCCCACGGCCGTAAGGGCATGGGCCAGGATCAGCAGGCCGAAGAGCCGTTCGAGACGCTGCGGGTCTACCAGTACCGAGCAAGGGATTGGAACACTTCAAAAAAGATCTTTCCCGATTGCTGTGTCCCTTGATTGCTCCAGCAGTGTCACACGCTGAAGATCAGCCGCACCGCTGCATGAACCGGGGCGTAGTCCTCCGGCGTCAGGGTGCCCAGGTAGCGGGACACCCGTGAAGCATCGAGGGCGCGGGTCTGGTCGACCAAGGCCACCGAGTCCACCCGCAGGCCACCGGCTCCAGCCCTGAGCACGGGGTAGAGGTCGGGGGCGGCCGTCACCCACACCTGCTCCCGGAAGGTCGTGACCGGGGCCAGCATCAACACCGGGAAGCGGGGCCGTCCGGCGTTCGTGGGTAGCCCGACCAGGACGGCGGGCCGGGGACCTTCCTGCTCATGTCCGCTGGGGTCGTGCTCGGGGAAGTCGGCCACGAACACCGCGCCCAGGGTCAGGGTCCCCGTCACTCGCCACCGATCACGAGTTCACCGTCAGGCCCCACCCGTACCGGCTCGCCCAGGGTGTAGGGGTCTGCACCGCCCCAGTCATAGGCTCCGAACTCGCCCAGACGCGAGGCGTCGCCGTCCAGCCAGGCCCGCGCTTCGTGGTCCGGTCCTGGCACCGTGACGGCCGTCAGCAGGTCAGCGGGACTGACCGGCTCGCCGGTGAGTTCCTCCAACGTGCTCATGACGGCCCCCAGGGTTCCGAGGTCAACGCGACTCGCCTCACCCCTGGCGAGGGCGTACACCGTGCGCTCACTGACCCGTCCACGCGCGGCCTGGGCGAGCCGGTAGGCGCTCAGGCCATGCGCGGCCAGGTAATGCCGGAGGGTGAACTGGACGGTTCGCATACTGGCAACATCTTACCAGTAATAGGGTCAGATGTTCTCTGGCGTAAAGACAGCCACGTCGCAATCAGTAGCCTTCCCCCGCTGCCCGCCGCAGTACATTTCGCACCTGCGTGGGTCGCCCGAGCTTGCCGGTCACGGTCCGGTGGCCTTCCGTACTCAACCGGTCCGCGATCTGCTGCAAGGTCAGCCCCTGCGCCCGCAGGACCTGTACATAGCCGCTGACGAGCCGGTAGCTCTCTATAGCAGTGGTGGCGCCGGTCCCTATCCTGGCGTGACGTCCTGCCGGTCGTGAAATCCAGCGGTGGGCGCCCGGACTGGCCGAGCACTCGGCGTCCGTGTCACGTCCCTGTCGCGTGGGTCAGCCGTCGTCAGGAACGAGCGGCGCAGCCACCCGCTCCAGGCGGCCCGTGCCCCCGTGCTGAAGCGCAGCCTGGACGCTCTCGCAAGTCTTCCCCGTAGGTGGCGCGCCGGGTGTGGCCGGGGCAAGGTCGGCTGCCCGTGGTTGTCAGGTCCCGCCTCATGTCCGGATCGGGGTCCACTCTCCGGCACGCTTGCCCCGGCGGCGGACGGCCCAGGGTTTCGGCCCTTGCGTCCTGACTTAAACCAGCGGTAGGCCTGTCCGTCTCTCAGCGAGACGCGCGTTGGCCGAGTGCCAGGGCCAGGGAGTACCCCCATAGCGTCGATATATACGATCAAGGTCTCCCCCAATCCCCTCCTCCACAACCGGCACCCGTGGATCATGCCCGGGCTGCGAAAACAGGTGCGCGCCGCATTCGCCTCGCGGGCCAGGGCCAGGGCTGGAGCGGGAATGGAGGGTGGACGCCTGTGCTGGTAAAGCTGGGTTGTATATATTTACAACCTCATCGTCAGTCGCTGGGTGTGGACCGACTGATTCCCCGAGTCGGCGAATCACTCCTGGCGCCCTGCCTGGCCCTCTGGCCAGTTCGGTAGCTTCGGTGCCTGCTGGCCGGCCCACCGGGAGTCGGCCCTGCCGTGATGGCCGAGAACCCTAAACCAGTGCGGCATCGCTCCCCGTCTTCGGTTGCCCGCACGCGCTGCACGGCGGTGTGCAGGCCACCCAGTCGGACTGAAGACAAGCGGCTCGACATCACCGGCGGTGTCCTGGGACATGACCGGGAGTCCGCCGGACGGCGCGGCGCATGAGGCTCCGTCAGCGCCACCGCGTCTGGCCTTCACGTGGGAGGGGGCCTTCTTCAGGGCACCTCCACCCGGTGCCTCAACGGGCCCCCTGCCTCCCAGCGCAGCCCCGAACCCAGGTGCAGCAGCGCCACCGCCGCCTTCCCGGAGCCGCTCTGCGCCAACGCCCGCACGTTCGAGGTGTAGCGCACCCGCGGCTGCGCCGTGCGGAAGACGATGTGGCCATCCTGACCCACCGTCACCACATCGAAGCCCAGTCCCTGGGTGTCCCTTCCAGGCTGGGTCATCGGCCGCACCACCACGTACAGGTCCCCCGGCTGGCCCCGGACCCGCACCCGCTGCCCGTAGCCCTGGACGCGGCCCGTCTGGACTCCCAGACCCGGGAGCAGCCCTCCTCCCACAAAGGTCGTCGCTCCGTAGCCATGCACCAGCAGTCCGGTCACGGTCCGCTCCACCAGGTCCCCGGCGGCGATGCCCCGTCCCGGCTGGCCGACTGCGAGCCGCGGCCGCCCGACCTGAACCACGGGGCCGTCCAGCGGGCGCTCGATGGTCAGGGGGCGGGTGGTGCTCGACCGCAGGGCCTCCAGCAGCCCCTGGCCATCCAGGAAGGTCTGCCCGTCCCGGGTGAACACCTGCTCACTGTCCCGCGGCGCGAGGGACGCCCCCTCCAGGTCACGGTGGAATCTCCGTGTGAACGCGTCGAAGCGCGCATCCGTGATCGGCACCTCGAAGCGCCCGGTCACGCCCCCGCTGTCCGACCAGGCGACCCGCAGGAAATTCTCCTTCAGGGTGGCCGGTTCCCCCTCACTCTGCGCCTCCGGGTTGGGGAAGGACCGGGTGACGGTCGTGAGGGTGGCCCCCTGTTTCCCAAGCCGCGCCCGGAGGCTGTCCAGGCTGACCCAGAAGGTGCGGCTCTGGGAGCAGGACCGCTCTCCTGGCGGGGGTCCCTCTGCCCCGCAGCGGGCGATCAGGCCCTGGGTGGTGACCGTGACCGGCTGGGCCAGAGACGGCAGGACCGTCAGCAGGCCCAGGGCGAGTGCCGCGCTGCTCATGCCCCCGAACAGACCCACCCGGGGCCAGAGGTGGATGCGGCGCAGGCCGCTGGCCAGAGGCGCCGGGTCGCCGAACTCACGCAGGGCGAGATGCAGGGCCTCGTCGGAGCCCACCCCGGTGATCTGGTGCTCAGCGGCGCGTTCCAGCACGCTGCCCTGGAGTTCCTCGCGGATTCTTAGCCGCTCCGTCTTGGGCAACCCACGGGTCGCGCGGTCGAGATAACGGTCGAGGTCGTTCATCCCTTCCCCCAGCGTTCGGTGAGGCCCCGGTGCCAGCGCCCATAGGCGTCGCGCTTGGCGTCGAGGGCTGCTTGCCCCTCCTCGGTCAGGCGGTAGTAGCGCAGCGGGTGCCCCCCACGGGCGCTGGGGCGCGAGTCGCTGACGAGCCAGCCCTTCTTCTCCATGCGGTGCAGCGCCGGGTAGAGGGTGCCCGCGTTGAGGTCGAGGTCGCCGCCCGTCAGGGTGCGCAACTCCTTGGCCAGCTCCAGGCCGTAGCACTCCCCGCCTTCCAGCAGGGTCAGCAGGGACAGCTCCAGGTCACCGTCGTGGGTGGGCATGCTTCATTATAGATATTCGATATCGGGAGTCAATGTTGAATGTGGAGAGGAGCTGCCCGGGAGACCCAGGCACCAGGGACGCTCCCCGCCCGGAAGAGGCCGCTGGCGTCCACACGGCGTGACCAGACCTCCGGACGCCCGCCGCGATCCGGTGGAGCTGGAGTTCTGGCCCCTGAACACGGCCACCGGGCAGGCGGGGCCGGTGCTGCGCCTGAAGCCGACGACCACAGATCCCAACTCGGGCTGGGTGGGGCCTCGCGGCCCTGAGCGCCGACGGCCGCCTGGTCCTGCTGCACGAAGGTGGGGCTGGGCTACCTGCGGCTGGGGCACACCGGGGGGAGGTGGCGCGGGTGGAAGGCAGCCGGACGGCCCCCTCCCTGGCGCTCGCGCTGGGCCTCGGCTGAACCCGGCTCAGTGGGGCGGAGGCCAGCCCCTACACCGACGCCTGAGACACCTGGCGGCTCTTGCCCAGTCCGGCCACGACCTGATTCACGATCCGCAGCCAGGCGCGGGCGCTGGCCTCCACCACGTCGGTGGCGACCCCGGTGCCGTGCAGGCTGATCTCGCCGTAGCGGGCGCCGATGCTGACCTCACCCACCGCGTCGCCGCCCCCCGTGACGGCCTGGATGCGGTAGCTCTCCAGCACCGGGCTGATGCCGGTGACGCGCCCGATGGCCTGGAACGCCGCCTCCACCGGGCCGTCGCCGTGCGCGGTGGCCTCGGCGGAGCCGTCGGGGGTCTTCAGGCGCACAAAGGCCACCGGGGTCATGTTCATGCCGGAGGTGATCTGGAAGCCCTCCAGCGCGAAGGTCTGCGGCACGTCGCTGCGGCTGTCCACCAGCGCGCGCAGGTCGTCGGCGGAGACCTGCCCCTTGCGGTCGGCGAGATCCTTGAAGCGGGCGAACAGCGGCCCCACCCGGTCCTCCTCCAGCGCGTACCCCAGGTCGGTCAGCGCCTTGCGGAAGGCGGCGCGGCCCGAGTGCTTGCCCATGATCAGCACGGCGGCCTCGCGGCCCACCTGCTCGGCCTGCATGATCTCGTAGGTCTCGCGGGCCTTCAGGACGCCGTCCTGATGGATGCCCGACTCGTGGGCAAAGGCGTTGTCGCCCACGATGGCCTTGTTGGGCTGCACCGGCATCCCGCTGAGGCGGCTCACCAGCCGGGAGGCGCGGTACAGCTCGCGGGTGCGGATGCCGGTGGCGTAGCCGTACACGTCCCCCCGGGTGTGAAAGGCCATCACGATCTCCTCCAGGCTGGCGTTTCCGGCCCGCTCGCCGATGCCGTTCACCGTGCATTCGATCTGCCGGGCGCCCCCCTCGGCGGCGGCGATGGAGTTGGCGACCGCCATCCCCAGGTCGTCGTGGCAGTGGGCGGAGAGGATCACGTGCTCCGGCAGCTCGGCCTTCAGGTAGGCGAACAGGGCGCGCATCTCGGCGGGCGTGGTGTAGCCCACCGTGTCGGGCACGTTGATGGTGGTCGCCCCGGCCTCCAACACCGCGCGGAAGATGCGGACCAGGAAGTCGCGCTCCGAGCGGGTGGCGTCCTCGGCGCTGAATTCCACGTCGTCCACGAAGGAGCGGGCCAGCCGCACGGCCTCCACCGCGCGCTCGACCACCGCGTCCGGCTCCAGGTTCAGCTTGCGGGCCATGTGAATCGGGCTGGTGGCGATGAAGGTGTGAATCCGGGGCCTGCCTGCGGCCTCGACCGCCCTGGCCGCCGCCTCGATGTCGGCGCGGCCCGCGCGGGCCAGCCCGGCGATGACCGGCCCGCGCACCTCACGGGCGATGCGCGACACGCCTTCGAGGTCGCCGGGGCTGGCGATGGGAAAGCCCGCCTCGATCACGTCCACCCCCAGCCGGGCGAGCTGGTGGGCGATCTCCAGCTTCTGCCCGTGGTTCAGCGCTACGCCGGGCGACTGCTCGCCGTCGCGCAGGGTGGTGTCGAAGATGCGGATGCGGTCGGGCTGGGAGGTGTGGGGCTGGGTCATGGAATTCTCCTGTGCGCGCGTAGAGGGGCAAAAGAAGAAGCCCCCGGAGAGGCTTTCCTCCGGGGGCCGGGCGGGCGCTGCTTTTCGCCGCTCACTCCACCGGAGGAACGCGAAGAAGAAGCAGGCCGCTGAACATGGACATAGGTCACTGTACGGGCCGGGCCGGGAGCGGAGCGCGAGTTGTCTGCACGGGGTCACGCGGCGGGCCAGTGGGGGGCAGTCGCGGAGCGTTCCGGCTCGCTCTGCGCCTCCAGCCGGTGGTGGGTGCGGATCTCCTCCCCGGTGACTTCCTCTCCCCCACGCTTCCATTCAGGCGCGGGCGGGAGGCGCAGCGAAACAGGCCTGCGGGACGGAGTTTTTCCAGAATGTGCGAGGTCTTCCTGGCCTGAGTGTGCGCCCTCCGCCAGGGCCGCACCGCCCCCAGGCACGGAAACCCTCCGCGAGCGTGGGCGGGACAGCGTGGCCTGAAAAAGGCCGCCCTCCCGGCGGATGGGCGGCCCGAAAGGGAGCGGCTTAGACCTCCAGTTCCTTCTTCTCGATAAAGGGCATCCTGGCGCGCAGTTCGGCGCCCACGGTTTCGAGCAGGTGGCCGCGCATCTTCCCACGCTGCTCCTGCATGTACGGGAATCCGGCCTCGGCGTCCGCGATGAAGCGCTCGGCGAAGCGCCCCCCCTGGATGTCGGTCAGCACGTCTTTCATGGTGGCCTTGGTCTCCGGCGTGATGATGCGCGGCCCGGTCACGTAGTCCCCGAACTCGGCGGTGTTGGAGATCGAGTGGCGCATCCCTGAAAAGCCCTTCTCGTAGATCAGGTCCACGATCAGCTTGACCTCGTGCAGCGTCTCGAAATAGGCGATCTCGGGCTGGTATCCGGCCTCCACCAGCGTCTCGAAGCCCGCCTGGATCAGGTGGGTCACGCCGCCGCAGAGCACGGACTGCTCGCCGAAGAGATCGGTCTCGGTCTCCTCCTTGAAGGTCGTTTCGAGCACGCCCGCACGGGTGCAGCCGATGCCGCGGGCGTAGGCCAGGGCCAGGGCACGGGCGCCGCCGCTGGCATCCTGCGCGACCGCGAAGATGCCCGGCATCCCGCCACCGTCAGCGTAGATGCGCCGCAACATGTGCCCCGGCCCCTTGGGCGCGACCAGAAACACGTCCACGCCCTCGGGCGGCGTGATGCGCCCGAAATGGACGTTGAAGCCGTGCCCGAACGCGAGGGCCTTGCCGGGTGTCAGGTGGGGCGCGATGCTCTGTTCGTACAGGCCCGGCTGCGCCTCGTCGGGGATCAGCAGCATGATCACGTCGGCCTCGCGGGTGGCGTCCTCCACGGTCGTCACGCGCAGGCCTGCCCGCTCGGCCTTGGCGCGGCTGGCGGACCCCTCGCGCAGGCCGACGACCACATTCAGGCCGCTGTCGCGCAGGTTCTGGGCGTGGGCGTGGGCCTGCGAGCCGTAGCCGATAATCGCGATCAGCCGCTCCTCGAGGGGCGAGAGGTCCACGTCGCGGTCGTAGTACAGGGTCGCTGCCATGAGGGATTCTCCTACACAGTGTGAGCGGGGTTGGATTGCGGACTAGAGGAGGCCGGGGACACAGGGCCAGGCGAGCCTGACTCCTCCGCCAGCGCGGGGGTGAGCGCCCGGCTCTCGCCGCCGTGGTAGACGTGGCCCGGAATATCGGCGTTGGAGCCGCGCGTGAGGGCCACCCGGCCCGTCCGCATGGTTTCCAGAATGCCGAAGGGGCGCATCTGCTCGGTAAAGGCGGTGACCTTGCCCTCGTCGCCCGTCACCTCGAAGGTCAGGGCGCGGCGGCCCACGTCCACGATGCGGGCGCGGAAGTCCTCGGCGATCTGGCGGACCTCCACGCGGCTCTCGGGAGTGATAGCGACCTTCACGAGCACGAGCTCGCGGTCCACGAACTTCTCCAGGCTGTGATCGACGACGTGCAGCACATCGTGCAGTTTCCCGAGCTGTTTCATCGCCTGCTCGACGATGTTCCGGTCGCCGGTCACCACGAACGTCATGCGGCTGACTCCCGGCTGCTCGGTGCTGCCGACCGACAGGCTGCGGATGTTGTAGGCGCGGCGGCCGAAGAGGGACGTGATGCGGGTCAGCACGCGCGGCTCGTCGCGGACCAGCGCACTCACCAGGTGGTCCTGCGGCGCGGCCAGGTGGTCGGCGGTCATGCGGAGCCTCCGGAGACGGGCAGGGGTTCGGTCTCGATCATCTCGCTCAGGGCCGCCCCGGCGGGCACCATCGGGAAGACGCCGTGCTCGTTCGGCACCACGACCTCCAGCAGGGCGCTGCCGTCATGCGCGAGCCAGGCGTCGATGGCGCCCTCCAGGTCGGCCGGGTTGTCGGCCCGCCAGCCGGAAATCCCGTAGGCGTCCGCCAGCTTCAGAAAATCGGGGTTGGAATCGCCCAGGTAGACCTCCGAGTAGCGGCGCTCGTGGAAGAGTTCCTGCCACTGGCGGACCATGCCGAGGTACGAGTTGTTGACGACGCAGATCTTGACGTTGCGAATCCCGTACTTGGTCAGGGTGGCGAGTTCCTGGGCGGTCATCTGGAAGCCGCCGTCCCCGGCGATCACCATGCTGGTCACGCCGGGTTCGGCCAGCGCCGCGCCGATGGCCGCCGGGAAGCCGAAGCCCATCGTGCCCAGGCCGCCCGAGGTCAGCCAGCGCCGGGGCTTCTCGAAGCGGGCAAGTTGCGCCGCGAGCATCTGGTGCTGGCCCACGTCGGTGCTGAGGATGTCGTCCGGTTTCAGGCGCGAGACGACCTGCCGCACCGCCTGCGCCGCGCCCCAGTGGGTGGGATGCTCGCCGCGCGTGCGCCACTCGGCCAGCGCAGCGGTCCAGTTGGGATGGCTCAGGGGCTGTGCCCGTTCGGTGAGCAGGCGGGCGGCCTGGGCGGCGTCGGCGCGCACCGGCACGTGCGCCCGCACGATCTTGCTGATCTCGGCGGCGTCGAGGTCGATATGGATGATGCTGGCGTGCGGCGCGAAGTCGCGCACCCGCCCGGTCACCCGGTCGTCGAAGCGCAGACCGATGCCGATCAGCACGTCCGCCTCCGAGATCGCGCGGTTGGCCGCGACCGAGCCGTGCATCCCCGGCATGCCCAGCCAGAGGGGATCGGAGGCGGGAAAGGCCCCCAGACCCATCAGGGTGGTGATCGTGGGGAGGCGCCACGCCCGCGCGAAGGCGGTGACCTCGGCGGCGGCTCCCTGGGCACCGCCGCCCACCATCAGGACGGGCTTGCGTGCCCCCCGCAGCAGCGCGGCGGCGGCTTCCAGC
>NZ_JASNGB010000387.1 GCF_030271215.1 Deinococcus rhizophilus | reverse complement strand
CTGCTGCTGTTCGGGCTGCTGCGCGGCTTCGGGGGCTAGCGTGGCGGCCAGCGTGGCGGGAGGAACGGACCTGATCTTCCTGCCCGCCGGGGTCGCGGCGCTGGACGCCCGGCTGGAGGCGGCGGGCCTGCTGGACCCCGCGATGGAGGCGGTGGGGCGGGCGGTTGCGGAGGTGGCGGGGAAGCTGGCGGCGGGCGGCCCGGTGCTGCTGCTCGCCGGGAGCGGGGCGAACGGTGGGGACGCGCTGGTGGCCGCGCGGTACCTGACGGGATGGGGGGCGGCGGTGCGGGTGCTGGCCGCCCCGTCCCGGCACGCACTGACGCGGCTGAATAGAGAACGGCTGGGGGCCTTCGGGGTGGAGGTCGGGACGCTGACGCCGGAGGCCGTGACGCGGGAGGCGCGGGGCGCGGCGCTGCTGGTGGACGGGCTGCTGGGGACGGGGTTTCGGCCGCCGCTGCGGGGAGAGCTGGTGGGGGTGGTGGAGGCGACCAACGCGGCGCGGAGGGCGGGGACGCGGGTCCTCGCCATCGACCTTCCCTCGGGGCT
>NZ_JASNGB010000386.1 GCF_030271215.1 Deinococcus rhizophilus | reverse complement strand
GCGGGGCGCGGGGGTGGGCACAGGGGCGGGGGCGCGGGGGTCCTGGTCCTGGGGATGCGGCGGGGTCATGCCTCTGCATAGCGCATCCGGGGCGCTCACGGGTGATGGCCCGGGGATGTCCCCTGGAGCTGGGAACCTCTGCTGGGGGGAGGGACGCCGCATACTGGAGACCGTTCGCCTGACCCCGCCCCCTGTCTGCCCGCTCAGGAGTCTCCCCTGCCCGACCCACCCTCCCCCGTTCCGGCCCCACGCTGGTCGCCCCGGTTGCTGGGGTGGCTGAGCGCCGCGCTGCTGGGGGCGATCACGGTGGCCGACCTGCTCACGCCCTCCGGGCTGGTGGTGGGTACCCTGCTGAGCGTGCCGGTCGCGCTGGCAGCGCTGGCGGGCAGGCAGAGGCTCACGGGGGCGCTCACCGTGCTGGCGGTGGGGGCGAACGTGGGCGCCGGGGTGCTGGGAGCCATGCGGGACGGCGTGGGACCGGATCTGGGCAACCGGGCCATCAGCGTCGGGGCGGTGCTGCTGGTGGGGGCGCTGTCGCTCCGCGCGGGGGAGGCGTCGGCG
>NZ_JASNGB010000385.1 GCF_030271215.1 Deinococcus rhizophilus | reverse complement strand
GGAGGAGGCGCACGCCGCGCTGCGGGCACGGGAGCGGGAGGTGCGCGGGGCCGAGGCGGCGCTGCGGTGGTGGTACAAGGAGCCATGAGCCAGCACACCACCGACCTCAACGCCGATCTGGGCGAGGGCAGCCCGCACGAGGCGCTGGTGATGCCCCACGTCACCAGCGCGAACATCGCCTGCGGGGGCCACGCGGGGGACGCAGAGACGATGCGCGACAGCCTGCGCCTCGCCGCGCGGCACGGGGTCGCGGCGGGCGCCCACCCCGGCTTTCCCGACCGCGAGGGCTTCGGGCGGCGGGAGCTGCACTTTCCGCCAGACGAGGTGACTGCCTTTGTGCGCGAGCAGATCGAGGCGCTGAAAGCCGCAGCGGCGCGCGAGGGCGTGCGGCTCCGGCACGTCAAGCCGCACGGGATGCTCTACAACATGGCCGTGCGGGACGCGGCGCTGGCGCGGGCGATCGCGCGGGCGGCGGCGGACTCGGGGATCAGGCTGTATTTCGGGCTGGCGGGCGAGGCGTCGGTGATGCTGCGCGAGGCGGCGGCGCTGGGGCTGACCCCGGTGGGCGAG
>NZ_JASNGB010000384.1 GCF_030271215.1 Deinococcus rhizophilus | reverse complement strand
CGCCGCCTGCCCGCCGCGCTGCCGCTGGAGCAGTGCCGCCTCCCCGGCCCACCCATGCCGGCCGACGCGGCCACCTTCGCGGCGTCGCTGCCCACCCGGACCCGCGTGGTCTTCGTGCTGGACACCAGCGGCTCCATGCGCGGCATCGGGGACGGGCAGGCGGACATCTTCAACCGGGTCAAGGCGGCGGTGAACGCCTATGTCCGCTCCGAGCGGCCCGACCGGGTGGAGCTGCTGACCTTCGACCAGGGCCTGCGCTCGCGCCGGGGCTACAGCTTCCCGGCGGACCGGGCACGCTGGAACACCGACCTCGCGGCGCTGCGGGCGGACGGGCGCAACACCTACCTCTACCGCAGCCTGGGAGAGGGGCTGGCCCCGCTGCGGGCCGGGGGGTACGTCACGACCGTGCTGGTCCTGACCGACGGCACCGACAACGACCCCGCCGGGAGCTGGACGGCGGCTCGGGCACTCGCGGCCTTCCAGGGGCGGGGCAGGCTGGACACGCTGCATTACGTGGCGCTGGGCACACCGCTGCCCGCCGACGCCGGGGCGGCGCTGCGGGCGAGCGGGTACGCGCGG
>NZ_JASNGB010000383.1 GCF_030271215.1 Deinococcus rhizophilus | reverse complement strand
GGACGCCGGGCTGCTGGGGGCCGCGCTGCCTGCCCCCCTGGGGGGTCTGGGTCTGGGCGGGGCGGCGCTGCTGGGCCTGCTGCGTGGGCTGGGGCGCCTGAGCCTCCCGGTCGGCCGGGTGTACGAGGGCCACGACAACGCCCTGCGGCTGATCCTGCGTTACGGCACGCCCGCGCAGGTGGCCCGCGCCGCCCGCGACGCCCGCGCCGGGGAACTGTTCGGGGTGTGGAACACCGAGGACGGCCCCGGCCTGCGCGTGGTGGAGGGGCCGCAGGGCCTGAGCCTGACCGGGGGCAAGACCTTCGCGTCCGGGCTGGGGCACGTCACCCGGACGCTGCTGCCCGCCGAGGCCGGGGGGGGCCGGGTGATGGTGCTGCTGCCCCGCGAGCGGGAGGCGGGGGTGCCCGACCTGAGCTTCTGGCAGCCGCTGGGGATGCGGGCGACCGTCTCGGGCCGGGTGGACTACACCGGGGCGCGGGTGGGGCCCGAGGACCTGATCGGGCAGCCCGGCGACTACTACCGGCAGCCCGAGTTCGGCGGCGGCGCCCTGCGCTTCCTGGCGGTGCAGCTGGGCGGGGCCGACGCCGT
>NZ_JASNGB010000382.1 GCF_030271215.1 Deinococcus rhizophilus | reverse complement strand
TGCCCTCGCCGGGGTGCGGCTGCATGCCCGCGCGGGCGAGCGGGCGGGGGCGCGGCACGGGTACGGGCTGACCGCGACGGACGTGTCCGCCCAATTGGGGGGGGCGTGGCTGGACCTGACGGGCACGGCGGGCAGGCAGTGTTAACCTGAGCCTCACACATGCAGGGACTTCTCTCCGATCTGCCCCTGTTGGGGATTCTGGAACTGGTGCACACCACCCGGCAGACCGGCGTGCTGGACGTGAAGACCGGGGTGCCTTTCACGGTCGCCTTTGCGGGCGGCGAGGTCGTGGGGGGCGGCATCCTCGACTGGCTGGGCACCGACGCGATTCAGGCGGCGCCGCTGCTGCCCGGGGAAGGCAGTTTCGAGTTCGCGCCCCGGACGGTGACGGGCACCCCGCTGGGGCCGTACGAGCACTTCACGACCGACTGGGCGCGGGCCTCGGACGAGTGGGAGCAACTGTGCGGGGTGATCGGAAGCCCCAGCCGGGTCTACCGGGGCGAGCTGCCCCACTTCGGCGGCGAGGAGGGCGCCAGCGTGCGCACCGTCGCCCGGCAGACGGGCCGCCCGCTGTTCGAGGTCGCGCAGGAGGCGGCAGCGG
>NZ_JASNGB010000381.1 GCF_030271215.1 Deinococcus rhizophilus | reverse complement strand
GCCCTAGAGCATTTGACATAAAAAGATGTTTGGGAAGGCATGGGTGAACCAGCCGAAGACATCTCGCAACGTCACAGCGTCCAAGGCGGCCCAAATACTTTGAAGCAGGGCCGGGACGTTTCGCCAACCTCCAGCCCGGACCAGAGCTTTGACCTTGGAAAACAGCATCTCGATGGGATTGAAGTCTGGGCTGTAAGGCGGCAAGAACAATACCGAGCAGCCCTGGGCTTCGATGCGCGTCCGTACGGACGCGCGATGGTGCGCCGAGAGGTTGTCCAGCACGACGACCTGCCCAGGGGTCAGGGCTGGGCACAACACCTCCTGCACATACCACTCGAAGATGGGTCCGTTGACGGCACCCTCGACCACGAGGGGAGCAAAGGGACCGGTCGCTTGGACCGCGCAGATCAACGTTTGGTTGCGGCCCCAATTGCGCGGCACGGCATACCGGACCCGGCAGGTCCGGTGTGCTCGCCCATAGCCCCGCGTCATCGCGGTATTGAACCCACTCTCGTCGAGAAAGACCAGCCGGGCGGGGGTCTGAAGGAAGGGCGTGAGGTCATTCAGGAACTGCTGGCGCAGTTCCTCATTACGTTCGGACGCGACCCGCGTTTTTTTT
>NZ_JASNGB010000380.1 GCF_030271215.1 Deinococcus rhizophilus | reverse complement strand
GGGACGGGGGCGCGGGTGCTCGACGTGGGCACCGGCAGCGGCGTCCTCGCGCTCGCGGCGGCGCTGCTGGGCGCCCGCTTCGCCTACGGGGTGGACATCGATCCCCTCACGGTGCCCATCGCGCGGGAGAACGCCGGGGTCAACGGCGTGCCCGCCTCGCGGGTGCGCTTCGAGGAGGGCACGCTGGGGCTGGACGCGCTGACCTTTCCGGAGGAGGGCGTGGACGCCTACGACGTGGTGGTGGCGAACCTCTACGCCGAACTGCACGACCTGCTCGCCGGGGAGTACGCCGCCCACCTCGTGCCGGGGGGCGACCTGATCCTGACGGGCATTCTGACGGGCAAGCTGGAGCTGGTGCGCGGGGCGCTGGCGCGGGAGGGCTTCGGCGACGTGCGCGAGACGGTGGACGGCGAGTGGGCGTTGGTGACCGCCCGCCTGCCGCAGTGAGGGTCTGAGATGGCCGAGCACCGCGTCCGCGTGCCCGCCCTGACCCCGCAGATGACCCTGGGACCGCGTGAGGCCCGGCACCTGCAGGTGCTGCGGCTGCGGCCCGGCGACCCCGTGCGCGTCTTCGACGGCCAGGGGGCCGAAGCGGGCGCGACCGTGGAGGAGCTGGACGAG
>NZ_JASNGB010000379.1 GCF_030271215.1 Deinococcus rhizophilus | reverse complement strand
GTGGCCGCCCGCCCCGACCTGCCCGGCGACCTGCTGCGCACCCTGGTGACCGACGCGCACGGCTTCGTGCGGGCGTCCGTCGCGCGGCGGCTGGACCTGCCGCTGGACTGCCTGCTCACGCTGGCGACCGACGATGACCCCGACGTGCTCTCGACCCTGGCGCGGCGGGTGGACCTGCCGAAGAACGTCCGGGACTGGCTGGCCGCCAGCGAGCATCCCCTGGTCAGAGCCGCCGCCCTGCAAGCCTGGAGCGTGCCCGCCGCCTGGCTGTACAAGGCCGAGCACGACGCCGAGGACGAGGTGCGAGCGGCTCTGGCCCGGCGCCCGGATATCCGCCCGGAGGTGCTGGCCCGCCTCGCCCGCGACGAGTCCGAACAGGTGCGCCGCGCCGTGCTGGAGCGCACCGATCTCCCGGAAGGGGCGGTGCTGGCCCTCGCCCGCGATCCCCTCCCCGACATCCGGCTGCATGTCGCCAGCGCCGAGGGCCTGAGCGGGACTGTGCTGGACGTGCTGCTAAACGATCCAGACACCGCCGTGCGGACCATCCTCGCGGTGCGGCCCGACCTCGGCCCGGACCGCCTCGCCCGCCTCGCCGCCGACCCCGACCCGGAGGTGCGCCGGGCAG
>NZ_JASNGB010000038.1 GCF_030271215.1 Deinococcus rhizophilus | reverse complement strand
GGGTCGCCGGGGCGCAGGCCGCGCAGCGCCGCGTCCGCCCGGTTCACGGCGAGGTCGAAGAGGGCCGGGGGCACCTCCCCGGCGGGCGCGGCGGCGTCCGGATTGGGCGGGTTCAGGAAGGGGCGGTCGTCGGGGGGCATGGCCGCCGCTCAGGGCTTCATGCGGTGCAGTTCCACCACGTAGCGGGCCAGTTCCTGCGGGGGCGCGACCTCCCGCGCGATCTCCACGCGGGCCTCCAGCATGGGCAGGTCGTAGGGGTCGATGCGCAGGAACTCGCTGGTCAGCAGCAGGGCGCGGCGCAGGTCGCCTTCCTCGCGGGCCTGCAAGGCGCGGGTGCGGACCTCCATCGTGAGCAGCAGGCGCAGTTCCTCGCGGACCTCGTCGGCCCACTCGCTCTCCATCCGCAGCCCTGACAGGAAGGGCCCCCGGTACAGCGCCAGCGCCTGCGCGAGGTCCCCCGCCGCCAGCGCCGCCCGCAGCTCGGTCACGTCCAGATGCACATGCACGTCCGGCCCCAGGCTGTAGCGCGGCTGCTTGGCGCTGCCCTCCATCGTGAGCACCTCGGCCCCCAGCCGCACCCGCAACTCGCGGAACACCGCCCGGAAGTAGTCCCCCGCCGTCTTGGGATCGCGGTCGGGGTAGAGGGTCGCCTCCAGTTCGCGGCGGGTGCGGCCCGGATTCAGGGCCAGATACACCAGCGTGAGCACCCCCCCTTCCAGACTCAGCGTGATCGTCTCGCCTCCGCGCTCGATCTCCGAGCGGCCCAGGGTGTGGACCCGCAGGTGCAGCGCCCCGGAGACGGGCGTCTCGCTGCCCGGCACGTTGAGCTTTTCCAGCACCAGTTGCGTGTCGGGCGCGAGGTCGGGGTCCAGCAGCGCCCGCTGCACGAGGTTGGCGAGTTCGTGCAGGTCGGGGCGGTAGAGCATCCGGTCACGGGCGGCGATCAGGGCGGTCAGTGCCTCGCGGAAGGTCCGCAGGCTTTCCCCCGCCTGCCCCAGCCCCGACTGCGCCTCGGCCAGATGCAGCAGCGCCCGCACCCGCTGCCCCTCGCCCAGCGTCTGCGATTCCAGCGCCCGCGTCAGGTGCTCGGCGGCCTGCGCGTGGTGCTGCCGCCGCCCCAGCAGGATGCCCCGCGTCTTGGTCACCGCCGGGTGCGTCGCGTCCGGCGCGAGGTCCAGCAGCACCTCCAGCGCCCGCGCGTGCTGTCCCTGACGGCTGTACAGGTCGGCCATCCGGGTCGCCGTCCACGTCAACAGCTCGAAGTCGCGGGTGGTCTCGACAATGGCCCGCAACTCTTCGAGTGCTTGCAGGTGCGCGGCGTGGTCCCCGGTCAGGCGGTGAAGATCGGCTTCCACGGTAAGGAGGTAAGCGCGGGGGGTCGCAGCATCTGTCTGACCCAACGCCTCATGTGCCTGGGCAATAGTCGCTCTGGCGCCGCGAAAATCGCCCGTCAAAACCTGGACATTCGCCAGCCCCGTCAGCGTGGAGAGGCGGGCCACCGGGGTCCGGTCTGTGGGAAGAAGCCTTAGAGCTTCCTGGTAGAGATGCTGAGCGCGAGTCATTTCCCCGACTTTGACCAACATTTGCGCGACCGTCTGGGTCACACGCCCGATGCGTTCATCATCACCCAACGCCATATAGCCGCGCCAGGCACTCTCGCAGCGCTCCAGCCCTTCAGCCATGTGGCCAGATTGGAACTCGGCCGTGCCCCACCATCGTTGCGCTCGTAAAGCCAGTTCGCCCGTCAGACTCGATGTGATCTGCCCAAAATGACGGATAGCTTCGGGAAAACGACCCTGGAGGCGCAAAAGGTTGCCGTACTCAACCCTTGCCTCCTGATTCCCTAATTCGGCAGCTCGCATGAGCGGCAGTTCTGCTTCGGGGAGACGCCGACTCCAGAGGTAAGACATGCCCAGGAGCCGCCACCCCTCAGGGGTCGTTGGTGGGAAGTCGGTCAGGTACGCGATGACGGCGTCATAACGCCCAGCATCGAAGTGTGCCTGGAGGTCTGAGAAGTGCTCCACATCTAAAGTCATCGTTTGTGGTTACAATACCGCCATGTCCCTGAAAAAAATCATGAAGGTCCTGGCGGTTCTGGCAGCTCTCGGCATCTCGGTCGCCCAGGCGGGGGCAAACGACTACGGCGTGGCCAAGCCGATTCAGCAGTCCGCTCCTCAGGGCGCTGACGACTATGGTGTCGCCTGACCTCTCTCAAAACCCTTACGGACGCCCCCACCCCGGAGGCGTCCGTTCCCTTTTCTCCCTTCTCCTACTCCGGGTGCCGCGCCTCCGCGAAAGCCCGCTGGGCGCTGAAATCGCCCGGCAGCTTCTCGTACATGCCCTCCACGTTCAGCTCCCAGGAGCCGCGCTGGTCGGCCCACTCGGTCGCCAGCATCCGCAGGAACCGGTCGCAGTGGGCCGCGTCGAGGACCGGGGCGATCACCTCGACGCGGCGGTCGAGGTTGCGGCTCATCCAGTCGGCGCTGCCGAAGTAGACCTCGGGGCTTCCGGCGCCCCCGAAGGCGAAGACGCGGGCGTGTTCCAGAAACCGCCCCAGCAGGCTGCGGACCCGGATGTTCTCCGAGAGGCCGGGGACTCCGGGGCGCAGGCAGCACACGCCCCGCACGATCAGCTCGACGCGCACGCCCGCCGCTGAAGCCCGGTACAGCGCCTTGATCATGCCGGGATCGGTGAGCGAGTTGACCTTGACCCGCACCCAGGCGTCGTGCCCGGCTCCGGCGTGGGCGATCTCGCGGTCGATCAGGGCCACCAGACCGGAGCGGGCGGTATCGGGCGCGACGAGCAGGTGGGCGTAGGTCGCCTCCGCGTACCCGGTGAGGTGGTTGAACAGCTCGGACACGTCGGCCCCCAGCCCCGCGTGGGCCGTGAGCAGGCTGAGGTCGGTGTACAGCCGGGCCGTCTTGGGGTTGTAGTTCCCGGTGCCGATGTGGACGTAACGGCGCAGGCCCTCCTCCTCCCGGCGCACGACCAGCGTGACCTTGCCGTGGGTCTTGAGTCCGGCGACCCCGTAGACCACGTGCGCCCCGGCCCGCTCCAGCTTTCTGGCCCAGGAGATGTTGCGCTGCTCGTCGAAGCGGGCCTTGAGTTCGATCAGCGCGACGACCTGCTTGCCGTTCTCGGCGGCCTTGCGCAGCGCCCCCAGCAGCCGGGGGTCGTCCCCGGTGCGGTAGAGGGTCTGCTTGATCGCCAGCACCCGTGGGTCGGCGGCCGCTTCCTCCAGGTAGGCGAGCACCCCCTCGAAGCCGTCGTAGGGATGGTGCAGCAGCACGTCACCCGCGCCGAGCACGTCGAAGATGCCGCCTTCCTCCTCGTCGCCGAGGTCGGGCACGGCCGGAACGTGGGGCGGGAAGGCGAGGTCCGGGCGGTCGACCGGCAGGCTCATCAGGTCCGCCGTGCCCAGCAGCCCCTCCAGCCGGAAGATGTCCTCGGGGGCCAGCCGCAGCCGCTCCTGCAAGAAGGTGACCAGAGGCTCGGGCATCCCGTGCCCCACCTCCAGCCGCACCGCCGACCCGAACCGCCGCCGCCGCAGCCCGTCCTCGATGGTGGCGAGCAGGTCTTCGGCCTCCTCCTCCTCGAACTCGTAGTCGGTGTTGCGGGTGACCCGGAAGGGATGGGCGGCCAGGACCGTGCGCCCCTTGAACAGGTCCCCGAGATGCGCGGCGATCACGTCCTCAAGCAGCACGAGGCGCCCCCCCACCGCCACCACGCGCGGCAGCACGCCCACCGGCACTTTGACCCGCGCGAAGTCGGGTTCCTCGCCCTCACCCCCGCCCAGCAGCACGGCGAGGTTGAGGCTGAGGTTGCTGAGGTACGGAAAGGGGTGGCTGGGGTCCACGACCAGCGGCGTCAGCACCGGCTGAATCTCCGCGAGGTACTTTTCCCGCAGCGCCGCCCGCGCCCGCTTGCCCAGGTCCGCGATGCGCGAGAAGCGCACCCCCTCCCGCGCGAGGTCGTCGAGGGTGCGCCGGGCCGCCTGCTCGATCTGGCGCAGCATGTCGTGGGTCCGCTCGCGCACGAGGTCCAGCGTCTGTCGGGGCAGCAGCCCGTCGGGGCCGGGCGTCTTGACTCCCGCCGCGATCTGGCGGTGCACGCCCGCCACCCGCACCATGAAGAACTCGTCGAGGTTGCTGCCGCAGATCGCCGCGTAGCGCAGCCGCTCCAGCGGCGGATTGCGCTCGTCCCGCGCCTCGGCCAGCACCCGCGCATTGAACGCCAGCCACGACAGCTCCCGGTTGAGCAGGGGACTGTCGGAATTGGCGACCGTGCTGAAGGTGCGCCCGTCCTGCGCCGCCTCTCCACGGGCGGGGCGGCGGCGCGGGCGGGACGCGGCAGGGCGGGTGGACACGGGTCTGGGAGCTGACACAGCGGGCAACCTCGGGGAAGTGGGGAGGCGAAAACGGCGACGGGACCCAGCGCGGGGCCAGGTCCCTATTGTCTCACACGGTTTCCGTCCAATCCGTTCTCAAACCGGGAGTGTGCCGATTTGAGACCTCCTTTCCCGGCAACCGTTCTGTTCCTGCCCGCTCTGCTCCGCAGCTTTGCAAGTCCGCTCGGAGTGAACAGTTCTGGTCACCGTTCAACCGGAAGCCGTCTCAGCGGAGGGCCGAACCTGGCGCCCAGGCATGCTTAGAGCATTTGACAGAATGACGGCCCCCGGGGAAGGGCGCCCCAGGTGCCTCCCCGAATGCCCAAGGCTCTTCTTCAATTCGCTCGCTCTGCTGCGCAGCTGTGCAAGTCCGCTCGGCCAACGCATGCGGAAACCCACCGCATTCTTATGGCAAATGCTCTAGGCCGCGTTTACGCCCGCCGGAACAGCAGCGCCGCGTTCTGCCCGCCAAAGGCGAAGGAGTTGCTCAGGACGTATTCCACCTGCTGCTCCCGTGCGCCTTCCGGGATGTAGTCGAGGTCCAGCAGCGGGTCGGGATCGGTGAGGTTGATGGTGGGCGGCAGGATGCCGTCGTGCAGGGCCTGCGCGACCGCGATGGCCTCCACCGCGCCCGCCGCGCCCAGCAGGTGCCCGGTCATCGACTTGGTGGAGCTGACCGCCAGCTCGTGCGCGTGGGCGCCGAAGACGTGCTTGATGCCCTGCGTCTCGTGCAGGTCGTTGAAGTGGGTGCTGGTGCCGTGCGCGTTGACATACCCCACCTGCTCGGGATTCACGCCCGCCGTGGCGAGGGCCATCCGCATGGCGACCTGGGCGCCGCGCCCCTCGGGAGCCGGGAGGGTGATGTGGTGCGCGTCGGCGCTGGTGCCGTAGCCCACGATCTCGGCGTAGATGGTCGCACCACGGGCCTTGGCCTTCTCGTACTCCTCCAGCACGACCACGCCCGCGCCCTCGCCCAGCACGAAGCCGTCGCGCGAGGCGGAAAAGGGACGGCTGGCCTCCTGCGGGGCGTCGTTGCGGGTAGACAGCGCCTTCATGTTGGCAAAACCGCCGACGGCGATGGGCGTGACGGCAGCCTCGGTGCCGCCCGCGAGCATCACGTCCGCGAGGCCGAGCTGGATGTAGCGGGCCGCGTCGCCCACCGAGCCCGTGCCGGTCGCGCAGGCGGTGACCACCGTGCTGCTGGGACCCGTGGCCCCGTAGCGCATGGCGACGTGCCCGGTCGCCATGTTGGCGATCATCATCGGGATGAACATCGGGCTGATGCGCCCCGGCCCGCGCGAGTGCAGCACGCCCGCCTGATCCTCGAAGGTCTTGACCCCGCCGATCCCCGAGCCGATCACCGCGCCCGTGCGCTCGCCGCGCAGTTCCTCCCCGGTCAGCCCGCTGTCACGCACGGCGAGTTCGGCCGCGGCGAGCGCGAGCTGCACGTAGCGGTCGAGCTTGCGGGCTTCCCTGGGGTCCACAAAGGCCGAGAGGTCGTCGTCCACCTGCCCCGCGATCTTGCTCGCCACGTCCGAGGGGTCGAAGTGGGTGATGGTGCTGATCCCGCTGCGGCCCGCCCGCTGCGCCTCGGCGAAGGCTGCGGCCCCCGTCCCGATGGGCGTCACGGGGCCGAGCCCGGTGACTGCCACGCGCCTGAGTCCTGTCACGCTCATGCTGCCTCCTTTCCCCTCCCCCGGGGTCAAGCCCGGTGGGGGTCAAGCGGAGGGCCGGGCAGGGCCACGGTTTCCCGCACGCCTTCCCCGGCCCCCCTGCCCGCGCTTACTGCTGCGAGCCGATGTAGTCGATGGCCGCCTGCACCGTGCGAATCTGCTCGGCGTCCTCGTCGCTGATGGTGATGCCGAAGCGGTCCTCGAGCCCCATGATCAGCTCCACCGTCTCCAGGCTGTCGGCGCCGAGGTCCTCGACGAACCGGGCTTCGGGGGTCACCTTGTCCGCGTCCACGCCGAGTTTCTCGACGATCACGTCTTTCACGTCTTCAAATGTCGCCATGCTTGCTGTCCTCCTTGATGCTGAAAGTCTCGCGCCAGTGTACACGCGCTCCCCAACTGTGCCGAGATGCTTGAACGGGGTTCAATCCGGGCCGCCCGGCGCCCGGTCAGTGCGGGTACAGCCCCCCGTCCACCCCGATGACCTGCCCGGTGACGTACCCGGCGGCGTCGGAGGCGAGAAAGGCGACCAGGGCGGCCACTTCCTCCGGCCGACCGAAGCGCCCCAGCGGGATACCCCCCAGGTACGTCTTCTGCACGTCCTCCGGCAGTCCGGCGGTCATGTCCGACTCGATAAAGCCGGGGGCGACCGCGTTCACGGTGATCCCGCGCCCGCCGTACTCCTTGGCGAGCGCCTTGGTGAGCCCGATCAGGCCCGCCTTGCTGGCAACGTAGTTGGCCTGACCGGGGTTGCCCATCAGCCCCACGACCGAGGCGATGTTGATGATCCGCCCGGCCCGCGCCCGCATCATGTGCTTGATGGCGGCGCGGCTGGCGGCAAAGGCGCTGCCGAGGTTGGTGTCCAGGACGGCCTGCCAGTCCTCGTCCTTCATGCGGATGGCGAGGGTGTCGCGGGTGATTCCGGCGTTGTTGACGAGCACGTCGAGGCGGCCCATCGCCCCGATCACGTCCTCGACCAGCGTGCTGGCGTGGGCGGGCGTGGAGAGGTCGGCTCCGAAGACCTGCACGGGCACACCGAGGGCGCGAATCTCCCCGGCGACCTTCTCGGCCTCCGCCTGGTTGCGGCCGTAGTGGACGGCCACGCCGAAGCCCGCCTGAGCGAGCGAGAGGGCCATCGCGCGGCCCAGGCCCCGGCTGGAGCCGGTCACGAGGGCGACGCGCTGGGAGGAAGTGGGCTGGGGGTGGGGTTCAGGTTGGGTCATGGAAGTCCTTGCAGGCAAGCGGCTGGCCGCCAGCGTCCGGCGGCCAGCCGAAGAGGGTTAAAGCTGGGGGCTGGTCGTGGGGAGCCCAAAGCCCCGCACCTGCTCCGCCGTGCCCACGTTCAGCGTCCGGGCGTCGGGCAGGATGCGTTTTACCAGCCCGGTCAGCACCGTGCCGGGGCCGAACTCCACGAAGACCTCGGCCCCGGCGTCAGCCAGCGCCCGGATCGTCTCGGCCCAGCGCACGCTCCCGGTGATCTGGCGGGCAAGGAGGTCGGGCAGGGCAGCGGGGTCGGTGTTGGGTTCGGCGGTCACGTTGGCGTACACCGGAAAGGCGAGCGGTCCGAAGGCGGCGGCGTGCAGATCGGGCGTCAGCCCTTCCCGCGCCGGGGCCATCAGGTCGCAGTGGAAGGGCGCACTCACCCTGAGGGGAATGGCCTTGAGCCCCCGCGCCCGGAGTTCGGCGGCGGCGGCGTCCACGGCGGCCTTCTCACCGGAGATGACCGTCTGGGTCGGCGCGTTGTAGTTGGCGGGCTGGACGATGCCGGGGGCCAACGCACAGACCTCGCGCACCACGTCCGGGTCGCCCATCACGGCGCTCATCGCCCCGACCCCGACGGGGACGGCCTGCTGCATCAGCTCGCCGCGCCGCCGGGTCAGGCGCAGGGCGTCCGCGAGGCGCAATGTCCCGGCCGCGACCAGCGCCGAATACTCGCCCAGCGAGTGCCCCGCCGCGAAGGCCGGGGTCAGCCCCGTCTGCGCCTGCCACGCCCGGAACGCGGCGACCGACGCGGCCACAAGCGCGGGTTGCTGGTTGGCCGTGAGGGTGAGGTCTTCGGGCGGTCCCGTCTCGATCAGACCGCGCAGGCCGGGCAGGGTGTCCTCGGCTTCTGCGTAGACGGCCCCGGCTTCCGGAAAGGCGGCGGCGAGGTCCGCGCCCATGCCGACCGCGTGCGAGCCCTGGCCGGGAAACAGTGCCGCCAGGGTGGGGGCGGCGGTCTTCACGCGGGCACCTCGGCGGCAGCGGCGGCGCGGGGCTGCAGGCTGGGAGTCCCGGCCCACCAGCGCATCGTCCCGGCGGCCCAGCTCAGGCCACCCCCGAAGGCGACGAGCAGCAGCTGGTGGCCCTCCTGAATCCGGCCGTCGTCCAGCGCCTCGCGCAGCGCCAGCGGCACGGTCGCGCTCGACGTGTTGCCGTAGCGGTCCACGTTCACGACCGTTCTCGACATGGGCACCCCGAAGCGTTCGTTGGCGGCCTCGATGATGCGGATGTTGGCCTGGTGCGGCACGACCCAGTCCACGTCGCGGCTCGTGAGGCCCGTCTTGGCGAGCACCTCGTTGCCGCTGTCGCCCAGCACGCGCACGGCGAACTTGAAGACCTCGCGGCCGTTCATGCCGACGCCGGGGGCCATCTCGAAGCCGCCGGGCAGCTTGGTGGCGGCGCAGCGGATATAGAGGCTCGATCCTCCCGCCCCGTCCGCTCCCAGCACGAACTGCTGAAAGCCGTAGCCCTGGGGCACCGGCCCCACCACCGCCGCGCCCGCCCCGTCCCCGAAGAGGATGGCCGTGTTGCGGTCGTCCTGATCCACCACCTTGGAGAGGGCCTCGGCGCCGACCACGAGCACCCGCCGCGCCGTGCCCGCCAGAATCAGCCCCTGCGCCACGCTCAGGCCGTACACGAAGCCGCTGCAGGCCGTCGAGAGGTCGAAGGCGGCGACCCCGGTCAGCCCAACCTGCATGGCGATCAGGGCGGCGGTCGAGGGCATCAGCGCGTCGGGGCTGACGGTCGCGCAGATCACGGCGTCCACCTCGCTCAGGGCGTCCGGGTCACGCGCGAGCAGGTCGCGCACCGCCCCCACCCCCACGTCCGAGGTGAACTCGTCCTCGGCGGCGAAACGGCGCTCGCGAATGCCGGTGCGGCTCTCGATCCACTCGGCGTTGGTCTCCAGCCGCGCCTCGAAATCGGCATTGCTGATCACCCGCGCGGGTGCGTAGGCCCCCAGCGCCGTGATGCCCAGGGGAGGACGGGTGGGGCTGGCCCCGGAAGCTGTCGTCATGCACCGACGCTAGCATTCATTGAACAGCTGTTCAATGAATAGCCCACGACTCTGGACGCGGTTCAAGGGGGGCCAGCCGGAACGCGGGGGGCAATCCCGGCGCGGCTGCGAAGCACAGAAAAAAGGCGCCCCTCACGGAGACGCCCCTCTTCCACGGTTGAGGTGTTACTCGGACTTCTCGGTCTGGCCCTCGGCCGCGCCCGCCCCGTCGGTCTGGGTCGCGCCCTCGCCACCAGTCTGGGTGTCCTCGCTGGCCGTGGCCTTCTCCTCGCCCCCGGCCTGGGCCGACTCGCCCGCCGTCAGTCCGGACAGGGCCTGCTGCAGGCCGCGCTCGCGCACCATGCTGATGTAGTAGGCGTTCAGGCCGTTGGGCCCGAGCTGGCTCTGCAGCTGCTGGGGGGTCAGGTTGTTGGCCTGCGCGAGCGCGGTCATGGTCTGGCTGAACTCGGCGTCGCTGACCTGCACGTTCAGCTCCTCGGCGAGGCGCTCGAGGGCGAGGTCACGCCGGACGCGGCTCTCGGCGTTCTTAGCGAGGTCCGCTAGAAACTCGTCGAGTTTGCCCTGCTCCTGCATGAAGGTCTCGTACTCGCCCCACTTGACGCCCTGGCGCCCGAGGTCGTCCTTGATCTCCTCGAGCATCGCGTCGCGGCGGCGGTCGAGCAGCGCCTGGGGAATCTCGGCCTGCATCCCGGAAACGAGGTGCTGGGTGAACTCCTCGCGGCGGGCGGCGTCCCCTTCCTGGCGGGCGCGGCGCTCCAGCTCGCCCCTCAGGTCGGTGCGCAGGCGCTCGAGCGACTCGAAGTTCAGCGACTTGGCGAACTCATCGCCCAGTTCCTGCAGCTGCTTGGTCTGCACGCCCTGCACCCGCACGCGGACGGTGTGCTCGGGGTGCTCGTGGTCGCCGTGTTGGTGGGCGGGCACGGTGATCTCGACCTCGTCGCCCACGTTCTTGCCGATCAGGGCATCGCGCACGTGCGGCTCGGCCACGTCGAGGTAGACGGGGTAGCTGCCGCCCTCGCCGTCCCCGAGTTCCTCGATGGTGACCTGGTCGGTCGCCTCGATGGGACGCTCCACGCTCTGGAAGGTCGCGTTGCGCTCCTGCAGGTCCGAGAGGGTGCGCTCCAGCACGTCGTCGGTGATCTCGGGGGCCGCTGCCGTGAGCTGGGCCGCCTTCCAGTCCCCCAGGGTGACTTCGGGGTACGTCTCGCCGCGCACCGTGAACGAAAAGCCCTGGCCGTTCTGGAGGGTGCCGGGGTCGATCTGCGCGTCGACGAGGTTGAGCTTCAGCTCGCGGGCGGCCTGCGGGTAGTGGCTCTGGAGCAGGCGGTCACGCACTTCCTGCTCGACGTAGCCCTTGCCCACACGGCCTTCGAGCACCTTGCGGGGCGCCTTGCCGGGACGGAAGCCGGGCACGCGCACATCCCGCGCGAGGCCCGCCCACACCTGTTCGTAAGCGCGGTTGACTTCAGCGGCGGGCACCGCCACCTGAAACTGCACCTTGTTGCCTTCCTTGCTGATCAGCTCTGCCATTGCGTCTCCTCTGCTTGGCCGCCTGCCTCCCAGCACTGCGGGGGTTTACCCGCATGGGCCCTGGAGGGATCGGCGCTCCTCGTGTGTGCCTGCGGCCACGTGCGCCCCGCTGAAACTGCGGCGCGGTCCGGGCACGCGACATGCCGCCGTGCATCATAGAGCCTCCCGCCCCTTCCGCGCGAGGGTCCGGGGGGCGGCCACAGGCAGGCCAGGCTGCAGCAAAATCCCCCGCCGAAGCAGGGGAAGGTCGCCTGTTGGTGCGAGGAAGGAGACTTGAACTCCCAAGGGTTGCCCCGCCAGATCCTAAGTCTGGTGCGTCTACCAGTTCCGCCATCCCCGCACGCGGTCAACACGCTGTCAAAAGGAAAAACCCCGGGAGCCACGCTGGGCAGCTCCCGGGGGGGTGGGGTGGATTAGGGGATTTGAACCCCCGGCCTCCGCTTCCACAGAGCGGCGCTCTAACCAACTGAGCTAAACCCACCACGCACGCGCCGCTTTCGCAGGCCCACACAGCTTAGGCGGCGCCGGGCGGGATGTCAATCTGCGCCCCCGACCTGTGGGCCGGGCCGCCCGCAGGCGCTAGCCTGTCTGGTACCTATGAACTTCACCCTGCCCGAGGACCTGCGGGACATGCAGGCGACCGTCCGTGACTTCATGCTGGGCGTGGTCGAGCCGCGTGCCCGCGAGATCGAGGACACCAACCAGGTGCCGCCCGAGCTGATGCGCGGGGCCGCCGAGCTGGGGCTCTTCGGCCTGAGCATTCCCGAGGAATACGGCGGCGTGGGCCTGGGCGCCCTGGGCCGCTGCGCCGTGTACGAGGCGATGGGGCAGGGGCATATGGGCTTCGGCGGGGTGATCAGCGCCCACGCCAGCATCGGCACCAGCGGGCTGGTCAAGCTCGGCAACGAGGAGCAGAAGCAACATTTTCTGCCGCGCATGGCGAGCGGCGAGTGCATCGCGGGCTTCGCCATCACCGAGCCCAGCAGCGGGTCGGACGCGGCGAACATCCGCACGAAGGCCGAGCGCCGGGGCGACGTGTACGTGCTGAACGGCACCAAGCACTACATCTCCAACGCACCCATTGCCGGGCTGCTCACGGTCATCGCGGTGACGGACCCCAGCCGGGGCACGCGCGGCATGAGTGCCTTTCTGGTCGAGCCGCAGGGCACGCCGGGCGTCACCATCGGCAAGATCGACGAGAAGATGGGGCAGAAGGGGGCGCTCTCGGCCGAGGTGATGTTCGAGGACGCCGAGATTCCGGCTGCCAACCTCCTCGGCCCCGAGCACCTGGGCTACCGCGAGGCGCTGGGCATCCTGACCAATGGGCGGGTCGGCATCGCCGCGCGGTCCACGGGCGCGATGCAGCGGCTGCTCGACCTCTCGGTGGCGCACGCCAAGACGCGCGAGCAGTTCGGGCAACCCATCGCCGAGTTTCAGGCCGTGCAGTTCATGCTGGCCGAGATGGAGGTTGCCATCCAGACCTCGCGCCTGCTGTGGCAGAAGGTCGCCTGGATGGTGGACGAGGGGCAGGACGTGCGCCGCATGGCGTCCGTCGCCAAGCTGCACGCGACCGAGATGCTCTCGCAGGTGGCCGACAAGGCCGTGCAGGTCGCCGGGGGCATGGGCTACATGAAGGACTCGCCCGTGGAACGCTACTACCGCGACCAGCGGCTGTTGCGGATTTACGAGGGCACCAGCGAGATTCAGAAGCTGATCATCGCGCGGGATGTGCTGGCCTAACCCTGGAGTCCGGTCAGCCACCAGCGCAGGAACCCGGGGAGGCGTTCCCGCCACGCGGGTTCATCGTGCCAGTGGCCCTCGCCGATGGTGAGGTGGACCCCGGCCACCCTCGGGCGCAGCCGGGCGGCGAGGTCGTGGGTCAGGGTGACGAGGGCAGCGGCGCTTTCCAGGGTGTCGCCCTCGTGGTCGCCCATGTCAAGCCACACGCGGGCCTGGGCGTCGGCGCGGCCTTCCAGCCAGCGCAGGAAGGCGTGGTCGGCGGGCCAGATCGCGGGGCTGAACACGCCGAGGGTGCCGTAGGTGCCGGGGTCACGCAGGCCCGCGTAGGCGGTGATCAGCCCGCCGAAGGAGGAGCCAGCCAGCGCCACCCGCTGCGGCGGCACGGGGCCGAACCGCCCGCGCAGATGCGGCAGCAGCGCGTCCCGCAGCCAGTCGGCGTACCCGTCCGCGCCGGACTCGAAGCTGTTCAGCTCGAAGGCGAAGGGCACGTAGCGGCGGCTGCGGTCCTCGTTCACGGGGAGGGCGGCGAGGCGGCAGGGGAAGCCCGCGTCGGCCAGCGCCTGCGCCGCCCCCGCCGCGTCCCAGCTCTCGCCCGCAAAAGAGGGTCCCTCGTCAAAGACATTCTGGCCGTCGTGCAGGATCAGCAGCGGCAGGTCGCCCTCCACGTCCCCTGGCGACCACAACCGCACGGGTTGCTCGCCCCAGGGGGCCGCGAGCATGAGCGTCCCCTGCGGGGGGGCGCTGCGGGTGGGGCGCTCCCGGCCCGCCCGTCCGTCCTGCCAGCCTGCCACCGGCAGGTCGAGGGTGGTGTCCCCGCGCACGACGAGCCGGTGGGCGGGGGCGCGGCCTCCCCAGGCGTCCCCCTCCTCGGTGACGGTGCCGTCCGGTGCCAGCGCCCGCACCTTCACGTTCAGCAGGGCGCCCGGGGGCAACTCGGCGGCGAGCACCCCGTCTGGGCCGAAGGTCCAGCCCTCCACCCCGTCGCTCCAGCCCCGGTGGGTCCCGGTCAGGAACAGGGTGGCCCCCGGCACGGGAGGCGGGGCAGACAGCCGGAACAGGACGCGGGGCATGGCCCCCAGTATGCCCACACCGTATGCCCACACTTCCCATGAAGGCCGCTTCAGCTCCCCGTGAGGCCGCTGTCAGGCGGGCGGGCGCAGGATTTCAGCGTGGTGGACGGGCTTGAGCCCGGTTCCGCCCCGGCAGTTCAGGGCTTGCCCCCTTCCCCGAAAGTTGATATAGTTGCACTCAAGTTTCCTGGCAACACCCTCGCCAGCAACCCCCTTCCAGAGTCATCTCGGGCGTTACAAAGGAGCCTTCATGCCCACTGCCAATCAACCCACCCCGCTGCCCGCCAACGTGCCCGTGTGCCCGGTGCGCGGCAGCGTCATCTACCCCACGATGGTGCAGCACATCGACGCCAGCCGTGCCCTCTCGATCGGCGCGATCGAGGCGGCGATGGCGGGCGACAAGGTCATCCTGATCGTGTCGCAGCGCGACAAGGACGTGGACGACCCGCAGGGCGCCGACCTGTACGACGTGGGCACCGCCTGCAACGTGCTGCGCGTGCGCAAGAACCCCGACGGCACCGTGCAGATGCTGGTGTCTGCCGTGTCGCGGGCCCGCGTGACCCGCTACGGGCGGGGCGAGTACCTCACCGCCGACGTGGAGGAACTGCCCACCGAGACGGGCGATCCGGTCGAGCTGCAGGCGCTGGCCCGCGAGCTGCGCGAGAAGTTCGAGACGGTCGCGGCGGGGGGCCGCATCGGGGCCGAGAGCGTCCAGACCATTCAGGGCAAGGACGAGCCCGGCGAGATGGCCGACCACATCGCCTTTAACCTCGACTTCAAGCTGGAGGACAAGCAGGCGGTGCTGGAAGCCGCCCGCCTGACCGACCGCGTGCGCCGGGTGCTGACGCTGCTGGACACCGAGCAGGAGGTGCAGGCGGTGCAGGCCCGGATTCGCGCCCAGGTCAAGGAGGAGATCGACAAGAACCAGCGCGAGTACTACCTGCGCGAGCAGATGAAGGTCATCCAGAAGGAGCTGCAGGGCGGCGAGGGTGACGGCGAGGACGGCGACGAGGCCGAGGTCTTCCGCGCCAAGATCGACGCGCTGGGGCTCGCCCCCGAGATCAAAAAGGAGATCGACCGCGAGGTGAACCGCCTGGCCCGGATGCACCCCGACGCGGCCGAGGCCTCGGTCATCCGCACCTACCTGACCTGGGTCACCGAACTGCCCTGGAACGTGCGCAGCGAGGACCGTCTCGACGTGTCCGAGGCCGCCGGGATTCTCGACGAGGACCACTACGGGCTGGAGAAGGTCAAGGACCGCGTGCTGGAGTTCCTGGCTGTGCGGCGGCTGCGCCGTGAGCGGGCCGAGCGCGGCGAACTCAGCGCCGAGGAGGTCAACAAGGGACCGATTCTGGTGTTCACCGGCCCTCCCGGGGTGGGCAAGACCAGCATCGCGCAGAGCATCGCCAAGTCGCTGGGGCGCAAGTACGTGCGCATCGCGCTGGGCGGCGCCCGCGACGAGTCGGACATCCGGGGCCACCGCCGCACCTACATCGGGGCGATGCCGGGGCGCATCATCCAGGGCATCCGCACGGCGGGCACCAAGAACCCGGTGATCCTGCTCGACGAGGTGGACAAGCTGGGCACCAGCTACCAGGGCGACCCCTCGGCGGCGCTGCTCGAAGTCCTGGACCCCGCGCAGAACCAGCACTTCACCGACCACTACATGGGGGTGGCCTTCGACCTCTCGGAAGTCATGTTCATCGCGACCGCCAACTATCCCGAGCAGATTCCGGCGGCGCTGATGGACCGCATGGAGGTCATCGACTTCTCCTCCTATATCGAGCAGGAGAAGCTGGAGATCGCCAAGCGCTACCTGCTGCCCCGCCAGCTCACGGCGAACGGCCTGAAGGCCAACCAGCTCAGCTTCACCGACGCGGCGCTGGAGCGGCTGATCAGCCACTACACCCGGGAAGCGGGCGTGCGCAACCTCGAGCGCGAGATCGGCACCGTGGCCCGCAAGGTCGCCCGCCGCATCGCCACGGGCGAGGTCAAGCGCGTCAAGGTCACCGACAAGGAACTCGACCGCTACCTCGGCCAGGCGCGGCACATCCCCGAGAGCGAGGGGCAGGAGGACCGGGTCGGCGTGTCCACCGGGATGTTCTACACGCCCGTCGGCGGCGACATCCTGTTCGTGGAAACCAGCGTGATGCCCGGCAAGGGGCTGGTGCTGACCGGACAGCTCGGGGACGTGATGAAGGAGTCGGCCCGCGCCGCCCTGACCTACATCAAGACCAACGCGGAGCGCTTCCACATCGACCGCGAGCGCATCGAGAACAGTGAGATCCACATCCACGTTCCGGCGGGCGCGATTCCCAAGGAAGGCCCCTCGGCGGGCGGCGCGATGGCGACCTCGCTGATCTCCGCGCTGAGTGGTATCCCGGTGCGGCATGACGTGGCGATGACGGGCGAGATGACCCTGACCGGGCGTTACCTGCCCATCGGTGGGCTGAAGGAGAAGGTTCTGGGCGCCCGCCGCGCCGGGATCAAGCACGTGATCATGCCGAAGGCGAACGAGGGCGATCTGCGCGACATCCCGCTGCACCTGCGCTCCTCCATGCGCTTTCACCCCTGCGAGACGGTCGATCAGGTGCTCGACGTGGCCCTGGTGGGCGGCCTGAAGGCCCTGGAGACCCCGCGAGGGGAAGCCGCCGGGGTCGCCGCCCCCCCCGCCAAGCGCAAGACGACCCGCCGCAGCCCCGGCGCGAGCGCGTAAGCCCTCTCCCCTTTCCAGCCTCCCGCTCCCCCTCCCGGCGGCGGGAGGTCTCGCCGTTGTGGCCCGCTTTGCCTGCAGTCCCTCTATCCTGGCCCCATGACCGTCCCGCTGACGTTCCTGGTGGCCAGCCCCCATCTGCGTGGCAGCGCCTTCGAGGGCGCCGTGATCCTGCTGCTGGAACACGACGGGTCGGGCGCGATGGGCCTGCTGGTCAACGCGCCGCTGACCCAGAGCGTGGCCGAGCTGCTGCCGGGGGCCCCCACCACCGGGTCAGGCACCGCCTGGGCGGGCGGGCCCGTCGAGCCGGGCGTGGGCTGGTGCCTGTACCGGGAAGCGCTGAACCTGCCCGGCGAGGTGCGGCTGGTGCCCGGGCTGTACGTGACCAGCAGCCTGGACGTGTTGCACGCGGTGATGGCCTCGGATCAGCCGTACATGCTGCTGCTGGGCTACTCGGGCTGGAGCGCGGGCCAGCTCACCGAAGAGGCCCGCGAGGGCACCTGGCTGTGGGTCGAGCAGGACGCGCCGGGGCTCGTCTGGGACGTGCCCGCCGAGGAACGCTGGCAGGCGGCCCTCGACCGCCTGGGCGTCAATCCGGGGACGATCATGCCGGGCGGGGCGCAGGCCTGAAGGGCAGAAACGCCCGCGTCCTTCTCTTGCAAAAGGGCGAGGTCCGTGTTACTCTCCCTCTCGCGCCGGAAACGGCCACGCCAGCTCGGTAAGCTGTATTCGGCAGTAGCTCAGTGGCAGAGCGTCCGACTGTTAATCGGATGGTCGTAGGTTCGACCCCTACCTGCCGAGCCAGACAGGAACCCCGCTCCCTCTGGGACGGGGTTTTTTCTTGTCTCTCTGTGCGGTCCCTCTGGGCGGTCTCTCTGTGCGCCGAACGCCTGCGCTCGCCTGTCTCCGGCTCTGCCCCCCGTCTCCCCACCCACGGAGGCCCGATGCGCACCCACTCCCACCCCCCCGGTCATCCGCATGACGACGCCCACGTCGGACACGGGCACAGCCACGGGCACGGGACCGACGCGCGGCGGCTGGGCATCGCGCTGGGGATCACGGCGACGTTCATGGTGGTCGAGGTTATCGGGGGGCTGGTGTCGGGCAGCCTGGCGCTGCTCTCGGACGCGGGGCACATGGCGTCGGACGTGGCGGCGCTGGCGCTGAGTCTCTTCGCGGTGCGCCTTGCCCGCCGCCCGGCGACCCCGGAGCGGACCTACGGCTTCCACCGGGTGGAGATTCTGGCGGCCTTTGTCAACGCGGCGGCGCTGCTGCTGCTCACGCTCTGGATTCTGTGGGAGGCCTACACGCGGCTCGCCGAACCTTCCGAGGTGCAGGGCGGGGTCACGCTGGCGGTCGCGGTGGCCGGGCTGGTCGCCAACCTCGTGAGTGCCGCCGTCCTGCACGGGGGGCAGCGGGACAGCCTGAATGTGCGCGGCGCCTTTCTGCACGTGCTGGGCGACCTGCTGGGGTCGGTGGGGGCAATCGTCGCCTCGCTGCTGGTGCTGGGAACGGGGTGGACGGTGGCCGACGCGGCCGTGAGTGCCCTGATCGGGCTGCTGATCCTGCGCAGCGCGTGGGCCTTGCTGCTCGACAGCCTGAATGTGCTGCTGGAGGGCGCACCCAGGGGGCTGGACGTGCGGGCGGTGCGGACCACCCTGGGCGGCGTGCCGGGGGTGCGCGGCGTCCATGACCTGCACGTGTGGGCGATCACGGCGGGGCAGCCGGTCCTGACCGCGCATGTGGAGGTCGCAGGCGGGGCCGACTCCGCCGAGGTGCTCGTCCGTGCCCGGCAGGTCCTGCGCGAGCGCCACGGCCTCCGGCACGTCACCCTGCAACCCGGGGCGGAGGGGCAGCCGTGCGAGCAGCGCGAGGACCTGCACACCTGATTCCCACCTCTGTCCCCGCGCCCGATGTCGCAGTTCTGTCAGAGGGGCGCGGCTAGACTCGCCCGCATGACGCGCGTGCCCGCCGCCCCTCCGCCCTCCACCAGTGCGGCGGCGGTGACCCGTGCACTCGCGCAACTCGACGGGGTGATTCTGGGCAAGCCGGGGCAGGTGCGCCTCTCGCTGGCCTGCCTGCTGGCCGGGGGGCACCTCCTGATCGAGGACCAGCCGGGCGTCGGCAAGACCACGCTGGCGCACGCGCTTTCGCGCACGCTGGGCCTGAGCTTCCGGCGGGTGCAGTTCACGGCGGACCTGCTGCCCGCCGACCTGCTGGGCGTGAGCATCTGGGACGCGGTGGGCGGTGTCTTCCGGTACCAGCCGGGGCCGATCTTCTCGGAGGTGCTGCTCGCCGACGAGATCAACCGCGCCACCCCACGCACCCAGAGTGCGCTGCTCGAGGCGATGGAGGAGCGGCAGGTCAGCGAGGGCGGCGTGACCCGGCCGCTGCCCGATCCCTTCTTCGTGATCGCCACCCAGAACCCGGCCGCCTTCGTGGGCACGTCGCCGCTGCCCGAAGCGCAACTCGACCGCTTCCTGATGTCGGTCACGCTGGGCTACCCCGACGCCCGTGCCGAGCGCACCCTGCTGGAGACGGGGGGGCGGGGGGGCGTGGTGCGCGAGCTTACGGGAGTGCTGGACACGGAGACCCTGCGCTCGGCGCGGCGGGAGGTGGACGCCGTGTACGCCGCGCCGCCGCTGCTGGACTACCTGCAGGTGCTCGCCCGCGCCACCCGTGACGACCCCGNGGGGGGGCGGGGGGGCGTGGTGCGCGAGCTTACGGGAGTGCTGGACACGGAGACCCTGCGCTCGGCGCGGCGGGAGGTGGACGCCGTGTACGCCGCGCCGCCGCTGCTGGACTACCTGCAGGTGCTCGCCCGCGCCACCCGTGACGACCCCGCGCTGGAGGCGGGCCTGAGCCCCCGCGCCCTGCTGGGGCTGCTGGCGGCGGCGCGGGCGTGGGCCTACCTCGCCGGGCGCAGGGTGGTGCTGCCGGAGGACGTGCAGGCGGTCTTCCCCAGTGTCGCGGGCCACCGCCTGCCGGTGCGCGGGGGGGCCTCCTCCTCCAGTGCAGGGCCGGACGTGCTGGCCCGCCTGATCGCCGAGACGCCCATTCCTTGACCGGCTCGCAGCGCCTGGTGGTCCCCGCGCCCCGAACGTCCGGCACCCTGCGGCCCACCCGGTTGGGCGTGGCCTTTCTGGGGCTGACCCTCGTCACGCTGGTGGGCTGCATCAACTATTCGCTGGGGCTGGGGTACGCGGTGACCTTTCTGCTGGGGGGCGTGTGGGTGGCCGCCGCAGCGCAGGCGACGCGGGCGGGGCGGGCGCTGTCCGGGCGAGTGACGCCTCCGGCCTCGGCGGTCGCGGGGGGCACGGCCCCGTTCACGGTGCGCGTGGGGAGCCGGGGACCGGGGGGAGCCGTGCTCGTGCGGCTGGGGCCGGGGGCCGGGGGGATGGGGCGCGTTCCAGCGGCGGGCACGGCGGACCTGACCGTTCCGGTGCCCACCCCGACCCGTGGCCTCCTCCAGCTGGCCCGGCCCGCCGTCGCCGCGCTGGACCCGCTGGGG